>CANIFU010000011.1 GCA_947466965.1 Bacteroidota bacterium
ACAGATGGAACATATACCATCAAAAATGAAATGCTAAATCATTGCTGGAGACTTTGGCATTCAACGGTTATAACCTGGGATGGGCTTGTTGTTCCTTGTTGTTTTGATAAAGATGCACAACATCAATTGGGTAATCTTAAAACAGAATCTTTCAAAAAAATGTGGCAAGGAAATAAATACCAAAATTTTAGAAGCGCTGTTCTTCGTTCACGCTCCGAAATAGATATCTGTAAAAATTGTACCGAAGGAACAAAAGTGTGGGCATGAAGCCTTTCGGAGAAATAGTATATTCGTAATGTCATCCCGTGCTACGACACGGGATCTGTCAATTAAAAATATGAATCTCAATCGTGCATACGTTTATATTTTGTCAAACAAAAATAGAACAGTGTTATACATTGGTGTTACAAATGATTTAGAAAGAAGAATGGCAGAGCATAAAAATGGAATAGGTTCATCTTTTACAAAAAAGTACAATGCTCATGAACTTTTGTTTTACGAAATTCATAACGATATAACTCAAGCTATTACTAGAGAAAAGCAGTTAAAGAAATGGAAAAGAGAATGGAAGATGGATTTGATCAAAACAATGAACATCGAAATGCTTGATTTGGCTTTCGATTGGGATATGAGTTTAGAACAATGAGATCCCGTGTCGTGGCACGGGATGACAGTCCTATAATGTAGAAGCAATAATAAAAAAGCTCCGAAATATTCTTTCGGAGCTTTTTTAAATTTAATTTCTTTTGACTTTTTCTCTTTTGACTTGATTTTAAACAGTCATTATCTCTTTCTCTTTTACCTCTAAGTGCTTATCACATTTAATAACATACCCGTCTGTTATAGTCTGAACAAGCGTTTCAGCGCTTTTTACTTCGTCCTCTGGTGTTCCGTTCTTTTGAAGTTTTTTTAATTCTTCGTTGGCTTCTTTTCTGATCGTGCGCAAAACTACTTTTCCGTTTTCTGCTTCCGCTTTTGCTTTCTTAACAAGATCACGTCTGCGCTCCTCTGTTAATGCAGGAACAAGAATACGAATCAGCACTCCGTCATTCTGTGGATTTAGACCCAGATTGGCTGCCATGATCGCTTTTTCTATCGGAGTGAGCATTGCTTTTTCCCAAGGCTGAACAACAAGTGTACGTGCATCAGCAGTATTTACATTTGCAACCTGGTTTAGTGGCGTGCGTGTTCCGTAATAATCAACAGAAATACTTTCAAGCATTGTCGGGCTTGCTTTCCCGGCACGAACCTTTACCAATTCAGATTCAAGGTGTGAAAGAGCTTTTTCCATTTGCTCTTTTGTATTGTCTAGTATAAATTGAATGTCTTCGTTCATTTTTTTAGTCTTTAGTCATTTATAAATAGTCAATAGACTTTATGTAAAATTACTGTTTTTTTCTTTTGTTCTCTGCTTCAAGAGGAGGAAGAGCGAATTAAAATTCTACGAGTGTTCCTACTTTTTCACCTTCAACCAAACGTAATAAATTACCTTTTTTATTCATATCAAAAACGATGATAGGCAGTTTATTTTCTTTGCACAATGTGAATGCGGTCATGTCCATTACTTCAAGTCCTTTTGCGTATACTTCTTCAAAAGAAATTGTTTCATATTTAGTAGCTGTTTTATCTTTTTCAGGATCAGCAGTGTAAATTCCGTCTACACGTGTTCCTTTCAAAACAACATCCGCTTCAATTTCGATCGCGCGAAGTGTAGCCGCGGTGTCGGTTGTAAAATAAGGGTTTCCGGTTCCTGCGCCAAAAATAACGACACGGTTTTTTTCTAAGTGACGAACAGCTTTTCTTCGGATAAACGGTTCGCAAATTTGTTCCATTTTTATAGCGGATTGTAAGCGTGTTTCAACACCAGCTTTTTCTAAAGAGGATTGCAAGGCCATTGAATTGATAACCGTAGCTAACATTCCCATATAATCGCCTTGTACTCTGTCCATGCCACCTTCAGCAGCCTGAATTCCTCTGAATATATTTCCACCGCCAATCACAATGGCGATTTCAACACCCAGTGCTGCAACTTCTTTGATTGCAGCAGCATATTCAGATAAGCGATCGTGATCGATTCCAAACTGTTTGTTTCCCATTAAGGATTCACCGCTAAGTTTTAGGAGGATGCGTTTGTATTTCATTGAAGCAGTTTAAGGTTTAAAAGTTTAAAGTTGGAAAGTTAAGTATTTAGTTCTTAAATATAAAATGGTGCTTTGCGGGCAAAAAAAAGTCCCGAATAAATCGGGACTTAAAATATAATAATGAATTAGCTTAAAGCGATTCGTTTGAATCCTGAAACAGTTAATCCTTTTTCGGAATCGTTCAGATATTGAGCGATTGTTTTTTTATTGTCTTTAATAAACTCTTGATTTAACAAAGTTGATTCTTTGTAAAATTTATTCAATTTACCCATTGCGATTTTTTCAAGCATTTCTTCCGGCTTACCTTCCTCACGTGCTTGTTCTTTACCAACTTCAATTTCGCGTTTGATCATTTCCGCATCTACATCTCCTTTATCAACTGCTACTGGAGCCATTGCAGCAACTTGCATTGCAACATCTTTCGCAACATCAGCATTAACAGTTGCAGAACTGAATCCTACAATATTTGCCAATTTATTTCCCGGGTGAATGTATGCAAAAACAAGAGGCGCTTCAATCACTTCAAATTTTGTTAATTCAATTTTTTCTCCGATCACTCCGGTTTGTTCAATTAGTTTTTCACCAATAGTAATTTTACCATCAAAAGACATTGCTTTTAATTCTTCAGCAGTTTTTGCATTTTTCTCAACAGCAATATCTAAGATTGCATTCGTCATTTTAATGAATTCAGCATTTATTCCAACAAAATCAGTTTCACAGTTAACCGCTAAAACAACACCACGCTTGTTATCAGGAGTTACTTTTGCAAGAACAACACCTTCTTTTGACTCACGGTCACCACGGTTAGCAGCCACCTTTTGTCCTTTTTTACGAAGTTCATCAATTGCTTTTTCGAAATCACCTTCCGCCTCGGTTAATGCTTTCTTGCAATCCATCATTCCCGCACCGGTCATTTGTCTTAATTTATTTATATCTGCTGCTGTGATAGTCATTGTTGTCATGGGTTTTATTTGATTAAAAAATGTCCCGATTTTGTCGGGACGTTTTTTATATTATTAACTGTTAATTTTTCTTCTTGGTTTTTTCGCTCCGGCTTTCGTTTCACCTTCATCTGAAGATGATTTGATTTTTGCACCGTCACTTAATTTTTCTGCTTCATCGCGCGAAGATTTTACACCTTCTTTTTCTTCAGCTGCAGTTTCTTTATCTACTTTACGTTCAGCTAAACCTTCTTCAATTGCTTTTGCAATAATACTTGTTATTAATGCGATTGAAGTTGAAGCATCATCATTTGCTGGGATTGCAAAATCAACTGCATTCGGATCAGAGTTTGTATCAACGATCGCGAAGGTAGGGATGTTTAATCTTTTTGCTTCAGCAACTGCAATGTGTTCTTTAGAAATATCTACAATGAACAAAGCTGCAGGTAAGCGGCTAAGGTCAACGATAGAACCTAAGTTCGTTTCTAATTTAGCTCTCTCACGGGAAATTTGTAATTTTTCTTTTTTAGAAATATTGTCAAATGTTCCATCAGTACTCATTTTGTCAATGGTAGCCATTTTCTTTACTGCTTTACGGATAGTTGCAAAGTTCGTTAACATACCACCTGGCCAACGCTCCGTAACATAAGGCATACCGATTGCTTTTACTTTATCAGCAACGATATCTTTTGCTTGTTTTTTTGTTGCAACAAATAAAATCTTTTTACCTGATTTTGCAATTTGTTTTAAAGCATCTGCTGCTTCGTCTATTTTAACTACTGTCTTATTTAAGTCAATAATATGAATACCATTTTTTTCGGTGAAGATATATGGAGCCATCGCTGGATTCCATTTTCTTTTCAAATGTCCGAAGTGAGAACCTGCCTCTAATAGATCGTTGAAATTTGTTCTTGACATTGCGTCTTTAATTTTATAATAATTAATACTTTTTTTATCCTTCGCCAAGCTAGGGATGCAATTTGGTAAATGTTAACGTTTACTGAATTGGAAGCGTTTACGAGCTTTTTTCTGACCCGGTTTCTTACGTTCAACCATTTTAGGATTACGAGTCATTAAACCTTCTGCTTTTAGCAATGGCTTAAGTGCTGCATCCGTTTCTACTAAAGCACGAGCAATTGCTAATCTAACAGCTTCTGCTTGTCCTGTTACCCCGCCCCCTTTTACATTTACTTTTACATCAAATTCATTCATCGTTTTTGTAACGCCAAATGCTTGAGTAACTTTGTATTGTAAAACGGATGTTGTGAAGTACGCTTTGTAATCTTTGTTGTTGATTACAATTTCGCCACTTCCTTTTTGCACATATGCACGTGCTACAGCGGTTTTTCTTCTACCAAGAGTATTTACTACTTCCATTTTTATTATTTAATTGTATTTATTTTGATTTCTTTCGGTTGTTGAGCTGCATGAGGATGTTCTGATCCTGCATAAATAAAAACATTTCTTCTTAACGCATCACCCAATTTATTTTTTGGTAACATTCCGCTAACTGCCATTCTAACTACTTCAGTCGGTCTTTTAGTGAAAAGTAATTTAGGTGTTGCAAAACGTTGCCCACCTGGATAACCTGTGTGACGAACATATTCTTTCTCAGCTACCTTGTTGCCTGTTAATTTGATTTTTTCAGCATTGATAATGATAACATTATCACCTGTGTCTACGTGAGGAGTAAAGTTTACTTTGTCTTTTCCTCTTAAAATGTAAGCCACGTTAGAAGCTAAACGACCCAATGTTTCGTTTTCTGCATCTACGATAACCCATCCTTTTGTAACAGTTTCTTTACTTGCTGAAACCGTCTTGTAACTAATTGCTTCCACTGTATTTAGATATTAATTTATGTACTAAAAATGCCGTATTTTTCTTAAAACGGGACGCAAAGATAAGCACATTTTTTATTTCTAGCAAAATAATTCACAATTAAATGTTTATAATTAATTGTCTCTGTCATTTTTATTTATTTCAATTCCTTACTTTTTGTTAGCTAATATGTGCTTTTTTGCAAGTTGTACATTACTGTAATCTCCGTTTTTTACCTTCGTTTAGTTCAATATTCGCTATAAAATAGTAAAATATCATCTTTTTTTCTTGATTTTACCTTTTTGTTGGAGAAGCACTATTTCCTTTTTTGTACCTTTTTCGTACCTTTTTTTACAGCCCTTTTATCCAATCAAATTTCTGTTCATGAACGTTTCGAACTTCTTGTTCTTTTATTTTTTGTTGCTTTGTCCACAAAATAATATTGCTTTCTCCCAAATATTCAAAACCTTATTTATAATCGTTCCAATTTGTTTTTCTGACACTATTATGACAATTCTCTTATAAGAAGTTCTCAAATTTGTAGTGTAAATAGAAATTACATTGAAAAAGTTTAAAATAATAGCATTTACTCACAAAACAACCGATATCAATGATATCGGTAAGCTTCACATTGACGACGGTTTGGTGAAGGAGCGATTTGATTTGCTGAAGGCCGCTTTAAATATTGAAGAGCTGTTGTATCTGTCTACTTGTAACCGTGTTGAATTTATGCTTGCAAACAATGCTAGTATTGATGGTTCATTTCTAAAAAAATTCTTTTCCGTTTTTAATTCCACCTGGACTTCTACAGATGTTGATTGGGCGATCGATAATGCGCAGGTGTTTGAAGGAGATGCTGCCTTGCGCCATCTTTTTAATGTCGCCTCTTCCATTGATTCTCTTGTTGTTGGTGAGCGCGAAATTATCACGCAGGTTCGCAATGCATATGATAAATGCAATGCGCTCGGACTAACTGGTGATTTGCTTCGGATCGTTGTTAAAAAAACAATTGAAGTTGCAAAAGATGTATATACACATACCAATATCGCTAAAAATCCTGTTTCTGTTGTTTCATTAGCCTACCGTAAATTACGTGCGCTCAATGTAAAACAAAATGCTCGCTTTTTAATTATTGGTTCTGGTGTTACAAATACCACAATGGCCAAGTATCTGAAAAAACATAAATTCGCAAACTTTACTATTTTTAACCGAACGCTCGCCAATGCTCAGAAATTAGCAGAAGATTTAAACGGAAAAGCATTTCCCTTAACGCATCTATCAACCTATTCCGAGGGCTTTGATATTATTGTTACTTGTACTGGTGCTGCTGAAAGTATTATTACACCTTCTTTATATAAGAATTTAGTAGGTGATGATAAATCAAAAAAAGTAGTAATCGATTTGGCAATACCAAACGACCTTGATCCTGAAATATTAAATAATTACGATGTGAACTTAATTGCGGTAAATAACCTTCAAGAAGTTGCAAAGGAGAATTTACTTTCCCGTGAACAGGAAATGGATGCGTGTAGCATTATTATCGAACAAAATATAGAGGACTTCAAGCAAATTCTTAAAACACGTAAAGTGGAATTAGCAATGAGTGAAGTTCCTAAAAAAGTAAAAGAAATCCGTGAAACTGCAAATGAAGTTTTTGCTAAAGAATTACAAAATTTGGATGTTGATTCGAAAGAAGTGTTAGAAAAAATATTAGCCTACATGGAGAAAAAATACATCAGCGTTCCAATGAAAATGGCAAAGGATATTTTAATCGAGGATGCGAAATCAAAATAGTTGCGAAGCCCGTTGAGGGCTTTTGTTTTTTAAATAAACAGTGAAGCCCGAATACTACTTTCAAAATATCCCTAGAACATTTTGCTAATTGCATAATCAGTATTTATAAATGTATACAAATTTATTTCATTATATATAATCTCAAATACCTACATTCCCTTCAAACGGTTTGAAATAAAAAATGATCGATAGAAAAATAATAATTGGTAGCAGAGGAAGCGATCTTGCATTGTGGCAAGCCAATCACATTCTTCGTAAGGTTCAAAAGTTAGGTTTGACAGCCGAGTTGAAAATAATTACTACACAAGGTGATGCTGTGCAGGATTTGAGTTTCGATAAACTTGAAGGAAAAGGTTTTTTTACGAAGGAAATTGAAGAAGCCTTATTGAATAAAGAAATTGATCTTGCTGTTCATTCTCACAAAGATCTTCCTACAACTTCTCCGGATGGATTAAAGATTGCAGCCGTTTCTGAACGGGAAGATGCAGCTGAATTAATTCTAATCCGCAAAGAGTCTGTAGACAATGCACTAAAATTTTCTTTCAAAAAAAATGCAATTGTTGGCACTTCTTCAGCAAGAAGAAAATCTCAATTGCTGGCTTTCAGAAATGATATAAAATTAGAAGACCTTCGTGGAAACGTTCCTACACGTATTCAAAAATTACGCGATAAAAAATACGATGCAATTATGCTAGCCGCAGCTGGTGTTGAGCGCTTGCATATCGATTTAAGTGAATTTAAAGTGTTGCGTATAGATCCGAAAGAGTTTATTCCTGCTCCCGCACAAGGTGTGCTAGGTTTGCAGATACGGGAAGATGATCATGAATTATTTGAATACATTCATAAATTAAATTCCGAAAAGGTTGAAGATACAATCAGCATCGAACGTAAAGTGCTGAATTTGTTTGATGGCGGCTGCCAGTTGCCTTTAGGTGTTTTTTGTATCAAGGAAGATAATAAATTTAAAGTATGGACTTCCAAATCGGATGCCTGGAATACAATGCCGAAGCGCTTGTATCTTGAATCTTTTACTAGTGATGGATTTGCGCAAAAAATTGTGAATCGTCTCAATGCCATTAAAGGATGTTCAGTTTTAATTACACGTGATTTAAAAGAAGATTCTTTTTTTAAGAATGTGTTAGAAGGTAACGGATACGATGTTCAAGGGGTCTCTTTTATTGAAACAAAAAAAGTGACTATACTTTCTGTGCCACAAGCTGATTGGGTTTTCTTTGCCAGTTCAAATGCTGTAGATTATTTCTTTTCCCAAAATCCTGAATTGAAATCGAAAACGAGATTTGGTGTAATCGGAAAATCAACCGAACAGGAGTTGAAAAAGCACAATAGAAACGCAGCATTTGTCGGCTCTGTGCCGGATACAAAAGTGGTGGGAAAAAAATTCGCTAAAACAGTTGGTGATCAAACCGTATTGTTTCCTCAGGCAAAAGGCGGACTCCGCACTATTCAGCAACAATTTGAGGACGCCAGTAAACTTTCGGATTTGGTTGTTTATGAAACAGTAAAAAAAGAAAATGCAACTCTTCCGGATGCTCAAGTCTTAGTATTTACAAGTCCGTCAAACGTTGAATCTTTTTTTGAAAAAGGAAAGATCTCTGCTTCGCAAAAAGTGATCGCAATCGGAAAATCGACAGAGAAAAAATTACTAGAATATAAAATTGAAAATTGTTTGCTACCTTCATCATTCGATGAAGTTGGATTAGCAGAAGCTGTTTTCGGAATTCAATAAGATAGAATAGGAACGCAGATCTGTTAAGATTTTTATGATTGAAAATGATAAAATATTTAATGCGTTAAGAAAATCATAAGTTATCATAAACCAACACAGAGAAAATCATATTTTAACATAACAATCATAAAAAATCCGCGTTCCAATAATACCTAGCACATGATAACACAACGTCCAAGAAGATTAAGAAAAAATGCAATCGTTCGAGAAATGGTTGCTGAAACACGACTTTCTAAAGACATGTTCATCTATCCTTACTTTGTAGTGGATGGTGAAAAAGTGATTCACCCGATTGATGCCATGCCGGGTATTAATCATTATTCGGTTGATGAATTATTGAAAGATGTTGAAAACGGTTTGAAGATCGGCATAAATAAAATTTTATTGTTTGGTGTTGGTGAACATAAAACAGTAGACGCCAGCTCTTCCTTCAGTAATAACTCTATTGTTGTGAAAGCAGTAAAAGCGCTGAAGGAAAAATTTGGTGATGCGTTGTATGTGATCACGGATGTTTGTGTGTGTGCATATACTACGCACGGACATTGTGGAATATTGCACGATGAATATGTTCACAATGATTCGTCTGTGGAAGTATTAGCAAAAATGGCTTTGGCGCATGCACAAGCTGGTGCAGATATGGTTGCACCGAGTGATATGATGGATGGAAGAATTGCCGCAATGCGTTCATTGCTGGATAAAAATGGGTTTGAAAATACGGCGATCATGTCCTATTCTATAAAATATGCTTCTGCTTATTATGGTCCGTTCCGCGAAGCAGCTGATTCTGCTCCGCAAAAAGGTGATCGTAAGTCGTATCAGATGGACCACCGCAATGGAAATGAATCGATGACGGAAGGTTTGTTGGACGAAGTGGAAGGTGCAGATATTTTAATGGTAAAACCTGCTTTGGCTTATATGGATGTGATCTTTAATTTAAGACAGCATACACTTTTACCAATTGCTTGTTACAATGTTTCTGGTGAATATTCTATGGTAAAAGCGGCTGTTCAAAAAGGTTGGATCGATGAACAGAAAATTGTAATGGAAAATATGTATGCATTTGCAAGAGCTGGAGCAAACATTATTATTACGTATCACACCAAAGATATGTTTGAGAATGGATGGATTTGATTGGGTTAAATTTTATTTTAAAATGATTTTATTACCTAAGTTTATTTTATGAAAATTTTTTTTACCACTCTATCTTTTGTGTTGATTTGTTATTTTTCGTTTGCGCAAAACAAATCTAGCTATGGCATATACATCGGTTGCTTTACTAGCGGAGACACCATCCCGGATGGGGCCGTTAGCGAAATTCCGATTATAAGTCTTTTTAAGGACGGTAAAGGGCAAAAAGATGCGTTTATCTCATCATTTTCTGCTTTTGTACACGTAAATGGGAAGATTATTGAACTTCAACAGGAAACTCGCTGTCTTAATTTATTAAATATAAATTATGGCAAGCCGCTTTTTAATGGTGAACCGAGACCACAGAAAATAGTTATTGAAAATATAACCATTTCTGTCAAACAAAATGGTGAGATGACCAAACGTAAATTATCATCACAAACATTTTACAGAGCGAAAACGGCAAATAAAAAGTGCTTATAGTATTTAGGTAGTCACAGACAACAAAGAATTAAAATACGAATTAAAACTCTGTGGCTGCTGAAAGGGAAACGACAAATGGTTTCTGGGTAATAAAATCGAGTCGGAAAAGGTAGCGGTATTCTAAGCCTTCTCAATCACTTTCGGAACTTTAAAATAATCGGAATCGTGTTTCGGTGCATTTCTTAATGCCTCATCTTGAGTAATTTCATGTTTCACATCGTCTTCACGTAAAACATTTACCTCGTCACTCATGTATATCAATGGTTCCACATTGCTTGTATCTAGTTCATTCAGCTTTTCTATAAAGCCTAGCATATTGTTCATGTCTTTTTTAATCTGCTCTTTTGCTTCGTTCTCGAATTCAAGGCGGGCAAGATGCGCGATCTTGTCTACTGTTGCATTATCTATTTTCATTTACTGTTTTTTTTTTCGAACCTGATAAGCAGTCCAGATTGTATTGATCCAATTCGTTTGAAATAATCTCATGCACTTTTGTTTTCAAAGATACTAAATCATTTTCTGTCATACCAATCGTTGAAATTGGTTTGTGTACAATAATTTTTGATGTTCCTGGTCGTCCATAAGATTTAAAAAAACCGCCATTTTGTAATATTTTCCAATTATTCAGGTAGGTGATCGGAATAATTGGGACTTGTTTTTCGATGGCTATTTTAAAGGCTCCGTTTTTAAATCCTCTTAATTTTCCATTGCTTGAAATGCCTCCTTCAGGATAAAGAAATGTGCTGTTCCCTTTGTCAATTTCCTGACCGGCTCTTACAAATGCTCTGTGGGATGATTTGTTACTGCTTCTATCTACAAGTATATTCATTTGTTTGAAGAATATCCGGAACAAAGGAACTTTCCCAAGTTCTTGTTTTCCCATGAATACATAGTAATTCGGAATCAATAAATAACTGATTGAAATGTCTAAATAGGAAGAATGGTTGGCACAAATTACTGCTGGCTGAGGAAGTTTGGAACCTGGAATTTCATGTTTCACTTTTATAGAAATGCCCGGAACGAATAAGATCCATCTTGCCCAGAATTTTTTTAATTTGAAGGCATACGGAAACCACGCTTCTTTCGAAAGAAAAATAAAGAATAATGGATATAATACAATCAAACCCAAAACAAAATTGAGAAGAAACAATAGTTTCCATAGTGTTCGGGGTATGACTATGAGGTTTTTCATTAGGAAAGCAAAGATATGAAATTTTAATGCTGTTTTATGGGTTTTAAATAAACTGTATCTTTGGTTTCGAATTTTAAATCTAATAACCAATAATCAACAGAATGTCACGGATACTTACTGGAGTTCAAAGCACTAACATTCCTCATTTTGGAAATATTTTAGGTGCAATTTTGCCTGCCATAAAAATGTCGGAACTAGCGGGTAATGAATCGCTTTTTTTTATTGCTGATCTCCATGCATTGACAACAATTAAAGATGCCGTTTTTATAAAAGATAGTACGGATGCTGTTGCTGCTACCTGGTTAGCTTTTGGTTTTGATACGGATAAAAATATATTCTACCGCCAAAGTGATGTGCCTGAAGTGACTGAACTTGCTTGGTATCTGAATTGTTTCACCCCTTTTCCGATGCTTGCAAATGCTCATTCTTTCAAGGATAAATCCGAACGCTTGTCGGATGTTAATGCTGGTTTGTTTACCTATCCTGTATTGATGGCTGCGGATATTATCTTGTACGATGCTAATTTTGTTCCTGTCGGAAAAGATCAGTTGCAACATTTGGAAATGACGAGAGATATTGCTGAGAAGTTTAATAATGTATACGGTGATGTTTTTGTTATTCCGGAAGGAAAGGTAAATGAAGCAACCATGCTCATTCCCGGTATTGATGGAAAAAAAATGAGTAAATCCTTAAACAATTTCATCAATATTT
Organism: Bacteroidota bacterium; assembly: GCA_947466965.1. Lineage (GTDB taxonomy): Bacteria > Bacteroidota > Bacteroidia > 2-12-FULL-35-15 > 2-12-FULL-35-15 > 2-12-FULL-35-15. The sequence continues at coordinate 11,956 of CANIFU010000011.1, forward strand.
TTCTGCCCGAAAAAGAATTGAAAAAAATAATTATGAGTATTGTAACGGATGCTACTCCTCTAGAAGCTCCTAAAAATCCAGATACATGTAATGTATTTACGCTTTATAAATTAATTGCAAGCGATGCTCAAGTTGCTGAAATGCGTGAAAATTATTTGAAAGGGGGTTATGGTTACGGTCATGCAAAAACTGCTTTTTATGATTTGTTATTGCAAACGTTTAAAACACAACGCGAAACGTATGCTCATTATATGAATAACCGGAATGAGTTGGATGCGAAATTGCAAGAGGGAGCCAACAAAGCCAGAAAAATTGCAAAAGTAACATTGAACAGGGTCAGACAGAAATTAGGATTCAAACCCTCAAATTAATAAGTCACTTAATAGAGATCTGTATTCTCAAGTGTTTTTTAATTGAATTCTTTTTATAAAACAGCACATTGTTTATTTTATACCGTATTTTGTTTTGTATTTTTCATACAAAACTTTTTGATCGTTATTCAAATCGATATCTCTTCCTTTTATAAATGCTCTTTCTACGTTATTACTTCTCATGTCCAAAGCATCACCAGTTGATATAAATACAGTCGCATCTTTCCCTGTTTCAATACTACCTGTAGTTTTATCAATGCCTAATATTTTTGCCGTATTTAAAGTGATTGATCTCAATGCTTGTTCTTTTGTTAAACCATAAGCGGCTGCGGTTCCAGCTAAGAAAGGGAGGTTTCTGGTGTTCATCGCTTCCATGTCACCTTCGTTGTTCAGGCAATAAAGAACCCCTGCTTTTTGCAATAAATAGGGAAGCTTATAGGGAAGATCAATGTCGTCTTCTTGATACGTTGGTAAATCGTGGAGCCTTGAAATGATAACTGCAATTTCATTTTGTTTCAACAGGTCTGTAATCATCCAGCTTTCTTTACCCCCGATAATAGCTATTTTTTTGATCTTATTTTGCTTGGCAAAATGGATGGCTTCTATCATTTCTTTTACTGTATTACTGTGAATGAATAAGGTTTGCGTTCCTGCGAAAATTCCTTTCATTGCTTCAAAACGTAAATTAGCTTCTTCTTTGCTTACACTTTCATTGTATGCTTTTGCATCAGCAAATAGTTTTTTTAGCAGATCTGTTTGTTTTACATAATCTTTATTTTTTTCAAACGGTCCGGGATAAATATTATCATCATCCAAAAATTTACGATTTTGAATGGTTGGCCAATTGATGTGAATTCCATCATCTGTTTTATATGCTGCGTCTTCCCAATTCCATCCGTCCAGCATAACTATACTTGATGTTCCAGAAACAAGCCCGCCACGTGGAGTTATTTGCGCAAGCAATACGCCATTGCTTCTGACAGTAGGTATTATTTTGGAGTCAGTATTGTAAGCAATCAGTGAACGCACATTTGGCAGTGTGGTTCCCGTTTCTCTGAAATCATTTGTCGCCCTCACCGATTCAATTTCTGTTAATCCCAATGTTGAATTAGGTGCAATAAATCCTGGGTAAATATGTTTGCCTCCCGCATCTATAATTTCATCATAAGCTGATTTATCCAGTTTTGCTGTTGTCGCATCCGCTACCAAAACTATTTTTCCGTCTTTTAATCCAATCAGGGAATTCTGGATAACACTGTCATTCCCGATATGTGCTGTGGCGTTCATGATTAACACACTTTTCTGTGAGTAAGTGATGGAGTTGATGAGTAGTAATGAAAATAGGATTGATTTTCTCATGGTGCTTTGTTTGATAGTAACGTCAGATCTTTTAAGATTTTTTTGGATAAAAAAGAAGCTGTGTGTCGTATGATATTTTTATGTTTTCTAGGGTTATGTTTCTTTTAAAATCGTTATATAATACTTTTCTTTTGTATTCTATTTCCTTTCCAAAGTTTAATAACAATAAAACTTCTATTTCTGTTGCTTTTAAATAATTGACTATTTGAATTTCGTGTTCTTCAATTAAATATTCACATGCTTTTAACTCAATGATAACTTTGTTTTTTAAAATGATGTCAGCAAAATAACTTCCAATACATATTTTATCATAAAACACATCAATTGGTTTTTGTGTTTCACATTCTAGTCCTTGTTTCTTCAAGTCAATAATCATAGCTTTTCATAAACCTTCTCTAAAAAAACAAGCCCTAGATTATTGTAAACATTATAATAAGCTTTTATTATTTTCTTAGTTAAGTCCTAATGCTTAAAATTATCTCCAATCATAAATATTATTTTATCTTAAAAAATCATAACCATCATAAAAAATCTGCGTTCCTATTATTCGTTAGTTGGAACTATTCTGCTATCTCTAAATAATCTTCCTGCATACTATCACACTCAAATAATTGTTTTCTTTTCATAACCGGTTTTTGAGTTGGTGCTCCGCCTTTTTTCTCTTCAATCATTTTCTGTATGATACGAGCTCTTTCTTTTTGAATTTCAGATCTCATTTTGATATCTTCTTCAGCGTCAAAATAAATTTGTCCGTCAATAATTGTTTTTTCAACTTTTGCATAAACGGATAACGGAATGTCTGACCAAAGCACTAAGTCGGCATCTTTACCAACTTTTATACTACCCACTTTTTTGTCGATGTGCAACAACTTTGCAGGATTAAGTGTTACTAATTTTAATGCTTCTTCTTCAGATAATCCACCATATTTAATTGCTTTTGCAGCTTCCTGATTTAATCTTCTTCCCATTTCAGCATCATCTGAATTTATAGCAGTTACAATTCCTGCTTTAGAAAGTAATGCTGCATTATATGGAATAGCATCTTTAACTTCCATCTTGTATGCCCACCAGTCGCTGAATGTTGATGCTCCTGCTTCGTGAGCTTTCATTTTGTCGGCTACTTTATATCCTTCTAAAATGTGAGTAAATGTATTAACGTGAAATCCCATTGAATCGCCAACATGCATCAGCATATTTATTTCTGACTGAACATATGAGTGACATGTGATAAATCGTTTTTTATTTAGTATCTCCGCAATGGCTTCTAGTTCAAGATCTCTTCTGAAGGGAATCGTTTTCGCTTTCGCTTTTTCAGACAGTGCAGCAAATGCTTGTTGTTTTGCTTCGTATTCTTTTGCTCGGGTAAAACAATCGTAAAAAACTTGTTCAACTCCCATTCTTGATTGAGGAAAACGAATCGTGTTGGCATCTCCCCAATTGCTTTGTTTTACATTTTCTCCTAAAGCAAATTTGATAAAGCCATCAGCATTCTCAAATTTCATTTCTTCTGGCGATTTTCCCCAGCGCAATTTGATGATAGCAGACTGACCGCCTATTGGATTTGCAGAGCCGTGTAATAATTGAGATGTTGTTACCCCTCCCGAAAGCTGGCGGTAAATATTTATATCTTCTGAATTGATTACATCTCCCATTCGCACTTCTGCGCTTGATGCTTGTGTTCCTTCATTTACACTACTTAATGCTATGTGTGAATGTTCATCGATGATACCGGCAGTAAGATGCTTACCTGTTCCATCAATTACTTTTGCGAAGGCAAGTTTTGGTGCTCCGATGTCGTCTGCGATTCGCACAATGCGACCCTCTGTAATATATACATCCTGGTTTTTTAATACACCTTCTGCTTCATTCGTCCAAACTGTAACGTGTTTTATTAATACTGCTTCGTATCGTGTTTTAAAGTCGTTGACATATTTACTGAAGCCTTCGCGGTCATCACTTTGTTTTCCATAGGCACAGAATGGATAGATGACCCGTCCGAATTTTATTCCTTCTTTGTTTGTTGAATCCTTTTTTATTGAATCTTTTTTAACAGCAGCCACAATCAATGTTCCGGAATATGATGCATTCCAATTGATCCATGCTCCCTCTGGTGTTTGTCCTGTTCCAGTCATTTTTAAAGAATCAGTAGAAATATTTCCACTTAAGCGGATGGTACCACCAGAAATAGGTGTGTTGAAACTCATTGAAACTAAATTCCCGGTAATGCTTATATTAACAGCTGTTTTGGCAGTGTCGGTATATAGCGTTGCTTTTAGTTTATCTAATTCACCCTCCACTTTTAATTGGTGCAATACTCTTTCCGGACCATATGAAAAATCGTAATTGCCTCTTATGTCAATCGTGTTGTAATCATTGATTTTATAAACATTTCCCTGAATCCAATTTTCATAAATTATTGTTTTTTCATCAAATAAATTTCCAGAAGTTATAATAAAGTTAGCAATCATTCCTTCTTTTATTTTTCCGATTTTGTCACTTAGATTCAACATTTCTGCAGGAATGCTTGTAAGAGATCGGAGTGCTTGTTTTTCAGATAAACCATAAGAAATAGCCTTACGCACATTTTTCCAGAAATCTTTTTTCTCTTTCAAGTCAGAGGCTGTGATCGCGAAAACGACTCCATTTTTTTCCATTGCAAAAAGATTAACAGGAGCCATTTCCCAATGTTTTAATTCTGACAATGAAACATAATTCGCATCATAGGCATCTTCAACATCAAACGCCATTGGAAAGTTAACAGGTAAAATAAATTTACATCCCGTTGCCTTTATATCTTCTAATCGTTGGTATTCGTTACCGCTTCCTTTGATAATGTATTTTACTTTAAATTCGTCACCAATCTTATCCGCACGCAATGCATTTAATTTATCGTTACTTTCAAATAGTTGAGGCAGGGGTTGAAGCAAATTAAATGCATCAAGGGAAATATTAAATTCTTTTTTTGTTTTATCAGACTTGTACCAATTTGCATCCAGATAGGTTTGGCGCAATAGCGCTATTGAGCCCATGAATGAAGACGGATAATCCTGACCTGAAGTGCCTTTGTCGAAAGAATACATTGCTGCCGCTTTTTCATTCAGGATCAATTCGTTTTCACGATTGTCCGATAATGAAACCACACTTGCTGAACCTCTTACAATTCCATCCTTTTGAAAAGTAAGCACTGCTCCGAAACCAAGCTTTCTGAATTCATCCGCACTTTTACTGTCTTTTGCGAACATTTTTATTGCTTCCGTTTCAGATTTTATTGCTTGATTCCAACCGTATGCTCCTTTTGTATTGCTTTCTATTTGAGGATAACCTCCACCTGAACTGCGTTTTACTTCCGGCATTCCATAAGATGAATAAGCATCGATAAGTCCTGGATATATTGATTTTCCTTTTAAATCAAAAATTACTGCCCCTTGTGGTAAATTTATTTTTGTGCCCACAGCAAAAATAGTTCCGTCTTTTATTATCAGTGTTCCATTGTCAATGCTTTGATCTGCATCTACAATTATCTTTGCATTGATAAAGGCATAGATGACATGATTTTTGTTGGATGTACCGTTTATAGGAAATGTTTCTTGCGCAAGAATTACAACGCTATAAGAAATGGCAATAAGGAGTAGGATTATTTTTTTCATATCTAAATTTGTTCTAAACAAAAATACCATTTTAAACGGATTTCTGTTTAAAATTGTATGACTGGTAAAATTCGAGGATTTTTAGTACTTTTGATCGTACAAAAAAAAAAAAAAATGGAATCAGGAATTCGCCTCACCCACCTTTTAGTAGTAGTATTATTTATACTTATCTATCTCATTAAAACTACATTGCTATTGCTGAATAAGCAGGAAACATTGATGAAGTTTTCCAAAATGGTTAAAGTTCCTGAAATGATTGTCAGCATCTTATTTTTAGTAACCGGAATATATATGCTTACTCAGGTTCCTGAAATAAAATCATTGCTGATTATAAAAATTGTAGCTGTTTTTCTTTCAATACCATTAGCAGTAATCGGATTTAAAAAACAAAATAAAATATTGGCAGTTGCTTCTCTTTTATTGATCGTTGGTGCATACAGATTAGCTGAAATGAGTAAAAAACAAAAATCAAAAAGTATGTCTACCATTTCTAAAAGTACTGTGAATGGTGCCGAATTATATAATAAAAGCTGCGTTTCTTGTCATGGTACTGATGGTAAATTAGCGTTGATGGGTGCAAAAGATCTTAGCCAATCTGTAATGGATCTTAATGCGAAAATGGAGATCATCAAAAACGGAAAAAACGCTATGACTCCGTTTGGGGCAATGTTGAACGAAGCACAAATAAAAGCTGTTGCAGAATATACTGAAACGCTTAAAAGTAAGTAAGCTTTTATTTAAAGTCTCAAAACGCTAAATTGAATGTACGATACCGGGAAGAAGCAAGAAACAGCCGTTTTGGTTGGCTTGATAAATAGGAGTCAGGATGAAGATACAGCCAAAGAATATCTTGATGAATTGGCTTTTTTAGCAGAGACTGCCGGTGCAAAAGTATTAAAACGATACACTCAGCGGCTGGAGCATCCCGATTCACGTACATTTATTGGTGCAGGAAAATTAATTGATGTCCGCACATTTGTTACTGAAAATAAAATTGACATCATCATTTTTGATGATGAACTTTCTCCCGCTCAACAACGGAATCTCGAAAAAGAAATCAATGTTGAAAAGGAAATTAAAATAAAAGTAGTTGACCGTACACGGTTGATCCTCGATATTTTTGCTGCCAGAGCCCGAACTGCTCATGCAAAAACCCAAGTTGAGCTGGCACAATCCATTTATCTTTTACCCCGACTAACAAAAATGTGGGATCACTTAGATCGCATCAAAGGTGGTATTGGTATGAAAGGTGCCGGTGAAACAGAGATTGAAACAGATAGAAGAATTGTTCGCGACAGGATAGCTTTTTTAAAAGAAAGACTAAAGGTTATCGACCGCCAGATGGAAACACAGCGGAAAAATAGAGCGGATATGATCCGGGTTGCATTAGTTGGTTATACCAATGTCGGAAAATCGACTATAATGAATATGCTCAGTAAAAGTGACGTGTTTGCTGAAAATAAATTGTTCGCAACACTGGATACGACCGTCCGTAAAGTGGTGATTGAAAATTTACCGTTCTTGCTTTCTGATACCGTTGGTTTTATTAGGAAATTACCTACAACATTGGTTGAATCATTTAAGTCTACATTAGATGAAGTTCGTGAAGCCGATATTCTAGTTCATGTTGTAGATATTTCTCATTCTGGTTTTGAGGATCAATTAAATGTTGTCAATCAAACGCTTGCTGATATAGGTGCAGGTGATAAGCCTACACTTTTAGTATTTAATAAAATTGATGCGTTTGTTTTTGAAGAAAAAGAAGTAGATGACCTTACGCCAAGTACAAAAAAGAATTTGAGTTTGGACGACCTTAAAAAAACGTGGATGAACAATTTAAATTCGGAATGTATTTTTATATCTGCAACCGATAAACAAAATCTTGAGGAATTCAAAAAGGTGTTGTATGATAAAGTGAAAGTGATGCATCAAAAGAGATATCCCTATAATAATTTTTTATACTAATTTTTTCTTTTCATTGCTTTTAGCATTTTTTCATCTCTCCGGTATACATCAATAAAATAATGCAACTCCCCTAATGTATCTACCTCTGCAGTAAAATAACTAAAATAGAGTGCGATAGGTTTTTTGATGTATACATATTTTTGTGTTTCCTTCGATATGTCTGAAATTAAAGAATCTAAAGGATATTTAATGCTATCATCGCGGATTAAAAATTGTGCAAAATCCATGAATTTTTCTAGTCTGCAACAGCCGTGACTCATTGCACGCATTTCTCTGTTGAACAATTTTCTATTATCGGTATCGTGCATGTAAACACCATATTTATTTTCAAAATTGAATTTTAAAATTCCTAGCGAATTTTTTTCACCGATTCCTTGTCTTAATTTCCAAGGGAAATATTTTGTTGAGTAGTTCTTCCAATTTATTTTTGAAGCATCTACTTTTTTATTATGACCATCTAGTAGTTCAAAATTCTTTCTGCTCAAATAGGTTGTATCCCATTTTAATATTGGTAAAATTTCTTTTGTAGCAATGCTATACGGTACAGTCCAGTAAGGGTATATTAAAAAATAACGGATGGTGCTTTTTAACAATGGTGTTTGATGATCTGGCGCTCCAATAATTACGCGTGATCGCATAACGATCGTGTCTTGCTCAACTACATGCATTTCAAATTTCGGAATATTTACCCATACGTATTGTTTTTCAGTTGGCCTTTTAGTCCAGCGCCAACGTTCCATATTTACTAAAATCTGATTAATGTAATCTTGTTTTGTCCGCTGCAGTGCTTTGAATGTAAGTTTCCCTATTTTTCCATCTTCTGTTAAATTATTTTTGCACTGAAAGTTTTTGATCGACTTAACTAATTTTATAGAGTCAGAACCTGTATATTCATCAAAATAATCGTGGCTCTTTATTAATCGCTCTTTTACTCTTGCTAGGAAGGTTGTTGAATCGGATTCTCTATTTGCGATACTGTCCCAGTTGCTGTCTTTAAATTCATCTTTAAATTTCTTCAACAAAGATTTAAGCGATTTGTAGTTTTCGTTTTTGGGTTCTAATGAATCGAAAGCGATCCGGACATTATTTTGAGTAATTACCGAGTTTAATAGTTGAACAATATTCGTTTCAAATTCCTCTCCTTTCCATTCGTAAGTTAAGCTGTCTGAATTGATTCGGCCCTTGTTTATATGGACAGCCATTGTAAAAAAAGCATCCATCAAAAGCAAATCTGCATGCTCCAGTTTTTCTACATCAAATTTTTTTGTAAGACTGTCTTTTGCTGATAGTAAAAGAGCGTTTATTTTTTTGTAATGGTAATCTTCTTGAAACAAACCATAGCTTTCTGCATTTTTAACCGCAACTAAAAGAGAATCTCCCTGATTGGAGAGCATTCCTTTATTTGTAAATGTTACTGAGTATTTATTTTGATTATAAAATGCAAGGATAAATTTTGTTGAATATAAACTGTCTTCTTCAATAATAAGAATGTCGCTAGTATCTCTATTCATTAGTTTCTCCTGAAGCAATTTTGAAATTTGCTCATTCACCAATTCAGGTTTTTCAACCAACAAAATATCTACCACCTTTTCTTTCGAACATTTATGGCATCCTGTTAAAATGGATAAGACAAAAAGGCATAATACAATACGGGAGGTTTTCAATTGCTTATAGTTTTCACAAATTTACATAAATGCTTTTACAACAGTTGAAAGCATATCTTTTATTAATGATGTAAGAGGTCTACCTCCTTTTTTTATAGCTTAAAGGCAGCTTGGCTATTCAATAAGTTATGAACAATTGGTGATAGTTTTAAAAGTAATGTTTTTATAGTTGTTTTTTTTTATAAATTGTATCAAGCTAAAAAAATAATTATTTATTTATCCAAATTTAAGGTATGAAAATTAAAAATATTTTCTCTATGACATTAGTGGTGGTAGCTATTGTTATGGCTTTTAATATTAAAGTGTTTGCTCAGGCGAAATATTTTACTGGATATGTGATCATGCTGAATGGTGATACATTAAAAGGTGAAATTAAAAAGAATCCCAAGCGCGATTTTGACAATTTCGCGAAAGCAGCATATCGCAAAAAAGATGGAGGGGAGATAAAAACGTTCAATCCAACTAAAATCAAAGAATATTGTATAGAAAGTACAATATTTGTTTCACATAATGTTGATGGTGATCAGGTTTTTTTAAAACGCCTGTCCAAAGGTTCTGTAAATCTTTATGAGTCGCAGGTGGAAGTGTTACAGATGAATGATGTTATAGTGAAATCTGATTATTATATGGAAAACCAATCGGGCGAGCTTGTTAAAATAAAATCAGGAAAATTCAAAAAACAAGTAGTTGAAGCAATGTCTGATAATCTAGAAATTGTAAAAGCAGTGGAAGAAAAAAAGTATGAATATGAAAATATTGTTGAGTTGTTCAATGCATATAACAATTCTGCATCCAACTAACATATTAGTTTATAATACAGAAGCTGGAAGAAGTTCTTCCGGCTTTTTTATTTCCTAAATACTTTTAAACAGTTCCAGTATAATGGCTTTTTTCGGTTATTTTTATGGAATATTATAAATCATCCATCGATATGTCTGAAACCAATAAAAAATTATTTTTATTAGATGCCTTTGCTCTTATTTATCGAGCATATTTTGCCTTTGCAAATAATCACCGAATTAATTCTAAAGGATTAAATACCTCTGCCGTACTTGGTTTTACAAATACATTATTAGAAGTTCTTAAAAAAGAAAAACCTACTCACATTGCTGTTGTTTTCGATACGCCCGAACAAACCCTACGTCATATTGAATTTACCGAATACAAAGCCAATCGTGAGGAAATGCCTGAAGATCTTGCATTGGCAATTCCTTATATTATTAAAGTAATTGAAGGGTTTAATATTCCGGTGATATCTAAACCCGGTTTTGAGGCAGATGACGTAATCGGAACGCTTGCTAAAATGGCCGAAAAGCAAGGTTTTACTACCTATATGATGACACCTGATAAAGACTATGGACAATTGGTTTCTGATAATATTTTTATTTATAAACCAGCCCGCATGGGAAATGGTGCCGAAATTATGGGCACTGCCGAGGTATGTAAAAAGTGGGATATTCAAAATGTGGATCAGCTGATTGATATTTTAGGATTAATGGGTGATAAGGTTGACAACATTCCCGGTATACCCGGAGTAGGCGAAAAAACAGCCATTCAGTTGGTTAAAGATTTTGGTACGATTGAAAATCTATTGCAGAACACCGATAAACTTAAAGGAAAACTGAAGGAAAAAGTAGAACTCAATAAAGAAAAAGCGATTCAGTCAAAGTGGCTTGCAACAATCATTTGTGATGTTCCGGTTGTTCTAGATGAAAAGGAACTTGAAATTGAAGAACCTAATAGAGAAGCGCTGAGAGAATTATTCACTGAGTTGGAATTTAGAAGACTAGCGGAACAGATTTTGGGTGAATCTCTTGCAGAAACAGCAGGGGTTATTAAATTGCCTGTTGCAAAAGTCAAAAAATCCGACCCTGATCAAATGGATATGTTTGGACTAGAAGCGGAAGCGGAAGTTTTTTCTCGCGATGCGGATGATGCTCCGAAAAATTTCAAAACATTAAAGGATGTTGTACATACCTACCAACTGATTGATACAGTTGAAAAAAGAGCAGCTTTGATTGCTGAATTACTCCAACAGAAAGAGCTTTGTTTTGATACTGAAACAACAGGATTAGATACGCATTCCGCCGAACTGGTTGGTTTGTCTTTTTCTTTTAAATCTAAAGAAGCGTATTATATTCCTGTTCCCGAAAATCAATCAAACGCTCAATTGATCATAAATGAATTTAAACCTGTTTTTGAAAACGAGAATATCATCCTCATTGGTCAGAATATAAAATATGACCTTTCTGTTCTTCGAAAATACAATGTTCAGCTGAAAGGAAAATTATTTGATACAATGGTTGCTCATTTTTTGATTCAGCCCGAAATGCGCCACAATATGAATGTTATGGCTGAAACATATTTAAATTATTCTCCTGTTTCTATTGAAACACTGATTGGAAAAAAAGGGAAAGGACAATTAAACATGCGTGATGTTCCCCTAAATGAAATTAAAGAATATGCAGCTGAAGATGCTGATATCACATTTCAATTAAAGTATGCGTTTGAAGGGATGATGACCGATCAGATTACAAAAAAGTTATTTGAAGAAATTGAAATTCCATTAATTACAGTTCTTGCAGCGATGGAAGAGGAAGGGATTGCTCTTGATAAAAATGCACTAAAAGATTTATCGGTTGAATTAGAGAAGGATATTTTAATTGTAGAAAAGGAAATTCAGCAATTGGGTGGATCGGCTTTCAATGTTTCTTCCCCAAAACAAGTGGGCGAAATTTTATTTGATGTGTTGCAGATTGCCGAAAAACCGAAGAAAACAAAAACTGGTCAGTATGCCACTGGAGAAGATGTGTTGGCTAAGCTTGTTGGTAAACATGAGATAGTTGGAAAAATATTAGATTACCGTGAACTAGTAAAGTTAAAAAATACATACGTAGATACCTTACCCGAATTAGTAAATCCTCTAACAAACAGAATTCATACTTCTTACAATCAAGTGGTAGCAGTGACTGGCAGATTGAGTTCTGATAATCCGAATCTTCAAAATATTCCAATACGAACCGAGCGAGGTAGAGAAATCAGAAAAGCATTTGTTGCACGCAACGAAAATTATATGCTGCTTTCTGCTGATTACTCTCAGATTGAATTGCGAATTATTGCTGAATTAAGTAAAGATACAGGTATGATCGAAGCGTTTCAATCCGGACAAGATATTCATAAAGCGACTGCTGCAAAAGTGTATAATATTTCTTTGGAAGAAGTGACTGCTGATATGCGGAGAAATGCTAAGATGGTTAACTTTGGAATCATTTATGGAATATCTGCATTTGGACTTTCCGAACGTTTGAATATCCCTAGAAAGGAAGCTGCATCTATTATCGAAAACTATTTTGAAAAATATCCACGTATTAAAGCTTATATGGACGAAAGTATTGAGCAGGCTCGTGATAAAGGATATGTTGAAACAATAATGGGTAGAAGAAGATACCTTCGTGATATTAATTCGAATAACCATACCGTTAGGGGATATGCTGAGCGCAATGCAATTAATTCACCCATTCAGGGAAGTGCAGCAGATATGCTTAAAATTGCGATGATCAATATTCAAAAAGACTTTACTGCATTGGGTGTTAAATCAAAAATGCTTTTGCAGGTGCATGATGAATTAGTGTTTGATGTATGGAAGGAAGAATTAGAGATTGTAAAACCGATTATTGAAAGCCGAATGAAAAATGCAATTCCTGGTTTAGTGGTTCCAATGGAAGTTGGAATGGGTATCGGAAAAAATTGGTTGGAAGCGCATTGAAATTCGGTTTTACTCTTGGTGACCTATTGAATTGTAATTTCGGACTGGTTTTAAGATCTATGATTATTGAATATAGTCTAAAAATCAAAAATTATAATCCTTAAATTCTTTTGTGAATTCTTCAGGAAGGATTGTTGTATTTACTTCCAAATTTTGATATTCATACGTTTCATACAAGCCTTGATCATCAAAAACCTTATTGCTGACAGGAAGCAAAGATTCTTTATCAATTAACAAGATCGTTAATTTCCCATAGGCATTTGGTACCTGAATGGTTTGTCCTTCTTTCACATCATTGTACCAACTTATTTTTGTATTATTCATTAATACCATGTACTCACTCACTCTTAATTTTCGAGCAATTGAAGTTAAGTTCTCTCCCTTTTTTACGGTATAGTTTGTCCAAGCGAAGTCATTGAAAGTAATTGCGAGTTTATAACAATTGCGACCATTTAATTTCTCTTCTCCCACCACTACAAAATATTTGTCGAGCTTGTCGCCCACACGTTTTAGTCCATCTTTCAAAACATCTGCAAGGTACTGAAATCCCATTTCGTGTATTGTGTGATGTTGGTCTTTGCGCATCAGCGATCCGTATGGATCAAGATTCAGATTCATAAATGGGAATGCTCCTGGATTTACCAATGCATTTCCGTTATTTTGTCCTTGTATCCAAAGCACTTCCGGACCTTTTAATGAAACATATAGTTTACGTGGAGATACCTGTAGCTTAACTATCGACTCGTAATGTGTCATTCTGCCCTTGATACGTTCGTTACATTGAAGTTTGAACCGCAATGTTTTTACATTATCAACAGCTTCAAAAATATGATTAATCAATTCGCGGTTGTTAGAGATAGGGTTCGTTTTTTTTAAACGGAAGGAGAGCAGCGTTGTGATGATAGCGAAAGTCGCAAACAAAAGAAATATATACCGAATTCGTAATTTCATTTATTAATATAAAATAGTTTACAAAGATAAACTCATTTTTAAATTTATGTAAAATTAATTTAACATTGAATTTTAAAAATGATATCCTTTAAAGCTTTTTAAAAATTCATCGGATTTGAAAGTAGGATTAATTCGCATGGAGGTAAATTCATAAGCTTCATAAAGGCCTTCTTCATCATAAACAGTAATGCTGATAGGAATGTATGTTTTTTTATCGATATATATAATGGCTTTATTGGAATAGGGGATTGGTATCCTCAGCTTTTTACCTTCTTTTATCGAACCAAAATAGCTGGAAAGGTCATTTTTGAATCGGATCTTGTAATCGCTGGTATTCAATTTATGTGCAATACTCGTTACCGTTTCTCCTTTTTTTGTAATGTAATCTATGTATTTGTAATCGGGAAAACTAAGAATCACCTGATAACATTCTTTGCTGTTAAAGGTGAGAGTACCAGCAAAGGTAAAATGTTTGTCAAAGTCTTTCTGTGATTTTAATACAGTATTTGCAATGGTTATTCCAATGTAATAAGAGCCAAGGTCAAAAATGGTATGATGCTGATCTTTTCTAAGAATACTGCCGTATGGATCTAAATCTAAATTCATTAAGGGAATTGTTTTGGAATGCACCAAGGCATTGCCTTTGTTTATACCTTCCACCCATAATAATTCTGCTCCTTTTTCCGGATTGTGGAAATATATTTTACGTGGACTCACATTTATTTTGATGTAGGAATGAGAAATAAGAAAGTGTTTGCCAATGCGCTCAGTTGCTTTTACGCTGCATGCCTGCGTTTTTATGTTTTTAATGCTGTCGAGCATGTGTTCGATAATTTCGCGGCAAGGCATGCTTTTTTGATAGGATGTGCTGCCAACAAAAAGTGTTGTCAGTAAAAAAAATACACCTGTTCGAATCAATTTCACATAGCTAAATTAAGAAAAAATGTTCTTAATTTCTTTAATTTCTAACTACTTCAGTTAAAATTAATTCAGTAAATTCGTAACGCCTTTGCTGATGCGGTGGTATATTAAATCCAATTTCTTATGAAGATTATCGGAATTATTCCCGCTCGTTACGCCTCTTCCCGTTTTCCTGCAAAACCTCTTGTAGATATTGGTGGAAAATCTATGATTGAACGTGTGTTTCTTCAGGCAAAAAAATCCAAATCGCTTACCGATGTTTTGGTTGCTACTGATGATGAACGCATTGCTTCGCATGTTGAAGCCTTCGGAGGGAAAGTTGTTTTGACAAGTGAAACCCACCAAAGTGGAACTGACAGATGTTTTGAAGCTATTAATAAATTTTCTCCCGATGCAGATCTTGTCATAAACATTCAAGGTGATGAACCCTTTATTCATCCCGAACAAATCGATCTAGTTGCTTCTTGCTTTGATTCGGCTGATACACAGATCGCCACCTTGGTTAAAATAATCAAAACCGAGGAGGATCTTTTTAATGTGAATATTCCCAAAGTTGTTTTAAATGCTCAGAAGGAAGCCCTGCTTTTCAGCCGGCAAACTATACCCTCTATTAGAGGGAAAGAACAGCAGGAATGGCTTAAAAGTTTCACATTTTATAAGCACATTGGCATTTATGCCTATCGTATCCCGATACTCGCCCAAATTACAGCATTAAAACCCTCCTCATTGGAAATGGCCGAATCCCTTGAACAGCTTCGCTGGATTGAAAATGGATATAAAATTAAAGTTGAGTTCACTGATTTTGAGAGTGTTGCAGTAGATGCTCCCGATGACCTGAAAAAATTAATTAAATTTTTGTAAATTTACCACTCAGTTATATTTTTAATCACATTTCAATTTTAATGTTTATCGCTTTCGTTTAAAGTTTTTTAGTGTCTTTTTATTAAGTTAGGGAAAGTGTTATCCCAGTCTGTTATTTTTGTTATAGAAATGAATTTAGAAAAACATATCAGTGAATTATTATATGACCACAATTGTGTGATCGTTCCTGATTTAGGCGGGTTTGTCGCCAATTATACGCCAGCTAAAATTCATCCTACGCAACATACCTTTTCTCCTCCTTCTAAACACATCGTTTTTAATATCAATCTTAAAAATAATGATGGCTTATTGGCCAATCAGATTGCTGCTTTTGAAAAGAAATCATACGAAGATGCACTTAAATACATTGACTTTTTTGTGAAGGAAGTAAATGTGCAATTGAAAAGTGGAGCGAAAGTAACGATTGATGATATAGGTACTCTTTATTTAGATGTTGAGCGGAATATTCAATTTGAACCTACTCCTACTAATTTTCTTCTTGATGCATTCGGCTTATCTTCGTTTTATTCTCCTGCTCTTAAAGAGCACACCATTAAAAAACGTATTGGAAAAGAATTTAATGATAGAGATGCAATCCCTTTAGAAAAAAATAAACGTAGCGTAAAAGGATTAGTCGCAATTGCTTTAATAGTTCCAGTTTTAGCTGCCTTCATCTGGATTCCATTTAAAACAGATTTGCTGAAGAACATCAATTATTCAACGATCAATCCTTTTTCAAAAAAGGAAATTGTACTTCCACCATTAAAAAAAAGTTCTGAGGTTGCAGTAAATAAAGATACCATTGCTTTCAAACTCTTACAAATTGATTCCCTTATCCAGCCAATTGCTTCAACGTTGATTGAAAAGGTTGTTCCTGACACTACCGCTGTTGAAGTGAATAACATCCATTTAGAATTTAACTTTCATTTAGTAGCCGGTTGTTTTCAGGTTGAAGAAAACGCTGTAAAATTTGTTCAATCCCTACAAGCCGAAAATTTGAGTGCAGCAATTATCGGAAAAAATAATAAAGGTTTATATGTAGTAAGTTGCGGTGATTTTGTAACCCGAAAAGATGCCTTGACAGAATTAAATGCACTTCGTAAAGTACAACCCAATGCATGGTTGTATCGAAATTAAGATTGCATTGATTGATCTTGATTCAGTAATATTACCTAAAAGCTTCTCTGCTAATTAATTTCCTTTTCGTTACTGTTTTTATCTCTGCTTTTTTTATAGATCTGGATCGCGAGCATTAATGTTGCCGAAAAAATAATAAGACCAAGCATTCCCCAAACAAAACCAGTATTGCTTTTAAGGACAATCAGAAATACAATTGCAAAAAGAAGAACAGTCGCTACTTCATTCCATAAGCGTAATTTAAATGAGCTATGCTTAACAATATTGTTCTGCAGTTGCTTAAACATAACATGACATTGCAAATGGTATAAAACAAGTGCTGCAACAAAACAAAGTTTCAAAATGAAATAGGCTTGAAAAAGATATGTTTCCCATGGAAAAGTATGCATGAATACCACACAGGGACCTAAAATTAAAGTAAGTATCATGGATGGCCAGGTAATTCCATTCCATAATCTTCTTTCCATAAGTTTATATTGATTTTGCAAAATAGATTTCTCAGGCTCTACTTTTTGTTCTGCTTCTGTATGGTAAATAAACAGACGAACAATGTAGAATAGTCCTGCAAACCATGTTACAATGAATATGATGTGTAATGCCAGTGCGTATCCCCAGTATTTTTCCATAGAAATGATTATTTCCTACGAAGTTACGATGAAATTGAAAATTAAAAATTGAAAAATTGAAAAATCAGTCAATATTTCTTCTATTTAATCTAAATTGCCTTTCTAGCTTGATATCTGAGCTGAAAGAAATTTTGAGTCTCTATGCCTTAGAGGCAAATAGTTCGTACGATAAAACTCCATATCTTTACACAAATCTTTTATTATGAAAGCGAAAACATCGAAGGAATCCTTAACGATTCAAACACAAATAGTACTGCCGAATGATACCAATACATTGGGTAATTTATTTGGAGGACAGTTATTACAGTGGATGGATATTGTTGCTTCTATTTCGGCCCATCGTCATTGCAAACGTGTAGTAGTAACTGCTTCGGTGAATAATGTTTCTTTCAATATGCCTATCAATCATGCTAGTATAGTAACATTAGAAGCGAAAGTTTCGCGCGCATTTACTTCATCTATGGAAGTGTTTATTGATGTGTGGGTAGAAGATCATGTGACCGGAGAAAAAGTGAAAGCGAATGAAGCTATTTATACCTTTGTGGCTGTTGATCAAAACGGTTCACCATTGCCAGTTCCTGCTGTTATTCCAGAGACAGCTGAAGAAAAAGCACGATATGAAGGTGCTTTACGAAGAAAACAATTGAGTTTGATATTGGCTGGAAAAATGAAACCGGCTGATGCAACCGAGTTGAAAGCACTCTTTGTTTAAATTTTGCTAGGGCATTTAAGCGTTCGTCTTTGTAAAGCACGATGCAATCGTAAAAAAAATGTTCCTTTTCTTCTCGTAATGAAAGATTGATCCACTAATCGGAGTGATGTGTTTAACGATTTTGTTTCTTTTAAAAAGCATGCTCATCAATCTTCATCATACAGTTAAAATGTCCTTTCGGGCATTTGTCGTATCCAATCTTGGAGCAAGGGCGACAGGAAAGGTTTTTTACTTCAACGATTTTCGAAGTTGGACTTGGTAGGTATGGTGTAAATCCGAATGCAGGAACTGTATTCCCCCATACCGAAATAATTTCTTTTTTGAAAGCAGCGGCAATATGCATTAAGCCAGTATCATGTGTAATAATCTTGCTTGCTTGTTTTACTAATGATGCGGATTGATTCAGATTGTATTTGCCACACGCATTGTATATATGCTTTCCAACAGACGCTTCAATAGTTTGAGCTCTTGCAACATCTTCTTTTCCACCCAATAGAATAATGGGCTTATCAATCTTTTTACATATTGAAATAATTTTTTCTATTGGTAGTTGTTTCGTGAAATGTTTTGCCCCGATCACAAAACCGATATACCCATTTTGATGTGTTTTAGGTAAAGTAGTTAAAAGAATCTCTTCCTTTTCAGGAATAAAATAATCAAGTCCTTTATTGTCATTCTTAATTCCCAATGCAGCAACAGTATTTATATAGCGGTCAACAATATGTTCTGCGGGCAGCTTGTTGATATTGAAATTTACAAGTATCCATTTCTGAAAATTCAATTTCTTGAAAGATGCGGAAGGTTTCCCCAATCCTCTTTTGACTAGGACAGAGCGGATGTTGTTGTGGAGATCCACCACAAAATCGAATTGCTCATTTTTTAATTGTTGCATTACCTCTTTCACTTCCTTTTCGATGGTGTGAATTTTTGTGATGTAGGGATTGTGTTCAAGAATTCCTTTGAATGCTTGTTTTGTAAGGAAATGAATTTCAGCATCGGTTTGCATTTTTATACAACGTATTACAGGCGTTGTTAAAACAATGTCGCCAATAGAGCTAAAGCGTATGATTAGTATTTTTTTCAAAGAGTATATGTCGATTGCTATTCTTGTATTGACCAAGAAGCGCCATCTTTTGTATCTTTAATAACGATGTGAATTTTATTCAGGTCATCACGTAATTTATCCGATGCCGCAAAATCTTTTTTAGCTTTCACCTCTTTACGAATCTCTAAGATCACTTCCATAACACCTTGCAATGCTTTATCTGTTAATGAATTTGATTGTTCGGACTTTAATCCCAACACATCAAACACAAAATGATGCATGATTTTTTGTAATCGCTTCAGATCTTCCGCTGTGATTGTTTCTTTGCCATCATTTACCGAATTTATAATTCGTGCACCTTCAAATAAATTTGCTACTAAAATTGGTGCATTGAAATCATCGTTCATTGCCTCAAAACATTTTTGCTCTAATGCTGCAATGTTGGATGTGGATGTGGGACCTATTTTTAAATGCTCTAATGTTTTGATGGATGTCATTAAACGTGCATACCCTTTTTCTGATGCCTGTAATGCTTCGTTTGAAAAATCCAATGTGCTTCTGTAATGTGTTTGCATCATAAAGAAACGAACTGCCATCGGACTATATCCTTTTTCCAATAAAGGATGAGCCCCTGTAAATAACTCGCCAGGTAAAAATCCATTTCCTGCAGATTTAGACATTCTTACTCCGTTTACTGTTAGCATATTGGTATGCATCCAATAGTTTACAGGAGCCTTGTGATTGCAGGCTTGTGATTGTGCAATTTCGTTGGTATGATGCGTTGCCTGAAGGTCCATTCCCCCTCCATGAATATCAAATGTATCGCCTAAGTATTTACTGCTCATGGCGGAACATTCAATGTGCCATCCAGGAAACCCCCATCCCCAAGGGGAAGGCCACTTCATGAGTGTTTCTGGTTTTGACTGAATCCATAATGCAAAATCTAATCGTCCTTTTTTTTCATCTTGCCCACTTAACTCACGTGTGCCTTCTAATAACTCATCTAGCTTACGATTCGTTAATTGGCCATATGAGAATTCAGTGTTGTATTTTTCAACATCAAAATAAACAGTTCCGTTTTTTACGTATGCATACCCTTTATCAATGATCATTTTAATCATTTCTATCTGTTCGCAAATATGTCCGGTTGCTGTAGGTTCTATACTTGGAGGCAATGCATTAAATTCACGCATGACATCATGAAAACCAAGGGTGTATTTTTGAACTATTTCCATTGGTTCCAATTGTTCTAATTTTGCTTTTTTTGCAAACTTGTCTTCTCCTTCATCACGATCACCTTCTAAATGTCCTGCATCTGTTATGTTTCTGACATAACGTACTTTTAATCCAAGAAATAGTAAATAGCGGTATATCAGATCAAATGAAATAAACGTTCGGCAATTGCCTAAATGAACATCACTATATACTGTTGGTCCGCATACATAAAGGCCAACCATGCCTGGAGTAATGGGTGTGAATTTTTCTTTTGAACGTGAAAGTGTATTGTATATTAAAAGTTTGTTTTGCATACGCTCCTATTTTCTGCTTTTGAAATTGTTGAAATCGTTGTTTTATTTAGTAGTCCTTTTGTTTAATAAAAACAGGACTCACCTGTAATAAAATAAAAAAGGACTTATGAGATTTTCATAAGTCCAAAGATATTAAGTTTTCGTATGTCTTACGATATTGTTTATTTATTCTTCAATAACTGCGTCACCAACATATTTACCACCTTTGTAAATAGCAATTCTATTTAAGATTCCATCAGGACTATAAGTGTATACTTTCCCGTCAATTAGGCGGTTTTTCGAAAAAGTCCCGTCTTTGGAAACTTGTTTATTCGGGTTGTATAATTTCCAGTATCCTTCACCATTAAACACTTTACCCATATTATCTTTCTCTTTTTTATCAGCAATAATAGGAGGAGCTTCTACTTTAACGTCAGGAGCAGTTTTTACAAGTGGCATTTTAGGCTCAAATATTTTAACAGAAGCAACATCAAGTGTTCCGCCATTAAAGTTTTTTACAGATTTTATGTCACCATTTTCATAATATTCAGTAAGCGGTCCGGCTTCTTTTCCTTCTGCCCAATTGCCTTCTATCATTACTTTTCCATTCGGGTGAAAATATTGTTGCTGACCTTCACGCTTTCCGGTAGGGTTAAATTTAAAAGCTTGCTGAACCTGACCGTTATCGTAGTATAACTTATAGTCACCAACCCAACGGTTGTTTTTCCAATTGCCTTCTTCTTTTATTTTACCGTTTTCGTGGTACATTTTCGCATAACCATTGGGGCGGTTATTGTCATAGGTGATTACACTTTTTACATTTGTGTTGCAGTAGTATTCTCTCCAAGGGCCGAATTTTTTGCTGTCGATGAATTTTCCTTCTTCCACTTTTTGGTCATCTTTGAAGCACTCTTTATGAAGCTCTTTATTGAAAATAATCCACTTACCTTGCTTTTTGCCGTTTTGATCAGTGTAATTAGTTGTGTCTTTTCCAACCGATGACTGTGCAATAGCTATCTTAAAGGTAACAAACAGTAATATTAGAAAACCCTTTTTCATTCTATTTTGAGTAACTTTCTTAAATTTATATAAAGTTATAATAATTTTTTTTATAAATCCTATATTTTAGACAAATCAAAATTTTTCTTCGACAGATTTTAATTCATCATTACTATATATGATTGCATTAATTTGACGCATAATGCAGATAGATTGATCCAGAAGTTATATTTTTTTTAAATTTTTTATCATGTCCTTTGTCATCGCTACAAGATCGTATTCTGCTTTCCATCCCCAGTCGACTACCGCTTCTCTGGAGTCAATGCTTTGGGGCCAACTGTCCGCAATTTGTTGACGTGAATCGGGCACATATGAAATGCTGAAATCTGGAATATATTTCCTTATTTCCAGTGCAATTTCTTTAGGAGAAAAACTAAATCCCGATAAATTATAGCTGGAACGTATCTTAATTTTTTGATAATCAGATTCCATTATACCAATTGTAGCCTTTATTGCATCGGGCATATACATCATTGGTAGGGTTGTGTTTTCAGATAAAAAACACTCATAACTTCCTGATTTTAATGCTTCGTGAAATATATGTACTGCGTAATCTGTTGTGCCTCCACCTGGTGCCGATTTCCATCCGATAAGTCCGGGATACCTCAAACTTCTCACATCCACCCCATATTTGTTAAAATAATACTCGCACCAGCGTTCTCCTGCTTGCTTGCTTATACCATAAACAGTGCTGGGCTCCATAATTGTAAATTGTGGTGTATTTTCGCGTGGTGTATTCGGTCCAAAAACTGCAATGGAGCTAGGCCAATATACTTTCTGAATGATTTTTTCTTTGGCAAGATCTAAAACATTAAATAGTCCCTGCATATTAAGATCCCAGCCAAATTTCGGCATTTTTTCAGCTGTTGCAGATAACAAGGCTGCCAACAGATAAATCTGGTTGATGTTGTGTCGTTTTACTATTTCAAGTAATCCTTGAGCATTCATTACATCAATTACTTCAAAAGGACCTTCCTTAGCTTGTTCTGTGACTTTTACATCAGAAGCAACAACATTGCTGATTCCATAAATGTCTCTTAAATTTTGAACCAGTTCAGTTCCTATTTGTCCGGATGATCCAATTACTAATATTTTATCACGCTTCTGTATCATGGTATAAAATTTAAAGGCTAAATATCCTTAATTAAATTCAAATTCAAAATATTTTCTCAATTAAATATCCTTAATGAAATGTGAACAATGTCCAAGCTAAATTTCATTTTAGCAATAAAATTGTACATTTGTCACAATTTTAAAACCCCCGACACTATGTTACTGCAAAACAGAGTTAACAAAAAGGAGCTTAAAAAACGAATTCAGGAAGAATCCATAAAAAGAATCACGGTTTCGTTTTATCGCTACGTCATTATTGATAATCCACAAGAACTCCGTGATCGTTTGTTTGCCGAATGGAACAATTGGAAAATTCTCGGACGAATTTATGTGGCCCATGAAGGTATCAACGCTCAGATGTGCGTTCCTGAAGAGAACTGGGAAATATTCAAATATAACCTCAATCAAAATCCATTATTTGCTGGTATCCCTTTTAAAATTGCTGTAGAGGATGATGGAAAATCTTTTTATAAATTAACGATTAAGGTTCGCCCAAAAATTGTTGCTGATGGTTTAGATGACGGTGCTTTTGATGTTACGAATGTCGGAAATCATTTGACCGCAAAACAATTCAATATGGCGATGGAAGATCCCGACACCATTCTTGTAGATATGAGAAACCATTATGAAAGTGAGGTGGGTAAATTCAGGGGTGCAATTTGTCCGGATGCTGATACCTTTCGTGAGGAATTGCCCATGGTGATTGAAGAACTGAAAGATAAAAAAGACAAAAAAATATTGATGTATTGCACCGGAGGAGTAAGATGTGAAAAGGCAAGTGCTTATTTAAAACACCATGGTTTTAAGGATGTGAATCAATTGCATGGTGGTGTTATCGATTACGTACGTCAAATTAAAGCTGAAGGCTTGGTTTCAAAGTTTATCGGAAAGAATTTTGTTTTTGATGAACGTGTTGGAGAGCGTATTACAGATGACGTAATTTCATTTTGTCATCAGTGTGGTGTTTCCTGCGATACGCATGTCAATTGTGCGAACGATGATTGTCACTTGTTGTTTATTCAATGTGCATCTTGTTCCGAAAAAATGCAAGGCTGCTGTACGCCTGAATGTGTTCAGATTGCTGCATTACCAGTTGAAGAACAACGTGCATTGCGAAAAGGAAGAAAGAAAGAAGATTGTCTATCTGTTTACAAAAGTAGATTGCGTCCGAATTTGAGAGATGTTTTGGAGCAGCGAGATTTAAATCCTAAAATCTAGCCAACTCTCACCCCAATAACACAAACATCATCAATTTGGTCCAAGTTACCGCGCCAATTTTCAAACTCGGCATCTAATTGATTGTGTTGTTCGGTCATAGACAGGTTTTTGTTTGTCATTAAAAGTTTTTCAAAATTATTATATTTGAATTTCTTTCCTTTCTCCCCGCCAAACTGATCTGCAAAGCCATCGGTAAATAAAAAGAACATATCATTTGACTCCAGTTGAATGGTATGCGTTGTGAAAGGTTTTGCATTTTCTGTAAAGCCAATTGGCATTTTGTCGGCTTTAATTTGAATCATAGCATTGTTGTTCGAATACCAAAATGGATTATATGCTCCAGCCCACTTTATTGTTTTTGATTCTTTTTGAAAACTACACAGGCTAATATCCATTCCATCTTTTACATCTTCTCCGCTTTTTTTGAATGTTTCCAATACGAGCTCTCTTGTCTTGTCTAATATTTTTCCTGGGTCGGTTAATCCGAATTCTATCACACAGCGTGTTAATGCATTTGCACAAACCACGCTTACGAGTGCTCCTGGAACACCATGTCCGGTGCAATCTGCTGCTGCAAGAAAGATATGCTCTCCACTTGTTTCAAAAAAATAAAAATCTCCAGCAACAATATCTTTGGGTTTGTAAAATAAAAAATTGTTAGGAATGTATTGTGTGATATTTTCAGGTGTAGCAAGAATCGCCCGTTGTAATCTTTTTGCGTAGTTCATTGAATCGATGATCTCTTTTTGCTTTTCTTCCACTATTTCTTTTTGATGTTCAATAATTACTTTTTGTTTTTTTGTGATTCTGAATCGAGAATAAAGCGAGATTGAAAAAATAATTGCAATCAAAAGGATACAGGCAACAGCAAAAATAATTACTTGTTGTTTTTTGTGTACTTCATCCGAAACCGCTTGCATCTTTTCTTTTTCTGCTTTTGTTTTTATTTCTACTTCAGCTTGTTTTTTTTCAAATTCATAATTTAGCTGTTTAGAAGTTAGCTCTTTATCTTTTTCAGTATTAAAAATAGAATCGTGAGCTGCACTGTATGATTTATAGTGTTGAAGTGCTTTTTTATAATCACCCAAATTTATGTATACTTCGCTTAGAATGATTTCAAAATCCATTTTTTCATTTAGCATTCCAATTTCATCACAAATGGCAATTGCATTAATAAGATATTTCTCTGCGTCACCATTTTTCTTTTGTTTATTGAAAATAATACCAATATTTCCAATATTTCTAGCAATGCCATTTTTGTCACCAATTTCCTGAAGCAATTTAAGCGCTTTGTTTTCGAATTCTAGCGCTTTGTTATATAATTCTTCGCGTTCTTTTGCTGTGTTTTTATTTGCCTCTGCCTTGCTTGCATATGCATTTCCGATGTTTCCTAGTGTATATGCAACTTCATATTGGTTATTGTTTTCTTCTTTTAGTTTTAATGCTTTAAAATAATAATACAAAGCTTTATCTTGCATCTGTTGTTCTTCAAATACCATGGCCATATTTCCAAAGTGTCTGCCTAATCCTACATTGTTTTTTAATACAGAATCTAACAAAATCGCTTTGTCATAAAACCCCAATGCCCTTTTGAATTCCCTTAAATTGAAGTAAACTAAGCCGATGTTTCCGAGCGTGGTGGCTTGCCCTTTTTTATCTCCTGCTGTTTCATGATAATTTAATGCTTTCAAATAGAATTCTATCGCTTTTACATAGTCTCCTGTATTGTCATAAATAATACCTATGCTTGAAAGTGTTCTTGGTTTTCGTTTAAGTGCATTTGCTTTCAGTTGCTGATCTTTTCCGCCTTCATGTTTATTCCAGAGTTCAAGGG
Source organism: Bacteroidota bacterium (assembly GCA_947466965.1). Lineage (GTDB taxonomy): Bacteria > Bacteroidota > Bacteroidia > 2-12-FULL-35-15 > 2-12-FULL-35-15 > 2-12-FULL-35-15. Next base: position 37,713 of record CANIFU010000011.1, read on the forward strand.
CTTTATTTAAATAATTGAGTGAGGTAACATAATCACCTTTATTAGTATAGAACATGCCAATTTGATGATAAGATATTCCAATTCCTGACTCCCACTTGGCAATTTTTGCATAATGCAAAGCTTGCGAGGTGAAGTATATTGCAGAGTCTGGAAGAGAATATGCATATTCTCGGGCAAATAAATTAAGTGCTTTGTTGAGATTCGTGTCTCGGCTTATAGAAACTGGCTGTTTTTCAAGTTTTGCTATAAATGTTAACAGCGAATCTTTATAAGGATTCTGCGCAGTTGCTGCAATAAAAAGAGCATGAATTGCAAAAAGTAAAATCGTTTTTTTCATAATGGGTAACAATTTAAGAATTATTTAATTAGCAAATCCATTTTAAAATTCAAGATATGTATTTCTCTTTTTGTGGGTATGTTAATTATGATTAATTTCGGGGAGAAAAAAAATCAAGTATACAGTTTTAATTATGTGGATATCCATTGCTCGTTTTATTTTACGTAACCGTTTAGCAATTATTTTTGTCCTTCTTGGTATTACGGTCCTGTTTGGATTTTATGCTTCAAAAGCAGAGATTTCTTACGAAGCACCTAATTTATTGCCTGAGCATGATACTACAGCTACAGAATACAAGAAATTTAAGAAACGATTTGGACAGGATGGAGCGGTAATGGTAATCGGTATTTCAGATAGTTCATTGTATTCACTCAAAAATTTCAACGCTTGGTATGAGCTTGGTGATAGGGTGAAAGCTACTCTAGGAGTAAAGGCCGTTTTATCTGTAGCGAGACTTCAAACAGTTATAAAAAATGACAGTTTACAGAAATTTGAAAATTTCCCTATTCTTTCACGCAAACCGAAAACACAAGCAGAAGTTGATAGTATTGAAATTGTAATTAAGGATTTGCCCTTTTATAAAGGCATTATATTCAATGATACTGCTCATACAACTTTAATGGCGATTACGTTCGAAAATAAATTGTTGAATACTAAAAAACGATTGGAAATTGTTGACTCTATTAAAGTTCAGGTTGAGAAATTTGTTGCAAGTACGCACATTGATGCTCGCTATTCAGGTATGCCATATATACGTACAGCCGTTGCACGCATGATCCAACGTGAAACAAAATTATTTACACTATTGGCATTGTTGGTTACAGCAGTAATTTTAATGTTGTTTTTTAGGTCGTTTTTGCCGGTTCTGTTTTCCTTGGTTGTTGTTTTTATTGGTGTCGTTTGGTCAGTAGGAATTTTAGTGCTTTGTGGATATCAGGTTTCTGTTCTCACCGGACTAATTCCCCCCTTACTAATTGTTATAGGCGTTCCTAATTGTATTTTGATATTGAACAAATACCATACAGAGTTTAAGCTTCATGGAAATAAAATGCGAGCATTATCCCGATCCATAGAAAAAGTAGGGATTTCTTTATTCATGGCAAACATTACTACTTCCATTGGATTTGCTGTTTTTTGTTCCACTGATAGCAGACCCCTTTTTGAATTTGGATTGATCTCGTCTGTCAGTGTGATACTTACATATCTGATATCATTGATGTTAGTTCCAATTGTATTTAGTTATTTGCCTTCTCCATCGGTGAAGCATATTAAACACCTGCAAAGTAAATTACTAAATAAGGTATTGCAGAAAGTTGATTATTGGGTGCATCACTATCGGCCAAGAATTTATGCGATTGTGATTGTTGTTGTAATTGTTGCAATCTATGGGACAACAAAAATTTTACCACTCGGATACATTGTTGACGACTTACCAAAGAACGATCCCATTCTTGTGGATATGCGTTATTTTGAAAAAAATTACAATGGTGTTTTGCCATTTGAAATTTCCATCGATACAAAAAAACCGAATGGTGTATTTGCTGATGGTGGCAGAACGTTATACAAGATCAATAAACTTCAAAAATTATTTTTGCAAGATTCTGTTTTTTCAAAAGCAGTTTCTGTAGTTGAAGGGATTAAGTTTTTTAATCAGGCCTATAACGATGGAAAGAAAAAGGAATATCGATTACCTGGAGCAATGGATTTGCAAAAGTTGGCCGACTTTGGAAAATCGGATGCAGAAAGCAAATCTGGACAGTTCGCTGCTTTTATTGACAGTACAAAACAGTTTACCCGTGTGAGTGTTCAAATGAAAGATATTGGGTCGATTGAGTTGTTGGAAGTATTGAAGCGTTTGCAACCAAGAATTGATAGTATTTTCAATTATGATTATGAACAAAATGAATGGCTCCCTCCACAAAAAAATTATAAAATTTCTATAACTGGGAATAGTATGATTTTTTTACACGGGAATAAATTTTTAGTTAAAAATTTATTAGAAAGCGTATTGCTTGCCGTATTGTTAATCGCAATTGTATTATATACTTTATTCATGTCACCAAGAATGATTCTTATTTCTGTTGTGCCAAGTTTAATACCTCTATTGATAACTGCTGGCATTATGGGTTATTTTCATATTTACATTAAACCAAGCACAATTTTAGTTTATAGTATTGCTTTTGGGATAGCATCTGATGGAACCTTATATTTTCTTACCAAATACAGACAGGAGATGAAGAGTGCTCCTTCCAGTATTTCAAAAGCTGTTTCACTTACTATAAAAGAAACAGGTGTTAGTATGATTTATACAGCAATTATTTTATTCTGTGGTTTCGGGATTTTTTCAGCTTCTAGTTTTGGTGGAACGGCAGCCTTGGGAATTTTGATTTCTGTAACATTGTTAATTGCATATTGCTCCAATTTAATTTTGTTACCTTGTTTTTTATTGAGTTTAGAAAAACGAATTACAAATAAAGCATTTTTACAAGATCCTTTAATAGAGCTCTATGATGAAGATGAAGACATTAATTTAGATGAATTAAAAATTAAAAAAAACGAATAAAATTTAATTAGTATATAAATACGATTTAATATGAAAGGAATAATTTTAGCCGGAGGTTCCGGAACACGATTACATCCATTGACACTTGCTGTAAGCAAACAATTAATGCCGGTGTACGATAAACCAATGATCTATTATCCGCTTTCTGTTTTAATGATGGCTGGAATATCTGAGGTGCTCATCATTTCTACACCACATGATCTTCCCCAGTTTGAAAGATTGTTGGGTGATGGAGCTCGTCTTGGTTGTAAACTTAGTTATGCCGTTCAGGAAGTGCCCAACGGACTAGCACAAGCATTTGTAATCGGAGAAAAATTTATTGGTAACGATAAAGTAGCTTTGATTTTAGGCGATAATATTTTTTATGGTGCTGGTTTAGGAAGGTTGTTGCAACAGCATCAGGATCCTGAGGGAGGTGTTGTTTTTGCATATCATGTTTCAGATCCTGAACGATATGGTGTTGTCGAATTTGATTTAAATGGCAATGCCATTTCAATTGAGGAGAAACCCTTTAAACCAAAATCAAATTATGCCGTACCCGGATTGTATTTTTATGATAATAGCGTAGTAGAAGTTGCTAAAACATTGAAGCCAAGTGCCAGAGGTGAGTATGAGATCACAGATGTAAATAAATATTATTTGCAATCCGGAAAATTAAAAGTAGGAATCTTGGATAGAGGTACAGCTTGGTTGGATACCGGCACATTTGCTTCATTGACACAAGCCGGACAATTTGTTCAGGTGATCGAAGAGCGTCAGGGATTAAGAATTGGCTGTATCGAAGAAGTTGCTTATAGAATGGGATATATTAATAAAGAACAATTGAAAAAAATTGCCGAACCTTTATTGAAAAGTGGATATGGAACATATTTAATGAAATTAGCTGAACAATAATTGAAAAATTACTAAGGAATTGGATAAAATAATATCATATCAGCAACAGATAGAAGAGGCCTTAAAACACAAAAACTACGGTGCTAATCCTAAGGAATTATACGAACCTATTTCTTATATCATGTCGCTCGGTGGAAAACGATTGAGACCGGTTTTGGTATTTATGGCTTGCGATTTTTTTGACGGAGACTCTTCGAAAGTAATTCACCCTGCATTAGCAATTGAATTGTTTCATAATTTCACTTTAGTTCATGATGATTTGATGGACAACGCTCCATTGCGGAGAAATCAACAAACTGTTCATGAAAAATGGAACGATAATATTGCAATTCTAAGTGGTGATGCAATGATGGTTCGTGCATATCAGGAACTTTGTCTTGCCGACAAATCAATGCTACCTGCTTTGCTCGATATTTTTAGTGAAACAGCTGTAAAAGTATGCGAAGGGCAGCAATACGATATGAACTATGAGACAATGTCAAAAGTTTCAATTCAGCAATATATCAAAATGATTGAGCTAAAAACTGCTGTATTGTTGGGCGGAGCTTTAAAGATTGGAGCCATTATTGGCGGAGCAACAGAAGAAGATGCACAACGATTATATGAATTTGGAAAACACATTGGAATTGCATTTCAATTGCAAGATGATATCCTCGATGTATACGCGGATGCAGCAAAATTTGGTAAACAAAAAGGAGGAGATATTATCGCTAACAAAAAAACATACCTACTTCTAAAAGCAATTGAGATGGCCGATGGTAACCGATATCTGAAAGAAGAATTGCATCAGTGGATCAATGCGCCTCATTTTAATGCAACAGATAAAGTGGAAGCGGTTACCAATATTTATAATTTTTTAAATGTGAAAGAATTAGCCCTTAATGAAATGAAAAAACAGTATGAGCTTGCAATTGCTTTCTTAAAAGAAATTCCCGTTGATGATGCTAAAAAGCAAGCCTTTATAAAATTTTCAGATAGTTTAATGGTGAGAGAAGTTTAGTATGATCTATGATAAACACATATTTATTTGTACCAATCAAAGAGCTGTTCAAGCACCACGTAAAAGTTGTGGAGAAGCCCATGGAATGGAAATTGTTGATGCTTTTAAAAAGAAATTAAAAGAATTAAATCTTCCAATAAAACTGCGTGCACAAAAATCCGCTTGTCTCGATATTTGTGATTTTGGACAAACACTGGTTATCTATCCTGAAGGTGTTTTTTATGTGGGAGTCGAATTAAGTGATGTGGAAGAGATCATTCACGAACACCTTATCAACGATCGAATAGTTGAACGATTGAGGTTAGAAAATGTAAGGGCAAATAAATGAATTTTGTAAACACTTTGTTCTTATTTAGTGTTATTTTTTTTAAAAATTAATTAGATACTTTTCAAATCAATATGAATTCTATTAAAATTGATTTTTTATAATTTAAACACTACACTTTCTGCTCCTTCATAGGGTTTTTCTAAAATAATAAGGTGCACCACAAAATGAACTTCAGGGATCTTTCTAAATATATAAATCGGTTGGATTTGATAAAAGATACGGCCAATCAGATCATAAAAGATTTTGATATGTTTGCCATGGACGTTAAGTTTTCAGGTAATGCATACAATGCATATGAAGAACTCTTCGAACAGATAGAACCACACATCAAAAAATTGATTGATACCAATCAATCGAAATTTATGGGCATTCTCTACCGTATTGATTTGAGTGATGAGCAGATTAAAAAGGCGGTGCAAGAGAATACTTCTGAACCCTTTTCTGCAATTGTAACCGATCTCATTATAAAACGGGAATTGCAAAAGGTTGTAATACGGAATCATTATAAATCTCAGCATTCGTAATAGTTGATGTCGTTTTCAGAAAAGCCCCTAATTCTTTCCCTTTTTCGTCTAAAAACCTTAAATTTGCTCCCTTAAACGAGAAACATAGAGATTTATGGATAAGTTTTCATTTTTAGGTAATGGTGATGTTGTTGCAATTGAAGAATTGTTCCAGCAATATTTGAAGGATGCAAATACTGTTGAACCGGATTGGCGACAATTTTTTGCAGGGTTTGAATTTGCCCGTAAAAATTATGAAGATGCTGGTGAGATTCCTCAAAACGTAAAAAAAGAGTTTGACGTTATAAGTTTAATTAATGCCTATCGCTCTCGCGGACATTTGTTTACACTAACAAATCCGGTTCGTGAGCGAAGAAAATATGCTCCAACACTTGATATTGAAAATTTTGGATTGGGTCAGGCGGATCTTGAAACGGTCTTTCAGGCAGGATCACAATTGGGAATCGGTGCTTCCAAATTAAAAGATATTGTAGCACATCTTACTCAGACATATTGCCAATCCATAGGTGCAGAGTATATGTATATCCGTACTCCTGAGATTGTTAATTGGCTTCAGGATAAAATGGAAGGCAGTAAGAATACGCCCACGTTTTCACTCGATGAAAAGAAAGTAATCCTGAATAAATTAAACCAGGCGGTTGTATTCGAAAATTTCCTGCATACTAAATTTGTTGGTCAAAAACGTTTTTCATTGGAAGGTGCAGAAACAGCTATTCCCGCTTTAGATGCTGTGTGTGAAAAAGGTGCTGATCTGGGAATCGAGGATTTTGTTATTGGAATGGCGCATCGCGGTCGCTTGAATGTATTGGCGAATATCCTTAACAAAACATATAAAGATATTTTTACTGAATTTGAAGGACGCCCTTCCGAAGATTCAGTTTTTGATGGTGATGTGAAATATCACATGGGCTATTCAAGTGATCAGAAATCAAATAAAGGGAAACCAGTTCATTTAAGTTTGACTCCCAATCCTTCGCATTTAGAGGCCGTTGATCCAGTGGTTGAAGGTATTGCACGTGCTAAGATTGATAATTTACATGGAGGAGATCTGAAAAAGGTTTGTCCGATTTTAATTCATGGTGACGGAGCTTTAGCCGGACAAGGTATTGTGTATGAAGTTTTACAAATGAGTCAGTTGGAAGGTTATAAAACCGGAGGAACAATTCATTTGGTAATTAATAATCAGGTTGGTTTTACAACCAATTATTTAGATGCACGCTCAAGTACATATTGTACGGATGTTGCAAAAACAGTTTTATCACCAGTGTTTCACGTAAACGGAGATGATGTAGAAGCTCTGGTGTATGTATGTCAATTGGCAATGGAATTTCGTCAGACTTTCCACCGTGATGTTTTCATTGATGTATTGTGTTATCGTAAATATGGTCACAATGAAGGTGATGAGCCTCGTTTCACACAGCCTCTTTTATATAAGGCAATCGCTACACATCCAAATCCAAGAGAAATTTATTTGAAACAATTGTTAGCGGAAGGCTCAATTTCTGCCGACCTTGCAAAGGAAATGGAAACGAATTTCAAAAATCTTTTGCAGGGGAAATTAGACGAAGCAAAACAAACAGAAAAAGCAAAGATTACATCTTTTCTTGAAGGTCAATGGAAAGGTTTGAAGATGGCAGATGCAAAAGCATTTGATAAATCGCCTGAAACAGGAATTGATAAAAAGTCGTTTTTGGAAATTGCAAGAAAGACAGTTGAATTGCCGAAAGACAAAAAGTTTTTTAATAAAATCCAGAAATTGTTTGATGATCGTGCAGCAATGATTGCTAACGATAGTTACGACTGGGCGATGGGTGAATTGTTGGCATATGCTTCCTTGATGAATGAAGGGCATAATGTGCGTTTCAGCGGACAAGATGTTGAGCGTGGAACGTTCTCTCACCGTCATGCAATTGTGAAAGTAGAGGACTCAGAAGAAGAATATACTCCCTTAAATAATTTCGGAGCCAAGGGTAAATTAAGTATATACAACTCTTTGCTTTCTGAATATGGTGTTTTAGGTTATGAGTTTGGTTACGCCATGTCAACACCAAATGCCTTAACAATCTGGGAAGCACAATTTGGTGATTTCTTCAATGGCGCACAGATTATTATTGATCAATTTATTACTTCCGCGGAAGCGAAATGGAGAAGAATGAACGGATTAGTTATGTTGTTACCGCATGGCTACGAAGGAATGGGGCCAGAACATTCAAGTGCCCGATTGGAGCGTTTTTTACAACAGTGTGCCGGCAATAATATGCAAATTGTGAATTGTACAACACCGGCAAATCAATTTCATGTTTTACGCAGACAAATCAAACGTGATTTCAGAAAACCGTTGATCTGTTTCACTCCTAAAAAATTATTACGCTATCCTACTTGTGTTTCATCTGTGAAAGATTTTACGAATGGTGGATTTCAGGAAGTGATCGATGATTCAACTGCAGTTGTGAAGTCTGTGAAAAAAGTAGTTTTCTGTTCTGGTAAAATTTATTATGATCTGATTGAAGGAAAAGAAAAAGCTGATGCAAGCGATGTTGCAATTGTTCGGATGGAACAATTATATCCTTTTCCAGCAAAACAATTAGGTGCGATCATTGAAAAGTATAAAGGAGCATCAGATTTTGTATGGGCACAAGAAGAACCTGAAAACATGGGCGCTTGGGCACATATCATGCGTTTCTTTGGTAAACACATAGAAACAAAAGGAGTGACATTGAAATATGTTGGAAGAGCTGAAAATGCAAGTCCGGCAACCGGTTTTTCGAAATCACATGCAGAACAACAACAGAATATAATTGATGCAATTGTATCCAGACAATTAGTAACTAAATAATTTACTAAAAGACAAACGACTAAAGACTAAAATTATGGCAATAGTAGAAATGAAAGTACCTAGCCCGGGTGAATCAATTACAGAAGTTGTAATTGCACGTTGGCTGAAAAAAGACGGTGAGTATGTCGAAAAAGATGAAGAAGTTGCAGAAGTAGATTCTGATAAGGCTACATTAACAATCAATGCGGAGGAGTCTGGAGCAATTAAACTATTAGCTGCAGAAGGCGATACCGTAAAAGTTGGTCAGGTAGTTTGTTCTGTTGATACAAGTGTAAAAGGTGAAAGTAAACCGAAAGTAGAAGCGAAAAAAGAGCTTGTAAAAGAAACTGCGACTCCGGTTGTTGTGGCAACAAAATCTGATTCCTATGCTTCAGGTACTCCTTCTCCAGCTGCAAAAAAGTTGATGGATGAAAATAATGTACCTGCTAATAAAGTTGCCGCAACAGGAAAAGATGGACGCATCACCAAAGGCGATGTATTGTTTACATTAGCGAATGGTTTCGATTCGTCATCAACATCTGGTTGGGGTGGTAGCCGAGATACTGATCGTGCGAAGATGACTCCATTGCGTAAAAAATTAGCACAGCGTTTAGTTTCTGTGAAAAACGAAACAGCGATGTTGACTACTTTTAATGAAGTTGATATGAGTGCTATTTATGCTATGCGGGCTAAGTATAAAGAAAAATTTAAAGATGTGCACGGAACTAATTTGGGCTTCATGAGTTTCTTTACTAAAGCTGTGACAGAAGCATTAAATTTGTTTCCGGCAGTAAATGCAATGATAGATGGAGAAGAAATTGTTTATCATAAATATGCTGACATCGGTATTGCTGTCAGTGCTCCGAAAGGGTTGGTTGTTCCTGTTGTTCGTAATGCGGAGCAATTGAGTTTGGCTGGAATTGAAACAGCTATTAAGAATTTAGCCTTGAAGGCACGCGATAATAAAATTACATTGGAAGATATGAGTGGCGGAACATTTACAATCACCAATGGTGGTGTTTTTGGTTCGATGATGAGTACTCCGATTATCAATCCTCCACAGAGTGCAATTTTAGGTATGCACAATGTGGTTGATCGTCCGGTTGCAGTTAACGGGCAAGTTGTTATTCGCCCGATGATGTACGTTGCTTTATCATACGATCACCGAATCATTGACGGGCGTGAGTCGGTTGGATTTCTTGTGAAAGTAAAAGAGATGTTAGAAAACCCTACAAAAATGTTGTTTGGCGGTAAAGACCCGAATGAGATCGTATTGGGATTGTAATGTTATTAATCTTAAAAAAAAAGGCTTCCGGAATTCCGGAAGCCTTTTTTTATTTGAATAAATTGGTCAGTATTTTTTCTCTGTATGCAAAAATACCCTTTACCTTTTTTTCAATAAAGAGTTTGTTGATAATAGGTTCTAGAAACCAGCCCGGAGAAAGAAATTGAACGTGATCATTCATGATTGTTTTGCCATCTTTTTCTTCAAAAGTGTGTTCGTGGATCCAAACACGGTAGGGTCCTTTCAGTTGTTTATCGACAAATCGCTTGTTGGGTTCCCACTCACTTATTTCTGTTTGCCAGTTAAATGGAATGCCATTTACCTTTATTTTATAATCGATTAGCGTTCCTTTTTTTATGATAATAGGTAAAGGAGTCAGAATTTTAAACTGCATATCCGGGGGAGTAATTTTATTCAGATTTTCAGCGTTGCTGAAGAATTCAAAAACCTCGGAAAGGGGTTTGTTTATAACTGTTGTTTTGGTTAGAATGTGCATGGCTTTTTAATTTATTAAACAAGAGAAAGTTAAAAAAGTTTAATAATTATTTCTTTCACTCATTGTTTCGTATTTCATCTTAAAGGCTTTTAAAGAAGAAAGGGAGTTAGGTCAGTTATCCAAAGGGGAATAAAACGATAATACGTTGAAAGCATCAACATCAAAAGAAGTATAAGGTGATAGGGCTATTCAAAAAAAAGCAATTGGAAGAAAATAATTTCTTGTAATATTTTTTAAGGGATTGTAAAATCAATCAATGTATTCACATTTTGTGTACCTAAAGCAGATAAAGAGAATGTGTTCGTGAGATTAGAGCTCATCCAATCACCGGAAGAAAATGTGCCATCGCTATTTGCATCATAAAGTGAGTACAAATAATAACTTCCGGGATGCATATAATTAAACGTAAAAGAATTATCCGTTGAGGCTAAAAAAACATATCGTGACCGGTATTTTAATTGAGCAGGAATAAATGTAAATCCCGAGAATAGTGGCTGTGTTGTAATCATTAAAAATATTTTTTTTGCAGGGTCGGGAATGTGGCTCCCATCAAAACTAACATTCACTGTAGTTTGTCCTAAATAGGGTTGGGAAGATTCGTTATAAGGATCAATTGCAAGGTCAGCAGTAGAATAATAAATGGCTTCAGTTCTTCCATCGAATGTAGTAGAAAAATCTTTTACCATTTGTTTTTGGGGAAAGCTAAATGCTGTAATTGCTGCTTGTGCTCCAGTATTGTCTTGCAGTTTAGCTTTCCACAGCATATGTGTTTGTGCATTTGGTAAAGAATTATACACGTTTGTGTATACGTGTAGGATTAAGCTGTCGTCTTTAAAAAGCACATTGGTGTATACCCTGTTTTTCCCTGCTTTAAAGTCAGAAAACCTATAAAAATAATTGTTTGTAGTTTCTGAAACGCTATCAATAACTGCATAGGCAATGCGCTGAGAACCGGCGAATGCTCCACCGTTTCGGAAGGCCATTTTATATGCTCCGGCATGCTTTACAATAAAGAAGCTCATTAAGATATTGTTCACTGAATCTAGTTCGTTTTTTGCTGAAACCTGTGCACCGGAAACAGGACGCATATCAACGATCCATTCGGGAAATCCACCTAGTGGTGTTGATGAAGATACCGGTCCGTTCCAAATTCCAGGTAAATGGGAAAGGATAGAGTAGCCTGCTACAGAAGTGGAAGCATCGATTCCTGTTGTCCCGATTGGTGGAGGACTTGTTTCATCGCTATCGTTTTTGTCCTTGCAGGAAGTGACAAATAATGAAATAAAAATACTAAGTAGAAGAGGAATTCTGAAAGACGTTTTCATATTTTGTATTTTGATATTTAAATTTAGTAAATATTTTTCTTAACTTAGAATAATCTTATATTTTAAAATTATGGCACGCATCTCCTCATTCGAAGAATATCAAGTAGAATATCAAAAAAGTATTGAAACGCCTGAAGCTTTCTGGGCAGAAAAAGCAAATCAATTTCTTTGGTCAAAAAAATGGGACAAAGTTTTGGATTGGAATTTTTCTGAACCAAAATTTGAATGGTTTGTAGGTGGTAAATTAAATATAACAGAAAATTGTCTGGATAGACATTTGCCAGCGCGCGCTGATCAAATTGCCTACTATTGGGAACCAAATGATCCGGATGAAAAAGCAGTTCAATTCACCTATAAACAATTACACGAACACGTTTGCAAATTTGCGAATGTTTTAAAAAACAATGGCGCTAAAAAAGGAGATCGTATTTGTATTTATCTGCCAATGGTTCCCGAGTTAGCGATTGCATTATTAGCATGTGCTCGAATTGGTGCTGTTCATTCAGTTGTTTTTGGAGGTTTTTCAGCTGCAGCATTATCCAGTCGAATTCAAGATAGTGATTGTAACATTGTAGTAACGAGTGATGGTGCTTATCGCGGAGCAAAAGGTATACCAATGAAAGATGTGGTGGATGAAGCATTGGAAATTTGTCCTTCAGTTTCAAAAGTAATCGTTCTTGAACGAACACAAACCTTCATTAAGATAAAAGAGGGAAGGGATGTTATGCTTGCGAATGAATTAGAAAAAGTTACTGCAGATTGTCCTCCAGAGCAAATGGATGCAGAGGATATGTTGTTTATTTTATATACATCCGGTTCAACAGGAAAACCCAAAGGCGTTGTTCATACCTGCGGTGGTTATATGGTATATACGCATTTTACATTCGAAAATGTTTTTCAATACCGAGACAACGAAGTGTTTTGGTGTACTGCGGATATTGGTTGGATAACTGGCCATTCCTATATTGTGTACGCTCCCCTTTTGGCTGGAGCAACATCCGTTTTGTTTGAAGGAATTCCAACCTATCCGGATGCGGGTCGTTTTTGGAGCGTAATAGATAAATATAAAGTGAATATTTTTTATACTGCCCCAACCGCTATCAGAGCGCTCGAAGCTGCAGGATTAGATTTTGTTAAGCCTTATAAATTAGATTCATTAAGAGTGTTGGGAAGTGTTGGGGAGCCCATAAATGAAGAAGCATGGAATTGGTATAATTTAAATATCGGCAAAGGTAATTGCCCGATTGTTGATACGTGGTGGCAAACAGAAACTGGTGGTATGATGATTTCTCCAATGGCTGGAATTACAAAAACAAAACCTGGCTATGCAACATTGCCACTGCCAGGGATTCAACCTATATTAGTAGATGATAAAGGAAAAGAAATTATCGGAAATGGAGTAGAAGGAAATTTGTGCATCAAGTTCCCTTGGCCTTCTATCGTAAGGACAACCTATGGTGATCATGATCGTTGCCGTACCAATTATTTCACAACATACCCTGGATTATATTTTACAGGTGATGGCTGTAAACGTGATGAAGACGGGTATTATAGAATAACCGGGCGCGTTGATGATGTCATGAATGTCAGCGGACATCGCATTGGCACCGCTGAAGTGGAAAGTGCAATTAATATGCATCCAGATATTGTTGAAAGTGCCGTTGTGGGTTATCCGCATGATATTAAAGGACAAGGAATTTATGCCTATGTGATTTGTACGAATGCAAATAAAGATATTGATCTCTTGCGAAAAGAAATTCTGGCAGAGGTAACAAAGGTAATTGGTGCAATTGCAAAACCTGATAAAATTCAAATAGTAAGCGGATTACCTAAAACGAGGAGTGGGAAAATCATGCGCAGGATCTTGCGCAAAGTTGCTGAAGGAGATGTTTCTAATTTGGGTGATACATCAACATTACTAGATCCGGCTGTTGTTGATGAAATTAAGATAGGTGCCTTGTAAAAAAATCTTCGACCAAATTCATTGTAAATTTCTATAATTTAAGATCGTTTTTAAAAAACATCTCGGCAGTTGGACTCATTATTTTTAAATGCATTGAAAAAACAGTGAAAAAAAATGCCAAAATATCTTAAAACTTTGGTAATTATTGAATAGTGCCCTATCTTCGTTATCTAATATAAAGCTGTGTCAGATAGTCTAGTAATCATACCAACTTATAATGAAAAGGAAAATATTGAGCGAATGATTCGCAAGGTATTTTCTTTGGCATTTTCATTTCATGTATTGATAGTTGATGACGGTTCTCCAGATGGCACTGCAGATATTGTGAAACGCTTGATTCAAGAGTTTCCTGATCGATTGTTTATGGAAGAACGTAAAGGCAAATTAGGTCTGGGCACAGCTTATATTCATGGATTTAAATGGGCTTTGTCTAAAAATTACGAATATATTTTTGAAATGGATTGTGACTTTTCTCATAACCCGGACGATCTGATTCGCTTACGTGAAGCTTGTGTAAAAGGTGCTGATGTGGCAATTGGTTCACGATATGTAAAGGATGGCAGAATTGAAAATTGGCCTAAGGGACGCGTTTTAATGTCTTATTTTGCTTCTGTTTATGTACGTATGGTTTTGTTTGTCGCAATCCATGATACAACCGCAGGCTTTAAATGTTATAAAAGAAAGGTGTTAGAACGGATTCATTTTGATGAAATAAAATTTGTCGGATACGCCTTTCAGATTGAAATGAAATATACCGCATACAAATTAGGATTTAAAATTATGGAAGTTCCGATTACATTTACTGATAGAACCGAAGGCGTTTCGAAAATGAGTAAAGGAATATTCAAAGAAGCATTTTGGGGAGTGCTTCAAATGCGATTTAAAAAAATAAATTAAAGCTCTTTTTTAAGAGCTTTTTTTGTTAATTAAAAAAATTATGAGCCGAACACTTATTAAAAATGTAAACATTGTCAATGAAGGTCACATTTTCAAAGGTGATGTATTGATAGAAGATCAGCTAATTTTAAAGGTATCAGCGTCAGAAATAAATGCTATTGCCGATGTGATGATAGATGGAACTGATCAATATTTGTTTCCCGGTTGTATAGATGATCAGGTGCATTTTCGTGAGCCCGGATTAACTCACAAAGGAGAAATTTATACTGAAGCAAAAGCGGCTGTAGCAGGCGGTGTTACTTCATTTATGGAGATGCCCAATACTATTCCGAATGTATTCACGCAGGAATTACTGGAAGAAAAATACAAGCGTGCATCTGAAGTATCTTTGGCGAACTATTCTTTTTTTATGGGTGCCTCTAACGATAATCTGGAAGAAGTTCTGAAAACTGATCCTGAAAATGTTTGTGGCATAAAAGTTTTTATGGGCTCATCAACAGGTAATATGCTTGTGGATAAAAGAGAAACTCTGGAAGGTTTATTCTCCCAGTGTAAAATGTTGATTGCGACACACTGTGAAGATGAAGAAACAGTCAGACATAATATGCAGGTGTATAAAGAGAAATATGGAGAGGATGTACCTGTTGAGTGTCATCCTTTAATTCGCAGCGAAGAAGCTTGTTACAAGTCGTCTTCTTTAGCAGTTGAGTTGGCAAAAAAATACAATACGCGATTACATATTTTACACATATCCTCAGCCAAGGAAGTGGAACTGTTTGATAACATTATTCCATTAAAACAGAAAAGAATTACTGCAGAAGCTTGTATTCATCATTTATGGTTCTCCGATGAAGATTATAAGACGAAGGGTAATTTTATTAAATGGAATCCTGCAGTAAAAAAAGCGACTGACAGAGATGCGATTTTGAAGGCTGTATTAGAAAATAAGATTGATGTGATTGCAACCGATCATGCTCCTCATACGCTCGAAGAGAAGCAGCAACTTTATTTTAAAGCTCCTTCAGGTGGTCCATTGGTTCAGCATTCATTGGTTGCAATGATTGAAATGCACAAACAAGGTAAAATTACCTTGGAAAAAATTGCGGAAAAAATGGCGCATGCTGTTGCAGACTGTTTTCAAATAAAACAACGAGGATATATCCGTGAAGGATATTTTGCTGATTTAGTATTGGTAGACTTAAATAGCTCTTTTGTAGTAAATGAATCGAATATCATATATAAATGTGCTTGGTCCCCTTTTGACGGATTTGAATTTCATTCAAAAATAAAATACACCTTTGTAAACGGACAATTGGTTTATGAGAATGGAGTTTTTAATGAAGAAATTAAAGGGCAACGTTTAACATTTGAACGATAATTTAATTTAACTTTTAATATTACTATTGTGCTCTACTGGCTTTTAAAACTGTTTGTATATTTTTCATTAAAAATATTTTATAAAATTGATGTGAAAGGATTAAATAAGATCCCTCGTAACAAACCTATAATTCTTGCTCCCAATCATTCCAACGGATTTATTGATCCAGTTATTTTGGCGAAGCTCCCTCCACAAAAAGTTCGTTTTTTTGCTCGTGGCGATGTCTTTAAAGGTGCATTTGCCAAATGGATTCTTAATAAAATGAATGTTAGTCCGATGTATCGGATGCAGGACGGTTTTGCTGAACTCAAAAAAAATGATAAGTCATTTGAAGAATGTCGCAATCTTTTATCAGCCAACAAAACAATATTAATATTTCCTGAAGGCTTGTGTATTCAGGAAAGACGACTTCGTCATCTGAAAAAAGGATTAACTCGAATCGCTTTTCAAACACTCGAATCGCTAGATTATTCGAAAGATATTTTTGTAATTCCTGTTGGAATAAATTACCAGGCGGCTCCTAAATTCCGGAGTAAAGTGTTTATCGATATTGGGAATCCAATTTCAATGAAAGAATACGAAGGAAATTATAAAGCAGATAAGGTAAAGGCCATTAACGAATTTACAAAAATATTAGAAGAAAAAATTTTGGAGAAAGTTTCAAATATCAATAATGCTCATAACGATAAATTGGTTTCTAATATTGAAGAGGTTTATACCCATAAATGGCTTGTTGATAAACAGTTGAATTCAAAAAAGTTGAGGAATCAGAGCATTGCCAGTTCAGAAATTATTGATATGGTAAATGTACTTGATGAAAAGGAGCCTGATTTGATTTCTTCGCTTAAGAATAAGATGTATCCTTATATAAAACTGCTGAACCAAAATAATCTGCGTGATCATCTTTTACATGAGGAGAGTATTAATAAAATGAACTTTGGTACTTTTTTATTAGAGTATATTATTATTTATTTAGGATTTCCTATTTATTTTTTTGGTTTAATTTTGAATTATCCTCCCTATTTAATTGCCGAGAAATTTTCGGGTAAAAAAGTAAAAAAAGCAGAATTTTACGCTTCCTTCAGGGCTAATTTGTCATTAATATTTTGGACGATTTATCTCTTTATTCAATTAACTATTGTTGGAATTGTATTCAAAAGTTGGTTCTTACTTTTGATATTTTTCCTCCTTGCTGCACTAACCGGATTTTATGTGCTGGAATTTTATCCGGTGATGAAAAAAATTCAAGGTCGTTGGAAGTTGCTTCGAATGGTCCGTAAAGATCGTGCAACAGTTGAAAAGTTGGTTAATTACCGGAAAGAAGTGATGGAAGAATTAGGTTTTGCAAGAATGAAATATTTGTCGCTTATTAAACGATAATCAGAAAAAATATATCCTATACATGTAATTTAAATTAACTTCCATACGGAGAAAATAAGAAATCCATCTGCGTGTCTAAATCGTAAAGCATTGTAAAGCTTTTTGAATCTTTTATGCAAAAGGGTTCTAATAATTGAATCATGTTTTTGTAGCCATCCATCGTCAAATCACAGAAAAAGGTTTTGTTATCCATACTAAAAATACCTTCATTTGTTTCGGAAATGTGAAGTATAAGTTTGCAATTTATTTTTTCGATAAATTCAAGAGAGTTCAGGTCAAGTGCTTGTTCCTTTTCTATTAGTGTTTTCTGAATAGCATCCCTGAATTGTATGGCTTCTGTCCTATCGAAATTGAATAGTCGAATCACTTGGTCCTGATATTCGTTAATGTTGTCAAGGAATTCTAATTTCATAATTTTATTTTTTTCAATTAATATCTGATCATTCTTTGGTAGATGCGCAGAAGAATGGTTTTCAAGGCAGACCAACTAAACCGAGATTGAGTTTGTTTTTTATTCAACAACAGCTGGAATCACTTTTGCTTTATTCACTCCGTCATATTGAATGATGAGGGTTGAATTTTTATTTTCTATAATGTTCTCTTTTTCGAAAGCATTGAAATTGAATTGCAGCGGCAGCATAATATATCGGAATTTATGATGATTTAATTTTTCATCTTCAATGATCTTGTTTTTCTCTGTCCTTTCTATTTCTTCAATGAACAAAGTTTGTGGCTTCACCTTGTGATGAAGATAATAGTCTATTGCAACAAGTTGATTGATGATGGGATCATCGCTGAATTTTTCAGAAACATATTCCGTCATGATCTCAAAAATATCATTCAAAGAAAATTTGTGAAGATCCCTTTTTGATTCAAAATGTAATCCTAATCCAAGAAGAAAATCAAAAATAGAATAGTTTGTTGTGATATATTTTAACGTGTGTGGTGCTCTTTTTTTATTCCAGTATACTTCAAGTGAATGTTCTACTAATGTTATTTGATGAAGTTGCTCTGCAGATAAATAATTGCTTTCTATGATTTGATAAGGTGGATTCGGATCAAACTTAAATCCGTATTTTTCATATTTTTCTCTTACCGGTGTTCCTTTTAAAAATTTAAGAAAGCCTAATTGCAATTCGGGTGCATACAATTTAAAGACCTCTTCAAAGCTGAATTTAATGTCTTCCCA
>CANIFU010000012.1 GCA_947466965.1 Bacteroidota bacterium
CGCTCGAACTGACTTAGGACAAACACTTTTCTTACTTATATTAATTTCGTTCTCGACTCTGCTCGAACTGACTTAGGACAAACACTTTTCTTACTTATATTAATTTCGTTCTCGACTCCGCTCGAACGGACTCCGTTTGTCACTTCGAGCGGAGTCGAGAAGCACAGGAGCTCTATGCGTTAATTCAGCTTGTATATTTTTCCCGGAAGTGATTTTATAATTCCTGAAAATTCTAGTGTAAGCAATAGGGAAGACACTTTACTCATCGGCATTTTTGCAAAAAGACAAATATCATCTACATTCAGGTTGTCTTTACCCTTCAATAAATTTACTAAAACTTCCTCTTCTGGTTTTAATTCAACAAACAATTGTTTTTGTATCGGTGCATTTTTCGTTTTCTGTTCCCAGCCCATGATATAACTAATATCCGCAGCCGATTGAATTAATGCTGCTTTGTTTTGTTTTATTAAATTATTACACCCTTTGGAGCATTCGTCATTCACGCGTCCCGGAAAAGCAAACACATCGCGATTATAACTATTGGCGATGTCTGCAGTAATTAATGATCCTCCCCCAATTTTTGATTCAACTACTATAGTCGCATCCGACATCCCGGCAACGATCCTGTTTCTTCGAGGAAAGTTTTCACGGTCCGGAATTACTTTACTCGTAAAATCACTTAGCCATCCGCCATTATCCAACATCTTTTCTGCAGCCTGCCTGTGTATTGCCGGATATATTTTATCGAGACCGTGTGCCAAGCCACAAACGGTTGTGAGATTATTATCCATTGCAGCTTTGTGCGCACAGATATCAATTCCATAGGCCAATCCGCTCACAATAATGGGATTGTAAACAGCGAGTTCAGCAATTAATTTTTCACATTGCTGCCTGCCATAATCGGTTGCTTCCCGCGTACCTACGATACTGATTATCTTTTCTGAATTCAGATTTGCTTTGCCTTTAAAATACAACAGAACGGGGCTGTCTTCACAATGCGTCAGGCGTTTTGGATATTCTTTATCAAGATAAAAAAGTGCCGTGATGTTATTCTTCTCAATGAATTTTATTTCCTCTTCCGCACGGTTGAATACATTGTGTGTCACTACCGCTTTTGCATTAAAATTTCCGATGCCGGGAATTTTTTCTAGGGCATGCTGCTTTTCTTTAAATACCGCTTCAGCGCTTCCACAATAAGAAATCAATCGTTTTGCAAGTACATCCCCAATGTTTGGAATAAGGCTGATTGCAATTTTATATTTCAAACTTTCATCCATAATTTTAAATTTGTATATTGCACTTGTACTTTTTGCAAATCTATTAATTTATAAATGCTGAACTGTATTTTATAAATGAATAGATTGTAATTACTAAAAAACATAGCAATTTAAATCCCAATTTATAAAATGAAAAAAATCCTTACTCCCCTTTTTTTTATTCTAATTTCTGTTTCATTACTTGCCCAGGATGCCTATCTGAAAGGAAAGGTTTCTGACATCAAGAGTAAAGAAACCATTGTAGGTGCTTCTGTGATTGTAGACAATAACACGGGTACCGTAACAGATGTAAATGGAAATTACTTTTTCAAAACAACAGCAGGAAAGCATAAGGTAGAATTCAAATCACTGGAATTCAAAAGTCAGATTAAAATGATTGAACTTAAAGCAAATGATACACTTTCGGACGATATTGTTTTGGAAAGTGATGCGAAGCAATTGGGGATTGTGGTTATTTCTGCCGGTAAGTTCGAACAAAATTTGAGTGAAGTAACCGTTTCAATGGAAGTTTTAAAGCCCTCTCTCATTGAAAATAAAAGTATTCAAACAATCGAGACTGCAATTGATCAGGTACCGGGAGTGAACGTGATTGATGGACAGGCAAATATTCGTGGGGGAAGTGGATTTAGTTACGGAGCCGGTAGTCGTGTTTTGGTGATGGTGGATGAAATGCCGATGCTTACCGCCGATGCTGGCGATGTAAAGTGGTCGTTTCTTCCAATTGAAAATTGCGAACAAATTGAAGTGATCAAAGGTGCCTCTTCCGCATTGTTTGGTTCCTCCGCCATGAATGGTGTAATTAACTTTAGAACGGCTTATGCCAAAGAAGACCCGGAAACAAAAATTAATTTCTATGGTGGCGCTTATGATAAACCAAGAAGGAAAGAAATGGTTTGGTGGCAGGATGGAAACCCAACATACAGTGGCTTGAATTTTTATCATGCGCAAAAAATCAAACAGTTTGATATTGTTCTTGGCGGAAATATTTATAATGATGAAGGCTATCGTTATTTAGAAACAGAACAACGCTATCGTGCAAATACAAATTTACGGTATCGTTTTTCTAAAAAATTACAAGGATTGCAAATTGGTGTGAATGCGAATACCATGCGTACAAAAGGTGGTTTGTTTTTAATTTGGGAGAATGATACAACAGGTTCTTTGCGGCCTGCGGGTGGTGATTTAAGCCATTATACAACTTATCGAACCAATATCGATCCTTATATAACATACAACACAAAAAACGATTCAAGGCATACTTTACGCGGTCGCTTTTTTAGAACAAAAAATCTGAACAACACCAATCAGGAATCTACTGCTGATGTTTATTATTCCGAATATCAATTTCAAAAACGTTTCGAAAAAGGACTTACATGGACCATAGGAGCTGTTTATAATTACAATGAAGTGCGATCGGGTCCGCTCTATGGAACCCATTTCAGTACAAACGCTTCCTTGTTTACCCAAATAGATAAGAAATGGAAAAAGTTAACGATCTCACTAGGTGGCCGAGGTGAATATTTTAAAACCGATTCGGTGGAAACGAAAGAAGATCTTTATTTGCTGCTGGATAAATCAAAACCCATCGCCAAACAATCAAAAGTGAAGCCCGTTTTTCGTGCCGGAATTAATTATCATTTATTTAAAGCTACCTATATTAGAGCATCTTTCGGACAAGGTTTCCGTTTTCCTTCCGTTGCCGAAAAATACATCAAAACCAGCGCAAGTGGATTGGACATTTATCCGAATGATAGTCTGCGCCCCGAAAGCGGATGGAGTAGTGAGATCGGAATTAAACAAGGTGTAAAAATTGGTGACTGGAAAGGATATATTGATGTGGCTGCCTTTTGGACAGAATACAATAATATGATGGAGTTTACTTTTGGACAATATAATCCATCAATGACAACTTCCCCATATGGCTTAGGATTTCAATCCCAAAACATTGGAAATACCAGAATCAGAGGAATAGATGTTTCAATTATTGGAGCCGGAAAGATGGGCCCTATCGATATTTCCATGTTGCTGGGATATACGTATATTGATCCGATACAAACTGATTTTGATATCGAACGTATTACTGATACGGCTTCAAATACAACAAAAAATAATTTATTAAAATACCGTTACAAACACACCGGAAAAGCAGACATTCAATTGGGATATAAAAATTTCAGTACCGGTATTAGTATGCGTGCTAATAGCTTTATGGAAAATGTGGATGCATTTTTTGTTAGTTCAGAATTTCCTGGAATGAAAAAATACCGAGCGGCACACGATCAAGGGGATTATATTTTTGATTATAGAATCTCTTATCAATTGCACAAAACGGCCAAACTTTCTTTCATCATAAACAATATGTTTAATCGAGAAGTGATGGGAAGACCTATGGATATTCAGGCTCCTAGAGTGTATGCCGTTCAGTTGACTGTTAAATTTTAAAAATATAGAATTATGATCACACGTCCTTTTGGTTTCAAAAAATGGATTGACGACAACCGTCATCTTTTAAAGCCACCCGTAAACAACAAAGTTGTTTATGAAGATACCGAGTTTATTATTATGGTCGTTGGTGGTCCGAATGCCCGTAAAGATTATCACTACAATGAAAGTGAAGAATTTTTTTATCAGTTAGAAGGGAATATAGCGGTTCAAGTTCAGGAAGATGGGAAAGCAGTAACTGTTCCCATTAATGAAGGGGAAATTTTTCTTCTACCTCCCCGCGTGCCGCATAATCCCATGCGAGGGCCCAATACGATTGGATTGGTTATTGAGCGGAAACGTAGAGAAGGGGAAGAAGATGGGTTGATGTGGTTTTGTGAAACATGCAACGAGCCTTTGTTTGTGAAAAAATTTAAACTGACCAATATTATGACGCAGTTTCAGGAAACATTCGCACACTTTTATGGAAGCATTGACTTACGTACATGTAAAAAATGCGGTGCTAAAATGGAGCCTCCTTTAGCAGTAAAAGCAGAGAATTCACATTAGAAACAGCTGTAATTATTTTTCGAATGCATAAACCTCCAAATGCAGTTTAGAAAAAGGTACTTAGCAAATGAATATTGTTGGAGCTAAGGGTTAATTTGTTGTTAGCTGAAATAACGCATCGAGCTCCTGTGCTTCTCGACTCCGCTCGAAGTGACAAACGGAGTCAGTTCGAGCTGAGTCGAGAACCGATGAATCAAACCACCAAGCCCTCCTTTTACATGGAGGAATAACTGGAATTTTTAGGAATTGTAAAATCGCTTCCGGGAAAAATATACAAGCATTCTTTTTAAATATTGTTCACGCTACCGCCAAAGAGAAGTAGTTAAATGTTTGCGGATAGAATCAGTAACAACATTAAAATCGTAATGAATAAATATGTCTGAGTATTTGCGAAATTCACAGTAATACCGAAGGATGGATTTCTTTTTAAAAGAAAAATTCGCGTATCATTTTTATTAAAATAAAACACCCCCCACACCCAATTGTTTGGGTCATTATGCCATTGTTTATTTTTTTTGTCGTCTGAACACATTTTTGTCAGTGTTGTTTTTGTCCGGATAGTTTGCTGCTAGTAAAAATATAAATTAAAATCTCAACTGATTTCTAAAAAGGTATGATTAAACTGAAAAGCGGGGGAGGGCTGCTTCGTCCGATCTTGAAGGGACTCTTTATGTGAAATTTCCAGTTAAATAAGCAGACGGAAAAAAGAGAGGGTTGCATTATCAATGTATTTATCAATGTTCATTTAGTAAATAAAACGCACGATTCAATTTCAAATTATTACCCAGCCATAAAAACATCATATCCATATCGGATAATCATGATACTAACGATAACCAAAAAAAGTATTCGAACAAAGCCGTTTCCCTTTTTTAAAGCAATTCTCGTTCCTGTAATACTCCCCGCAATGTTGAAAAAGGCCATTAGCAAGGCAATTTCAAGGATGTAATTTCCTTGTCGTATAAATACAATCAATGCCGTAATATTCGTCATGCAGTTAATTACTTTTGAATATGCCGAAGCCTCTATGAATTCGAATCCAAGAATAACAACAAAACCTAATACAAAAAAACTACCTGTCCCGGGACCAAAAAAACCGTCATAAAAACCAACTAGCATTCCTAATATCGATCCATACAGCAATTGTTTTTTTAGCGTTAATTGTTTTGTTTGTACAGCTCCAAGATTTTTTTTGAAAAGAGTATAAATAGCGATAAGGATAAGGATGATCAGGATCAAAGGCTTCAATGTATTCAGATCGATTCTTGTAACAGTTTTGGCTCCAAAAAAAGAAGCAAGTCCTGAACAACCTGCTATTGTAAGCAATAGCGGATAATTGAATTTGATCCTTTTTGAATATTGAAAAGCAGAAATACTTGTACCTGCTAAGGCAGCAATTTTGTTTGTTCCAAAAAGAGTTGGTAAAGGAACTTGAGGCAAATTGATGAGAAGAGTTGGAATTGAAATTAATCCACCACCACCCACAACAGCATCTATAAAACCCGCAATAAAAGAAAGCATGATCAGAGAAACGACAGTTAACGTTCCATATTGTGATAGTAATGCTAGTGTTTCCATGTATAAAAAAAGCCGCTCAGATGAGCAGCCTGTTTGTTATTTTACTTTCGCCAATTTAGGATACATCTTTTCCTTCAGCGCTTTTACACCCTCATCAACAATGTATTCGTCATAGGTCATTCGTTTATCAATAATTCCGTTTGGTGTTATCTCAATGATTCTGTTTGCAACAGTTTGCATAAATTCATGATCATGAGATGTAAACAGTGCCGTATGTTTCCAGTCTTTCAGCGCATTATTAAAAGCAGTGATAGACTCTAGGTCCAAGTGGTTTGTTGGTTCATCTAAGATTAAGCAATTGGCATTGGTCAACATCATGCGCGAAACCATACAACGGACTTTTTCTCCCCCCGATAATACATTTGATTTTTTTAAAGATTCCTCTCCGGTGAATAGCATTTTTCCTAAAAAGCCCCGGACATAAGTTTCGTCTTTATCTTTTGAAAATTGGCGCAACCAGTCGATCAGATTTTGATCTTCAGTAAAATACTTCGCATTTTCATTTGGTAAGTATGATTTTGTAATTGTACTACCCCACGTGCACGTTCCGCTTGTTGCCTGATCTTCATCGGCAAGTATTTCGAAGAAGGAAGTAATGGCGATATGCTCTTTTGAAAGGATTGCAATTTTATCCCCTTTGGTCATCGTAAAGGTGATGTCCTTAAAATAAGTAGCTCCTTCAGAAGAGATTTTAGAAAGGTTTTCAATATTCAAAATCTGATCACCACAATCGCGCTCGGCCTTGAAAATAATACCAGGATATTTTCTAGTAGATGGCTTGATCTCATCGATCACCAGTTTCTCTAATAATTTTTTACGGCTAGTAGCTTGTTTTGATTTGGATGCATTTGCACTGAAACGTTCAACGAAATCCTGCAACTCCTTGCGCTTATCCTCCATTTTTTTATTTTGATCTGAACGCTGGCGCAAGGCTAACTGACTGGATTCATACCAAAACATATAGTTACCGGTATACAGGGAAATTTTATTAAAATCGATATCGGCAATGTGCGTACAAACGGCATCTAAAAAGTGACGGTCGTGGGAAACAACAATCACGATGTTTTCAAAATTGGCAAGAAAATTTTCCAACCATGCAATTGTTTCAACATCTAAATCGTTGGTAGGCTCATCCAATAAAAGGATATCCGGATTTCCTAGAATGGCTTGGGCAAGTAATACACGTACTTTTTCTTTTCCATTTAATTCAGTCATTAATTTCCCATGAAACTCTTCTTTAACTCCTAATTCGCTCAACATGTTTGCTGCATCGCTTTCGTAATTCCAACCATTCATTTCTGCAAATACATTTTCAAGTTCAGCTGCTTTAATCCCATCGGCATCCGAAAAATCAGCCTTTGCATAAATGGCATCTTTTTGCTGCATTACATCCCATAGTTTTTTGTTTCCCATCATAACCGTTTGCAAAACCGGATATGCATCAAAGGCAAAGTGATTTTGGCTTAATACACTCAAGCGTTCTCCGGGGGTTATTGAAACTTGTCCGGTTGTAGGTTCAATTTCTCCAGAAAGAATTTTCATGAAGGTGGATTTCCCGGCACCATTGGCACCAATAACACCATAACAATTGCCGGGAGTAAATTTTATACTTGCTTCATCAAAAAGCACACGTTTGCCATAACGAAGAGAAAGGTTAGAAACTGAGATCATTTTTATTTATTTTTGGGATATAAAAGTAGTGAATAATCTGCTTCCAAAAACACCACTATTTTAATCAATTACGATATAATATGAGTTATAACTTGCGAGAGCATTAATATTTGTGATCTTTCAAAGCCCTTTATCGGCCATATTTTGGAAGGAGTTTTAAACAACTACATTTACTTTTTTTTATTGCTTGGAAGTGTTGTTGTTATATTTTTTAGACACGGGGCCCTTCGGTAAAATAGATTTGTATATTTCGCTATAGTAAATTAAAATTCCAAAAGTAACAATCGCTGAGTTTAATTCTCGATTTAATTTTACATTATCTGTTAAAAAAAAGCGATAGCCGAAATCAGCACCTATTCCTACCCATTTTACAATTTTATAATCTACAGAAATTGTTGGTTCATAAATAAAACAGCTGCGCTTTTCATCTTTTGTCTGCACATTATTAAATTCATTTTGATAAAAGCTTCTACCAAATCCAATTTGTAAAGGTATACTGATCTCCCATTTTTTTGTTTGGTAGAATGCGTATTCTATCGCTGCCGAAATATAATAGAATCTTAATCCACTCGATATAAAGTAGGGTTTTCCCAATGCGCTTATGTATTCAATGTCTTGATTCAATGATTTCGGTGGATTGTAAAGTTGATTGTATCCGATACCAAAACTCAGCCGTTTACCATAATTTATACCGGCAATAGCTCCAAAGATGTTTACAATATTGTTATCAATGAATGAGTTTCTGCAATCTAATTTACCAAAAGGTTTAGGGCGTTGTTTTAAGCAACTTTTTATTGTATCAAGTGTTGGTTGTGCTCTAACACTTGATATACATAAAAAGAGTATCAAAAGTAGTATGTAGTTTGTTTTACGCACCATACAAAGATAATTTAAACTATGTTTCAGACACGAATATAAATTTATAGAAAAAGTGCAGAAGAAACAGCTGCGTCTGGGAACAAAAAACGTGCGAGTATTTAAAAATCATAGAAAAATTAAAATAAAAAATTCAGCACAAATAACACAAAGTATCACAGAAAAATTTGAGTAAATCTGAGTAGTCTGTGGTAAAAAGAAATTATGCACACAACAACAATAGCCCAATTATCCTTACAATCGATTTCTGAAATCATTTCAACGATACATTCGTCCGTTGTCGGATTTACTCGAAGTGACAATCAATTGTATAAAAAAACCCTTCGTATCAACGAAGGGTTTTTTTAAATTAAATTTAAAAATTAGTTAGTGTCCTCCACCATCAATTTCGCCTTCAGCCAAAGGAACTGTTTGAGGAACGAAATCTTGATCTTTACCTGGCTTGCTATAGTCATATGGCCAACGGTGAACTGTTGGTAAAGCTCCAGGCCAGTTTCCATGAGTATGTGCCATTGGTGTTGTCCACTCCAATGTATTTGCTCCCCAAGGATTTTGTTCTGATTTTGGTCCACGGAACATAGAGTAGAAGAAGTTAAATAAGAATACTATTTGAACCAATGCAGCTAATATTGCAAACGAGGTAATAAATACGTTGATATCAACAAGGTTATCGAACATTGGGAATGCACTGTTTGAATAATATCTACGCGGTACACCTGCTAAACCTAAAAAGTGCATTGGGAAGAATACGCCATACGCGGAAATGAATGTTCCCCAGAAGTGAATGTATCCAAGTTTTTTATTCATGTGACGTAAAAACATTTTTGGAAACCAATGGTAAACTCCGGCACACATTCCTAAAATTGCAGATACACCCATTACAATATGGAAGTGAGCGACAACGAAATAGGTATCATGAACGTTGATATCCAATGCTGAATCCGCAAGGATGATACCTGTTAAACCACCAGAGATAAATGTAGAAACCAAACCAATTGCAAACAACATTGCTGGTGTGTAACGGATGTTACCTTTCCACAAAGTAGTTATATAGTTAAATGCTTTTACTGCAGATGGAATTGCAATCAATAAGGTAGTAAATACGAAAACAGAGCCTAAGAATGGATTCATTCCCGTCATGTACATATGATGCCCCCAAACAATAAAGGAAAGGAATCCGATTGCCATGATAGATCCGATCATCGCACGGTAACCGAAGATTGGTTTACGTGAATTTACCGAAATGATTTCAGAAGTTAAACCCAATGCGGGTAAAATAATGATATACACCTCTGGGTGACCAAGGAACCAGAATAAGTGTTCGTATAAAATTGGACTTCCACCTGTTTGTTCCAATGCTTGACCACCGATATAAATATCAGATAAGTAAAATGATGTACCAAAACTACGATCGAAAATTAAAAGTAAAGCAGCAGATAATAATACCGGAAAAGACAATACACCTAAAACAGCAGTAATAAAAAATGCCCATATTGTAAGTGGTAATCTTGTCATAGACATCCCTTTAGTACGTAAGTTCAATACCGTAACGATATAGTTCAAACCACCCAATAAAGAAGAAACAATGAATAAAGACATGGATACTAACCAGAAAGTCATACCTAATTTTGATCCATCCATTGCTTGTGGTAATGCACTTAATGGAGGATAAACTGTCCATCCGCCAGAAGCTGGTCCTGTTTCAATAAAGAATGCAGCAATCATTATCAAACTTGATAAAAAGAAGAACCAGTAGGATAACATGTTCATGAATCCGGAAGCCATATCACGTGCACCAATTTGGTATGGAATTAACAAGTTACTGAATGTTCCGCTTAATCCACCTGTTAAAACCATAAATACCATAACAGTTCCATGGATTGTCACCAGCGCCATATACATGCCAGGTTCTAAGATTCCGTCTTTTCCCCATTTGTCACCTAATAAAAAGTTGATGATTGCAAATTTTTCTCCCGGCCAAGCTAATTGTAAACGGAATAGAAATGACATCATCATCGCAAGGAAAGCCATAATAACCGCAGTAATTAGGAACTGGCGTGAAATAGTTTTGTGGTCCATACTAAAAATGTATTTCGACACAAATGATTCTTCATGGTGATGCTCATCGTGCTGACCGTGACTATCGTGAGCGTGGCTATCGTGCTGACCGTGATTATCTGACATATACTATATTATTTTATTATTGAATATTTTATTGAATTTCTATTTGTTTTCTGCTATTACTGTTTTACTTGCTGCAGCTTTTGCATAAAATGCTGGTTTGCCCGCTAACCATTTTTTATAATCCGCTTCAGTATCTACAATTACTGTCATTTGCATGTTATAGTGACTGTTACCACATATTTTATTACATAATAGTATATAATCAAATTCTACAGGTTTTTCAACTCGTCCTTCTTTCTTAGCTTTTTCTTGACGTAGCTTATTGATCTCAGCCATTTGTTTTACTACAAAAGGATCTTTACGCATATCTGCGGTTGTAATCGTTGGTGTAAAGTGGAACATGGTTGTCATTCCTGGTACACAGTTCATTTGTGCTCTGAAGTGAGGGAAAAATGCACTATGAATTACGTCGCGAGAACGGAATTTAAATTCAATTTCTTTTCCTACTGGGATATGAATTTCGTTTTTAACAACGATATCATCCATTCCTTCTGCGCTAGTAGAGTCCATTCCAAGATCATTTGTTGCAGTTATCAAACGATAGTTTGCTTTTCCTAATTTGTTATCAGCACCTGCATATCTTGCTGTCCAATCAAATTGTTTTGCATACAGCTCAACAATTGTTGAATTTGGATTCGCATCAGAAGTGATTTTATTCCATGATCTTAAACCGAAAATGATGATAACAGCCAAAACGATAGCAGGAATAACGGTCCAAATCATTTCTAATTTGTTATCATGAGCAATGAAGGTAGCCACTCTTCCTTTGCGACCATAATATTTGAAAGCAAAGAAAAACAAAAAAATCTGAGTAATTGCAAACACAATATAGATAATGATCATGTTGAAA
The DNA here is from genome assembly GCA_947466965.1 of Bacteroidota bacterium. Classification (GTDB taxonomy): domain Bacteria; phylum Bacteroidota; class Bacteroidia; order 2-12-FULL-35-15; family 2-12-FULL-35-15; genus 2-12-FULL-35-15. The sequence goes on from CANIFU010000012.1 coordinate 11,428, forward strand.
TTGAATAACCAGTCAATTTCAACACCATGTTCTGATGCGGACACAGGCAACAATTTTGGAGCATATTCAATTAGATTCCAAAAAGTGAAACCCAATAATACAATCAAAAACAGGAGCATTAATTTCGCCTGTAATTTGTTGTCCTTTTCAGTAATCTCTTCAGGTTTGGTCCCTTTTAAACTTGATGCAAGTTCAAAAACCCTAACTAAATAGCCAATTGCAAGAGCCGTTAAAATGATGGCAATGTAAACTAAAAACTTTATCATAGTGTTAGAATTGTTAATTCGTTATTGTGTTTCGCTTTTTTGTTATTATTCAATAATTAGTAATGGTGGTGCATACTTTCGTTCAGATATGGGTGTTTTTCAACCATTAATGATCTTTTCGATAATGCTCTGTGAACAACGAAAAGCATTAATCCTAAGAAACCCAAAGCTGTTCCTATTTCCATCCATCCTAAATGATGATTGCCTTGAACAGTTGCTGGCATAACCATCATATAAACATCTAACCAGTGACCAATAAAAATTATACAGCCTACAATAACTAAAAAAACATAGTTGCGTTTTGCATCGCGACTCATTAATAAAATCATTGGAAATACAAAGTTCATTGCAAATACAGTCCACATTAATCCCATATAACCATAATTGTGCAAACGATCTTGAAAATAAATAATCTCTTCAGGGATGTTTGTATACCAGATTAACATGAATTGGCAAAACCAAAGGTAACTCCATAAGAAACTTACTGCAAATACCCATTTCCCCAAATCGTGTATATGACTATCATTTACTTGAGGTAAATATCCTTTACGTTTTAAATAAAGTACAAAAAGAATAATTGTAATCATGGCAGAAATCCACATTCCTGAAAATGCATACCAACCATACATGGTGCTAAACCAATGCGGATCTAATGACATCATCCAGTCCCAAGCAGCAGTTGAAGAAGTTACTGCGAAAAATACTAAGAACGAAGCTGCCTTACCCATTGTTTTGTAGTGTATTTTTGTTCCCCCTTGCAAATCCTGTTCGATTGAGTTTTTGATAAACCCTTTTTGAAACCAGCACCAAACAACAACATAAATACTTGTTCTTAGCCAAAAGAACCAAGGTGCAAAATAGCCTTCTTTCCCTTTTAGTACTTCATCAAATTTTGGGTTGGGTGTTACACCATCGTCTAAAAATTCTTTATAAAGATCTGCATCCATCCAATGGTATAAGTGGTGCAGGTGCAACTGTCCGGCAACTAATATTAAAACCATTACAACAGCACCAACAGGTAAATAAGAAGATACCGCTTCATAAACTCTTTTTACTGCAACTGACCATGCAACTTCTGCTACATATTGCAATGCCATAAAGAAAGTGGCAAGTAAGCCTATTCCCATAAAGAACCATCCATTTACAAGTAAATTCGCCCAGATACGAGTTTGGTGATATTCTTCGTGGCTTACACCTTCTGGAGCATGATCGGTTAAAAAACCGGCAATGATGGTAACTAAGCCTATAGCCATTAAACCAAAAGTGATGTTTCTGGTTTTATTCGTAAACGTATAGTTATTATTCATATCTGTTTGCATTTATCTTTTATTCTCAAAAATCTGTTAAATATTATTTTATTACGTCTACTTTCGCTGCTGTTAAGGATGCTGAATCAGCAACTGTTACTGCTACTTCTTTTCCGTTCGGATATTGTAATTTCTGAATGTGTAAAATTATTTTCCAGATTTCAGCTTTGCTTACCAATGAAGCATGAGAACCCATAAGTCCTTTCCCGAAATAGATAGAATGAAACATCTTGCCTTCAGGTAAGGCCATTAATACTGGCCCTTTATAAGATGGAGGAGGACCAGCTAATTTTGCAGCCACTAAACCATCTGCTTCACCTCCTGCGCCATGACAGTGTACACAGTACTTACTATATAAAACTTCCCCTTCGGCTAAATTGGCATCATTCTTTTTAAATGGATTATGTAAATATCTACCGGCATTTGCATAACCAGCTGTATCGTTTGCATAAGGATAGGGCATGAATCCCCTTGGAATGCTTCCTTTTACAGGCAATCTATTTGCTTGTAATGTATCTCCTGTTTGTTTACCATTGATAATAGAAACATAGGCCATATTTGGCTCCAATGATGGTGAGCGGTACATATCCGGCATAAATTCAACTCCAGGACTGTTCGGGTTTTTTTTCCCACATGAAGTTGTAGCTATTGCGATACAGCCAAACACCGCCATTAAAGAAATAATTTGTGTTACCTTTTTGTTCATCGTTGTATAGTATTCTGTTGTTTTGATAACTTATTTGAATGATATTTCAGTTGCTCCACCATTTTTTAACAGTGTCTCAATCTTCGATTTATTTTCTTCTTTTGTTTCAACAATCATTAAAAATTTATCATCCGTAGTTCTTGGATCAGGATTTTTTGCTTTTACACCCGGTAACATCCAGCAACGCAAATAATATGTAATTACCATTCCATGTCCAGCACATAATACTGTTGATTCGAATGTAATAGGAATAAATGCAGGAACGTTCATGAAATAAGCCATGCTTGGTTTTCCTCCAATATCTGTAGGCCAATCGCTGATCATCATGTACCACATCATTAAAGTAGCCAAGGATGCACCTGTTAACCCGTAAATAAATGCGGTAATTGCAATCCATGTTCGTGGAACATCAATTGCCGCATCTAATCCATGAATGGGGAACGGAGAAAAAACATCCTTCACTCGAATGCCTTGTGAACGTAGTTCGTGTGCCGCAGCCAATAATGGCTCTTCATCATCGTAAATTGCATGTATCGCTACTGTACTCATCTTTTTTATTTTTTAAATTCTATTATCTAAAAACGTATTTCTTAAACGCTGTTTAATATCTTTTCTCCTAGTAATTAAAGAGATTGGTGTTTAAAATTTTAATGGTGCTGTGCTGCTGCTTTCGTCTTATATTCCTGACCAGATGATTTTAAGATCGATTTTAATTCTGCTTGTGCAATTACAGGGAAATACCTTGAGAACAATAAGAAAAATGTAAAGAACATTCCTATTGTTCCTGTAAAGATGCCAATATCTATAAATGTTGGGTGATACATATTCCATGTTGATGGAATGAATGTGCGACATAATGTAGGAACGATAATTACAAAACGTTCGAACCACATACCAATGTTTACAATGATTGACATTACAAATGTGAACATTAAGTTGGTGCGTAATTTTTTGAACCAGAATAGTTGAGGTGAAATAACATTACAAGTCATCATTGCTGCGTATGCCCACCAATATGGACCAGTAGCACGATTCAGGAATGCATACTGTTCGTATTCAACTCCTGAATACCAAGAGATAAACAATTCAGTTAAATAGGCAACACCTACAATTGAACCTGTAACAATGATTACAATATTCATGTATTCAATGTGCTTAATCGTGATATAGTTTTCTAAGCTATAGATTTTACGAACGATCAACAGTAAGGTTAATACCATTGCGAATCCGGAAAAAACGGCTCCTGCAACGAAATAAGGAGGGAAGATAGTCGTATGCCAACCCGGTACTACCGATGTTGCAAAGTCCATAGATACAATTGAGTGAACAGAGAATACAAGTGGTGTAGATAAACCAGCAAGTACTAATGAAACCTCTTCAAAACGGCTCCAGTGACGAGCGCTTCCGCCCCAACCAAAACTTAATATCCCATAAAATTTCTTTGCCCAAGGTTTTATTGCTCTATCGCGAATCATAGCGAAATCGGGAACTAAACCTGTGTACCAAAACACCAAAGAAATAGAGAAGTAAGTTGATACGGCAAATACGTCCCACAATAAAGGAGAGTTAAAATTCACCCACAAAGAACCAAATGTATTCGGCAAGGGAAACAACCAATAGTCTAACCAAGGACGACCTGTATGTAACAATACGAAAATAGCAGCACACATTACGGCAAAAATTGTCATTGCTTCAGCAGAACGGTTAATTGCCATGCGCCATTTCTGACGGAACAATAATAATACGGCAGAGATTAATGTACCAGCGTGACCAATACCGATCCACCATACGAAATTGGTGATATCCCAAGCCCAGTCAACACCATTGTTTGAACCCCAAACGCCGATTCCCGTTCCAATGGTGTATGCTAAACACCCGATACCCCACATAAAGCAAATAATGGATACAGTAAGTAGAATGTACCAATATTTATTAGCCTTGCCTTCAATTGGTTTAACAATATCTTCGGTGATTTGATGATATGATTTGTTCCCAAGAATTAAGGGTTCTCTAATTTCTGATTCGTGCTGCATATGATTTTTAAAAATTATAAATTATTTATTCTAAGTTATAGATTCTTACTTGTTGTTACGCATGTTCTGTGTGTCTTCCTTCTTCAATTGATTCTTCAGCATTTCTTACTTTTGTTAAGTAGGAAACAGTTGGTTTGATACCAATTTCTTCAAGTATGAAATAGTTACGTTCGTCTTCTTTTCGTAAAACTGAAATGGCACTAGTTTCGTCATTTAAATCACCGAACCAAATGGCGTTAGTAGGACAAGATTGTTGACAAGCAGTCTTAATATCGCTGTCAACTAATTTACGTTCTGCTTTTTTCGCTTCTAATTTTCCTCCTTGAATACGTTGAACACACATAGAGCACTTTTCCATTACTCCACGAGAACGAACAACCACATCCGGATTCAATACCATACGACCAAGATCATCCTGTGATGGGTTGAATGTAAAATCACTGTTCTCATTATAATTAAACCAATTGAAACGTCTTACTTTAAACGGACAGTTGTTTGCACAGTAACGTGTTCCAACACATCGGTTATAAGCCATCGCATTTAATCCGTCAGAACTATGGTTTGTAGCCAATACCGGACAAACGGTTTCACATGGTGCGTGATTACAATGCTGACACATGATTGGTTGGAAAACAACTTTAGGATTTACAGTTGTAGGATTTTCCATATCTAAGTACATATCAATTGCGCCAACCGCTTCACTTGCTGCCACTTCCTTATTCATGTCGCTGCTATAGTAACGATCGATACGCAACCAGTGCATTTCACGGGTTTTCATTACCTGATCTTTACCAACTACTGCAACGTTGTTTTCAGCAGTACAACTTACAACACAAGAACCACAACCGATGCAAGAGTTTAAGTCGATGGTCATTCCCCATTTGTGTCCTAAGCGCTCATGCTCATTCCAAAGATCCACCTCAGCCGCTTTAACAGGACCTGAATGTGTAATCAACATTTCATCTTTATTGCCAGCCTTTGGATTTTTTTGATATTCAGATAGAACGGTTTCTTTAACGATCTCACGACCCATCATTGTATGATGAATTTGCGTTCCCGCTAATTCAGTTATCTCGTTTGTGTTTTCAATAGTTACACTTAATGCAGCGTATGCCATTGTCCCATTCATTAGTTGTACAAAAGGATATGCGTTTTGACCAACTACTGTTCCTGTTCGTTCAGCTAATTTACCAGCTTTTTCACGACCATATCCAACTGCAATACCAACCGTTCCGCGAGCTTGACCAGGTTGAGGAACAACTGGTAATTTTATTGTTAAACCATTTACGGTAACATTAACAACTGTAGACTCTCTGTCCTGGCGCTCCATTAATTTGTAGCTCTTCTCTTTCATGTCCTCAGGCGACATAGTAACGTAGTTGTCCCAGGTGATTTTAGAGATAGGATCAGGTAACTCTTGCAACCAAGGATTGTTTCCTTGATTACCGTTTCCAATTGCCACTTTTTCATAAAGTGCCAATTCCAATTCTCCGCCTTTAACAGCATTTATTTTAGCAGCAGCTTCACTTAAATCGACTTTAGCAAGGGCTTTTACTGCTTCAATTTTTACTTCTTCTTTTTTTCCAAGAACTGCAGCAACTGGTGCAATCACTTTAGTACTATCAGATACAACTGCCATTTCAGCAACCTCTCCGCCTTTTCCAACTTCGATGGCGCCATCATGTAAGGAGTTGTTCCAAAATTCAGTAAAACTCATATATTTTCCCTGCATTGGGAATACACGGTCTGACCAAATTTTTTGAATATATGAATGGTATTCAGAATTGTTTCCAGACCATGCCATTAGTGTTTCCTGCGCCTGACGGGTTCCTGAATTTTGTTCCGCGAACAATGGTGTGATTGTAGGTTGTGATAAACTATAGTGTGCTTTCTTTGGATTAAAATCGTTCCAAGATTCTAAATAATTATGATCTGGACAAATATAGCTTGCCATAGAAGCTGTTTCATCTGCTCTGTCAGCAAAGGAAATACGAACTGCAACTTTGTTGTATGCCTCTGCAAATTTTAATGCTGCAGGAGCCGTATAAACTGGGTTTGTATTGTAAGTAATAATTGCTCCAACAGTACCTGCTGCCATTTCTGAAACCATTGCTGCAAATGCAGCATCATCACCTTGATGCGTTAAAGAAGGGTTTTCGATATCAATTGTTTTTCCATAGTTTCCAAGCAATTGGTTAATTCCATTAACTACCATCTGAACATACATGTCGTTTGAGCCGGAAACAACCAAAGATTTGCCTTTGTTGTCTGCTAATTCTTTCGCTGTTTTAGCTATTGCTGTATCACACGATAATGCTGATGAAGGAATTGAAGATCCGCCAACAATATTTGCAACTGCATTGTATAAATTAACAGCTACCTTTCCTTGTTCAGAAACTTTTACTGGAATACGCTCATCAGCATTCGCACCTGTCAAAGAAAGGTTTGATTCGAACTGAATGTGTTTCGACATTTTATTTTTGTTCTTTCCAACTTTACGTGTCTTCGAGTACTGATTTGCATATTCAATAGGAGATAGCCAGTTAGCAAGAAAATCTGCACCAATACCAACAATTACTTCAGCATGGTTAAAGTGATAAGAAGGAATAACTTCCTGTCCGAATGTTTGAGCATTCGCTTTTGCCATACCGGAATAAGATACCGCATCATAAGTTACGTGTTTTGTGTTTGGATATTTTGCGGCAAAGTCAGCGATTACAGCCTTTGTGGATGGGCTAATAATCGTTGAAGATAAAATATAAATACTTCCTTTTGCAGCAGCTAATTTTCCGCCAATTTCTTTGTCGATGTTTGACCAGGTTGCCGGGTTCCATGATTCACCAGATTTAGAAACAGGACCTGTTAAGCGGGATGAGTCATATAAAGAAAGGATAGACGCTTGAACACGGGCACTTGTTCCACCCATTGTTACTTTAGACAATTCATTTCCTTCAATTTTAATAGGGCGACCTTCGCGTGTTTTTACAATGATAGAAGCATAATCGTATCCATCATAAAATGTTGACGCATACCAGTTAGCAACTCCTAGGGTTATTTCCTCGGGTTTAACAATATATGGAATTGCTTTGTTTACAGGCGTTTCACAAGCAGCAAGCGAAGCAGCAGTAACACTAAATCCTAAAAACTTCAAGAAATCTCTTCTGTTTGTTCCATTGTTTTCAGTAAGATTACTATCACCTAAGAACTTTTCTACAGGGATCTGTTCCGCAAATTCAGTCTGAGCACTTTGAACAAATTCAGGACTGTTGTTTAATTCTTCCAGACCTTTCCAGTATTTTTTTGTTGCCATATCTTATATAAATTCTAAATCTTTATTTCTTATTATTAAAATGCTACTATCTTTATAGCAAGTGCTTAGTAGTGACATTTACCACACTCAATACCACCCATTTTATCAACTGTATATTTACGTTGATCTTTCGGTAGATTTTTGAACTTTTCAGCTAGTTTTTTATGAAGACTTTCATAATAAGGATTGTCCTTCATTCCCGGTACTTCCGTTTTTCTGTGGCAGTCAATACACCATGCCATAGACAATGCTTGTACTTGTTTTGCCGTTGTCATTTCTTTCAAATCTCCATGGCACGTTGCGCATTCTTGTTTACCCACTTTCACGTGTTGTTGGTGACTAAAGAAAACGAAGTCTTGAAGATTATGAACTTTTACCCACTGAATAGGTTTCGACGGTTTGTTGTATTCTCCTTTTTCAGGATCCCATCCTGCTGCATCGTAAATTTTAGCGATTTCTTCAGTTCCTCCCGGTAATTTACCTTTCGATATACCTTTGTGGCAGTTCATACAAACATTTACTGAAGGAATACCAGCTGTTTTACTTCTTTCAACTCCAGAATGACAATATTGACAGTTGATCGCGTTGTCGCCAGCGTGAATTTTGTGAGAGAATGCAATAGGTTGTTCTGGTTGGTATTCTTTGTGTTGCTCCGGATCAGCATAAATACCAATATCCTTCAACGAATACCATCCTGCCGAAAGTAAACCACCAATAATAAATAATATAACAACAGCAGTGGTACGCTTGTGGGTATACATCCAATTTTTAAATTCAGTCCATGGGCCAACACTTTCTTCTTCTGGGATACCTAATTTTTCGTTTTGTAAATTTTTTAATGAATGACGAACACCACGCAAAACCCCAACAATGATGATTAAGAATGCAATAACGCCGATTAGTATGGTTAAAGGATTAACTCCTTTTTCTTCCGCTACAGCATCTCCGCCAGCTACTGGCCCAGAAGATGTAGCTGCAACAGGCTCTTTGTAGTCTTTTATGTAAGTTATTACAGATTTGATTTCATCATCACTTAAATTTGTGAAGATGGTCATAGCTGATGCATCATATGCACTGATTTTTACAGCATACGCATCACCGCTTTTTATTAACGCATCGTTGTTTTTAATCCACTTCAACAACCATTCTTCGCTTGGAACTCGCGCCAATAATCCTTTTAAACCCGGACCGGTTACTTTATTCGAACCAAGACTGTGACAAACAGCACAGTTTTGCTTAAATATTTTTTCGCCATCTTGAGCGGAAACGAGATTAATACTTAGAAAGAATGATAAAAATAGGAGGGAAAAAATTGCCAAAAAATGTTTTTTTGGCTGCTTGCAAATTGTATCCATATTGATTTTTACTATTTAACTCCGTTGAAAACCGCCACTATTAGGGAGCGTACTATTACTTGGACGACAAAATTATAAGAAACATTAATTGGCGATTCAAAAAACGTTAAAATTTTATAAAAAACACACAATTTATATTGATTCTAAATAAGGTGATTGAAATCGTCCTTTCACGAAAATAATTTTATCTTTTAAAAGGTTGAATTAATCACTCATTTTAAAAATTTTGTCGAAACTCCTTTTTTTATTTTAAAATATAAATTTGGGTATGATTTTAGATTAAAAAGAATTAAAAATTACCTTTGTGTTATGAATAATTTAAAAATCATTAATCTACTTCTTTTTCTGTTTGTTTTTAATATATTTTGTGCTGCTCAAACAACATTCGTTGATTCGGGAAGTTTAGAAATTGTTCAAGAAAAAAAGGTTCAGGATTTAGTGAATAAACATATTGAAATTAATTCTAAAGCAGCAATAAAAGGCTATCGAATAAAAATTCATTTCGGTTCGGATAAAAACAAAGCAAAAGAAATAAAATCAAAATTTATTTCTAAATTTCCGGATATAGCTGCATATGAAAAATATGATCAGCCCAACTTTAATATTCGTGTTGGAGATTTTCGATCCAAACTAGATGCTTACAAGGCATTAAAAGAAATTCAATTGGAATTCCCTTCTTCTTTTTTAGTTCAGGATGAAATTGAAATGCCCAATCTGCTGAATGTTAAATAAATTAAGTTCCTTTTTATTGTTTTATTCACCCTCTCCTAAGATTCATTACCTATTTTATTTGGAAATTAATTTTTGCTGTTTTACCTTAGCGAAATATTAATTTCTCTAAACTAAAAGTAAATAAAATTAAACCCCATGAAAAAAGCTACATTAATTATATCAGGTTTGTTTGCCTGTTCTTTTGCATACAGCCAAGTGACAACTCCGCAAAGTGAGGTGTTGTATCCGACTGAATTTCATATCTCAAAGCCATTATCAGAATTGCCTGATTATGAAGAAACAGATAAACTTTATGAAAAAAAAGAAGTAGAAGATCGTTTGCACCGAGCTCCAACAACATTTGATTTTTCTGTTGAAAAAGATGGTGCAGCATATGATAATGATCAATCGAGTATCCAAAAAACAATGGGTACAAAAAGCCCAATGCCTCCAATTTCTTCCTTTGCAGGGCAAAGCGGCTCTGGTTATCCACCAGACCCATCCGGTGCTGTTGGTCCTAACCACTATGTGCAAGCAGTAAACGCTACACCATTTAAAGTTTACAACAAATTAACGGGTGCACAAATTATGGCTGCAAAAAACATTGGTACACTTTGGCCATCTGCTACACCAAATGATGGCGACCCCATTGTATTGTATGATAAGTATGCTGACCGTTGGTTCTTGGCACAATTTGGAACGTCAGGAAACAAAATTTATATCGCTGTTTCTACAACCAATAATCCTGCAGGAACATACGCATGTTACACCTATACTTCTGCGTCATTTCCTGATTATTTGAAATTCTCAATCTGGCAAGATGGGTATTATATGACATCAAACCAAGGTGGTAGATTATATGTATTTGAAAGATCAGCAATGCTTGCAGGTACAGCTGGTGCTCGTTCAGTAACTGCTACATTTACTGTTGGTGGCACGTCCGGATTCTGGTGCCCGCTTCCAGCAGATGCTGATGGTACATTACCTCCTGCCGCAACTCCTTGTCCTTTCTTTTGGTATACAGATAATACGTGGGGAGGAGTTGATGGAGTTAAGTATTGCAAAGCCACAGTAAATTGGACGCCAGCAACGCCAACGTGTTCAATTTCGGGTGCAACACAAATTACAACTGCTGCGTTTAACGGAACTTATGATGCTGGCTGGAATGATATTCCTCAACCAGGTACAGCAACACTTTTAGATGGTATTGGTGGGGTGGCCACTTACCGTGCACAATACAGAAGATGGGCCGGTTACAATACGGTATTATTAAATTGGGGTGTTTTGATTACAAATTCCCCTCGTGTTAGAGCTATTAAATGGGTCGAATTGCGTGAAACCACTCCTGGTACATGGACTTTATATCAAGAAGGTATTTATCAGCCAGATTCTAAAAGCCGTTGGCTTGGATCAATTGCCATGGATGATAACGGAAGTATAGGTTTGTGCTATGCACGTTCTGCATCTACCACATCTACATCTTCTATCGGATACCCAAGTTTATGTTATACTGGCCGCTGTGCAACTGATCCACTTGGAACAATGACGTTCGCTGAAACGGTAGCTAAAGCAGGAAACTCATCACAGTCTGGTATTAATCGTTTCGGTGATTATTCTCAAACATCGCTTGATCCATCAGACGGATTAACATATTACCACACCGCTGAATATATTAGTGGAGGTGGACCAGCAACTTGGATTTATTCATTCAAATTAGCTTCTTGTCTTCCAACAGGAATAGATGATGCCTCAGATTTATCAAATCAATTATCCGCTTTTTCTTCTAATGGCGAAATCAATGTGAAGGCCAATAACCTTGATGTTGATGGGGAACTTGTTGTTGATTTATTCGATGTCAACGGAAAACAATTAGATGGGAAACAAGTTGTTTTAAATGGCACTTCACTTGAAACAACTTTTTCAACTGCTAATCTGTCAACTGGAACTTACTTAGTTAGAGTTGCAAAAATGAATACGAGCTTCCAACGAGTGGTAAAAATTGCGATTGTTAAATAAATAATTCGAATCTACTAAAACACTTGTGCATTTATATTCCATTTATGGAATAGATTTTGCACAAGTGTTTTTTTATAACCCATACTTAAAAATTATGAAATCAATAATAACCTTAGTTGCAGTTATTTCAATGTCGTTCGTTTCTTGTAAAACCCCAAAGGTTGCATCTACAAATTCAATAACAACAAACACAACTTTAACAACTTCAACTAATCTATCAACTGAGACATCTTCTGCAACAGGCGATAACCAAGGCGTTTACGTAGGAAAGCTATCTCATCAATACAAAAGTACTGGTTGTGAAACAGTAATTATTATTGCGTCACATGATGATGTAGCGGAGATGACGCTTATTCCAAAAGATAAATTAAGCAAGGATGTAGATGTAGATGGACAACTAATTAGATTTGATTACAGACCATTAAAAATGCCTCAACCAGCAGGTTGTAATGTTGGGATGCCGGCTGAAATTACAAATATTACTAAGTTGAAATAGATCTTCGTTTTGACCGAATAAAAAAAGCTCCGATAATTTTATCGGAGCTTTTTTTATTAAACGCAAACTGATTTTTACAATTTCGCTTTTATTTCAACCAATTCGTAGCCTTCAATAATATCTCCGGCTTTAATGTCATTAAAGTTTTTGATATTCAATCCGCATTCGAATCCTTTATTCACTTCTTTCACATCATCTTTGAAGCGTTTTAGTGAACCTAATTCGCCATCATGAACAACAATGCCATCGCGTATGATTCGTACTTTTGTATTCCGGTTAACTTTACCATCCAATACAAAACATCCTGCAATGGTTCCTACTTTTGTGATGTTAAATACTTCGCGAATCTCGATGTTACAAACAACTTTTTCCTGAAACTCCGGAGCCAACATCCCTTCCATCGCTGCTTGAATCTCTTCAATTGCTTTGTAGATGATGGAATATAGGCGGATATCGATTTGTTCTACATCAGCGATTTTGCGAGCACCCGCAGATGGACGCACCTGGAATCCGATAATAATCGCATTGGATGCAGAAGCTAATAATACATCAGATTCAGAAATTGCTCCAACTGATTTATGTATGATTTTTACCTGAACTTTTTCAGTAGATAATTTTTGCAATGAATCGGCAAGCGCTTCAACAGAACCATCCACGTCACCTTTAACAATCACGTTTAATTCCTTGAAATCACCGATTGCCAAACGTCTACCGATCTCATCCAATGTAATATGTTTGTTTGTCCGGATACCTTGTTCGCGTTGTAATTGTAAACGTTTAGCAGCGATTTCGCGCGCTTCACGCTCATCATTCATAATGTGAAACTTATCACCAGCCTGAGGTGCACCGCTTAATCCAAGAAGTGATACAGGCATTGCCGGACCCGCTTCTTTAACGATTTGTCCGCGCTCGTTGTGTAAAGCTTTTACTTTACCGCTGAAACATCCCGCCAGCACAATATCTCCCACATGTAAAGTGCCTGCTTCAACTAAGATCGTACTTACATATCCACGTCCTTTATCTAATTCGGATTCAATAACAGTTCCGCTTGCATTTTTATTCGGGTTTGCTTTCAGGCTTAACATTTCAGCCTCAAGCAATACTTTTTCAAGAAGCTCTTCAATGTTCAATCCTTTTTTAGCAGAAATTTCCTGGCATTGAACTTTCCCACCCCACTCTTCCACAAGAATATTCATTTGTGATAATGCCTGACGGATGTTATCGGGATTTGCACCCGGTTTATCAATTTTATTTATAGCAATAATGATTGGAACACCTGCTGCTTGAGCGTGATTTATCGCCTCTGTTGTTTGAGGCATTACACTGTCGTCGGCAGCAACTACAATAATTGCAATATCCGTAACCTGAGCACCACGTGCACGCATCGCTGTAAAGGCTTCGTGACCGGGAGTATCTAGGAAGGTAATTGTTTTTCCGTTTTCTAATTTTACGTTATAAGCACCGATATGCTGTGTGATACCACCCGCTTCACCGGCAATAACATTTGCTTTACGGATATAATCAAGCAAGGATGTTTTACCGTGGTCAACGTGACCCATTACCGTAACGATCGGTGAACGATCTAATAATTGGTCTTCTGTATCGGCCTCTTCTTTGATAGCTTCTTGTACTTCCACACTCACAAATTCGAGTTGGTATCCAAATTCTTCAGCAACAATAGCAATGGTTTCTGCGTCCAATCGTTGGTTGATGGAAACGAACATTCCCAGACTCATACACGTTGAAATGATTTCATTCACAGAAATATCCATCATTTGTGCTAACTGATTCGCAGAAACGAATTCAGTAACTTTGATGATTTTCTTTTCTGCTTCGTGTTGGTCAGCAGCTTCCTGAATACGCTCACTTGCAATATCACGTTTTGATTTACGATGTTTCGAAGCTTTTGACTTTCCGGCACCGCTTAATCTGGCAAGCGTTTCTTTTACCTGAGCAGCAATTTGGTCGGGTGTTAATTCTACCTTCGCAACCCGAGGAGCAAATTTTCCTTTTGCACCAGCTTGCGTATTTACATGGTTGTTTGGGTATTGCTTTCTAGGTGCATTTGCGCCAGTTGAAGCAGGAGTTCCTTCTGTACCTGGTTTTTTATTCGGATCCCATGCATCTCCAAGCGTTGCACCGCCAAAACTTTTTTTAATGCGTTTACGTTTTTTCTTATTGTCGGCATTAGCTGCAGATGAAGATGCAACCGGATTTTTTTTGCGCTCCTCTTTTACAGGAAGTTCAATTTTACCCATTATTTTAGGCCCCTCAAGTTTTTCTACTTTTGTTTCGTAGAAATCTACTTTTGCGGGGTCTTCTGCCTGAATTACTAATGGATCAACTTTTTCAACAACTACGGGCTTTTCTACAACTATCAGCGATTTTTTTTCTTTTACAATAGCGTTTTTTTCATCGTCTTTTTTTCCTTGTTCTTTTTCCGTTTTTGCTTTTTTAGTAGGTTTGGTTTTGCTGTTAATAGAATCAAGATCAATTTTAGAAACGACAGTAATCTTAACGTCAGATTTGATCACTTCTTTTTCTACTACTATTTCTTTTTCTAATTCACCAGCAGGTTTTTTTTCTACTTTTTCTTTAACGATAGTCGCATCAGGGATATTTTTAATAATAATATCTTCTTCTTCTTCTTTCTTTTTTGACTCCGTTTTAGGTGCGTCTTCAAGAGAAATGCTTTCTTTTTTTGCACGTGTGCTTGATGTAACTTGTTTCGCCTCTTCCTTTGCAGCTTTTTCGGATTGATATTCTTTCGCTAATAAAGAATAGTTTTCCTCGGAAATTTTGGCCATCGGGTTATTCTCTACCGTTTGGCCTTTGCTCTTAAGAAATTCAGTTATCGTCCCAATACTTACATTGAGTTCTTTTGCAACTTTACTTAAACGTTGTCCTTTGTTTTCTGACATATTCTTTTTTAAAATCGTTATTTAGTTGATTGAGTTAATTGTGCTAAATAGGAAAAGCCTGAATTAACATACATCCCGATTTAACTCAAACAACTTTTTATTCAAATTCTGATTGAAGGATCTGTTTCACTTCGTTAACCGTTACTTCTTCCAAATCAGTCCGTTTTACTAATTCTTCAGTTGTTAATTCCAATACACTTTTAGCAGTATCGCAACCAATGTTTTTCAATTCATCAATGATCCAACTTTCAATTTCATCGGAAAATTCTTCCAAATCCACATCTTCTAAGTCGATATCAGTATCGCGGTAAACATCAATTTCATAACCTGTTAATTTACCCGCTAATTTAATGTTATGGCCACCTTTACCAATTGCTAATGATACTTGGTCGGGTTTCAAAAACACTTCTGCACGTTTTGTTTCTTCATCAATTTTAACTGAAGTGATCTTAGCCGGACTCAGCGCACGAGTAATGAATAAGGAAGGGTTGCTGGTATAATTTATAACGTCAATATTTTCGTTGCGTAATTCGCGAACGATTCCGTGAATACGAGATCCTTTCATTCCAACACATGCTCCAACTGGGTCAATTCTGTCGTCATAAGATTCAACGGCTACTTTAGCTCTTTCTCCTGGCTCGCGAACAATTTTTTTAATTGTAATTAGTCCATCAAAAACTTCGGGTACTTCTAATTCAAATAAACGCTCAAGGAAAGCAGGCGAGATACGAGATAAAACAATTACAGGTGAATTGTTTTTCATATCAACACGTTGAACTACGGCTTTTAACGAGTCCCCTTTTTTGAAGAAATCAGAAGGAATCTGTTCTGTTTTAGGCAATAAAAGTTCGTTTCCATCTTCATCTAAAATCAACAGTTCTTTTTTCCATATTTGGTAAACTTCACCAGTCATGATTTCACCAACTTTTTCTTTGTATTTTTTGTATAAGCTATCTTTCTCCAGTTCTAAAATCTTAGAAACCAAATTTTGACGAACAGCCAATACAGCACGTCTTCCAAAGTCAAGAAGTTTTACAGGGGTAACTGTTTCTTCTCCAATTTCTAAACTATCATCAATTTTTTTCGCGTCTGTTAAACTGATGTGTTTTGCCTCATCATAGTCAAAACTATCTTCGGCAAATTCATCGTCAACTACTTCACGATTGTGCCAGATTTCGATATCACCACGATCGGGATTAACGATGATATCAAAATTTTCATCGGAGCCATATTTTTTCAAAAGCATACTACGAAACACATCTTCGATGATGCTCATTAAGGTTGCTCTGTCGATGTTTTTTACTTCTTTGAATTCTGAGAACGATTCAATTAAATTAATACTTTCCATTGTTTTTAATGATTAAAATGATATTACAATTTTAGTTTCTTTGATTTGATTAAATGTTAATTTGATGTTATTTATAATTAATTGTTTTCCTTTTTTGCCTGCAATTGTTTCTTTTATCTTTGTTTCCAGTTCTATTCCGGATTCTTCTGCTTTTAGTAGCTTTCCGCTTAATTTTTTACCTTCTTTTGTAACAATATCAACGTATTTGCCAATGTTTTTTTTGTATTGACGAAGAATTTTAAATGGTTCTGATAATCCGGGTGACATTACATTTAATTCAAAATCATCCGATTCTCTATCTAAATGCGATTCAATATGTCTGCTCATTGCAACGCAATCTCCAATTGAAACGCCCTTGTCATTATCCAGCAGCACAATTATTTTATTTCCTGTTTTAACCGCAATATCTACAATAAAATTAGTCCCTTCAGCGAGTTTTTCATCTGCAAGTTTTTGAATTTTATCTATTGTGATCATATCAGTTATTTGAATAAAAAGAGGGGACTTTTGTCCCCTCTTTTGTCTGTTCTTTTAATTAAGCACTGCAAATATAAGTCAATCTTTCCGATATACAAAATTTTTTTTATAGGCAACCTATCACGATAAATTTGCGTCTAGTTCTTTTAGAATATGGGTAATTTCTTTTGCTCAACAGCAAAGCTCCATCTTTAAAGTAATATTTTTTGTTTCAATTTGGGATTTTGATTCCGTTTTTGGGACCCCTTTTCTTTCTGTAGGGTATAATTGCATGATAATCAAGGTGTATGATTAGGCTCGATTTTAGTTAAACAGAATAAAAGAAAAAGAATGTAAAATTAGAATACTAATTTTAAAAAATGTTTTTTTACATAAATTAACATGGGAACAAAACGAATAATAAGCTGCATTTTCAATAGAAAAAGTAGTTTAACGAGTATGATTTTTTTCTTTTTTTTCTTATTGCTGCCTTCATCAAAAGCGGAAGAAATAGATAGTATTAATAATTCTAAAGCAATTATTGCAGCTGATTCTTCGGGTCCTTCTTTATCAAATTTATCTAAAAATTTGAATTTGGGTGCTGAAGAGCTTGAAAAAATCCGTCACGAAGAGATCATGAGTTATGTTTATATGGTTCTTGGTTTTTCGATAGTAATTTTCATAGCATGGTTTACAACAGTGCTTGCAAAAAAACAAAAAAATAAAGAACTTGAAATAAGAGCTTCAAGGTTAAAAAACACGAATCCCAAACAACAACATTCTAGAAGAAGGTAATTAATCAATTTTTTCACCTTTTTTATAGGTTGTTTCCATCATAATGTTTCCGTTTTTGTCATAAAACCTCCATTTCCCATCAGGTTTACTTTCGGTTCTTAAGCCCTTTTTATCTTTAACTAAAGTGTAGGAGGTTGTGCTCTTTATTTTAGCGTCTTCATACCAGGAACTACAATCACCACTTAATTTAGCGTCTTTAAAGGTTTGCTCCATTGATTTTACCCCTGTTTCATAGTAATATGTCCAAAGTCCATTTTGTTTTTCATCTATATAATCCCCCTCCATATCTTTAATACCAGAGGTTGTCCAAAAAATCCAATGACCTTCTTTTTGTCCTGATTTGTAAGCCCCTTCTTCTTTTATTTTCCCATTATCATAATAATATTTCCAGTTTCCTGCTTTACACGTTGCTGAGTCTTTTTGTGATTTGTCTTTAAAGGTATATTTCAATGTGATTTGTCGTTCTTCAGTTGAGTAGAATCCCTCATAATTCTTATTTTTATTAGGATACCATGCTTTCCAGCTACCATCCATTTTCCCCTGCTTAAAATGTCCTTCATTTTTCATTACACCATTGTCAAACCAAGAGTACCAGGCACCTTCTTCTTTCCCGTTTATGTATTTTCCTTCTTCTAGTTTTTGTCCCGATTCGTACCAGGTAGTCCACAAATCAGTTTTCAGATTTTCTTCGTACAAACCTTGTTTCCATTTGTTTCCATCATTATAAAAATAAACCCAAAGGCTGTCCATCAGATCATTTTTATAGAAACCAACAGATTCTTTTGCGCCGTTATTATACCAATACATCCATTTACCGGTACGCATATTATTGGTTAGCGTGCCTTCAATCTGCATTTTAGCATTTTCATTGTAAAACTTCCAATACCCATTTTTTTTATCGTTTACAAAAGGCCCTTCACTTTTAACAATTCCATTTATAAAC
This sequence comes from Bacteroidota bacterium, assembly GCA_947466965.1. Lineage (GTDB taxonomy): Bacteria > Bacteroidota > Bacteroidia > 2-12-FULL-35-15 > 2-12-FULL-35-15 > 2-12-FULL-35-15. Next base: position 30,091 of record CANIFU010000012.1, read on the forward strand.
CAGTTGGTACATTTTCCGTTCTTTTTGCCTTTTTGGTAATTTACTACAAAGTCTTTTTCACCCGTTGGAGTATAAAATAGCCATTCTCCATCCATTCGCCCCTCTTTATAGCTTCCTTCGCCCTTTTTCTTTCCATTGTCATAGGCAAGTGTAAATTTTCCATTCCCGTTCTTAATTGGTTGTTCAGAATTTTCGAACCAGAGATTCATCAAAAGTACTTCTGTGTTTTCAAATTGTAACTCTTGTTTTGGTTTGCCGCTTCTGTAAAATTCTTTCCAAAGCCCCGTTTCTTTATCATTTATATATTGGCCATCCTTTTGTTTATTTCCATTAGAATACCAGCCGTAATATTTCCCATTGGCTAAATTTTTCGCGAAATTTCCTTCACTTTCTTTTTGTCCGTTGGGGTAATAATAGATCCAAATGCCTTCTTTTTGTCCGGCTTTATAATTTTCAGTGCTTTTTAAATTCCCCGTTTCGTACCATCCTGTCCAGGTGCTATCAGGTTGATCATCTTTAAAAAATGTTTCTTGCGCTTTTTTCCCATTTATATACCAATATTTCCAGCAACCCTCTTTCTTTCCAGCTAAATAATGTTCTTCCGCTTTAGGCTTTTTCCCGGCATAATAGCTTGTGAATTTTCCATTTTCTTTTCCTTTTATAAAAAAGCCTTCTTTTGCGATATCACCACTTTCGAACCATGCAATAAATTTCCCATCCTGCATTCCGTCTTTCATTTGTTGCTCACTTTTTTTTTTTGTTTGAGCGACATCCCAGAATTCGGTTGCGACTTGAGAAAACGACACGTTCGAAATAAGAAAGACAAGAGCAGTAAAAAGAATTTTTTTCATTTCTAAATAGAATATATGTGTATAACGTATAAATTGAAAAATGGTATAGGTTTTAAAATTAATTTTTGAAAAAATAAAGCGCATATTTTCCATTCAAATAAAAAAAGAAAATTGAATTACTCAATTTTCTTTTTTTATTTGAAATTTCAGTTGTTTTAATTTGCTTCCAAAACTTTCAGTAATTCATCCAGTTTTGGAGTTAAAATGATTTCTGTTCTACGATTTTTCTTGCGATCATCACTTGTTTTTCCTAAATCGATAGGGAAGTATTCTCCTCTTCCGGAAGCCGTTAAGCGTTTGGGATCTACGGTGCTATTTTTGGTTATTATTTTAACGATGGAAGTAGCGCGGATAACACTTAAATCCCAGTTGTCTTTTATTTCACCTTTTCCGACCATTGGTACATCATCGGTATGTCCCTCAATCATTACATTGATATCTGTATTTTGTTCCAATACTTTAGCTACTTTTTTCAATGCATCCACTCCTTTTGTTTCAACAGTGGTACTTCCCGATGCGAACAAAAGACTTTCATCCATTGAAACATATACTTTTCCGTTCTTTTGTGTTATAGTCAATCCTTTTCCTTCAAAACCAAGCAAGGCATCAGATAATTTTTTTCTTAATTCGTTTGACGCATCCTCTTTTCTTTTCAGGATATCTTCCAATTCTACAACGCGGGCTTCGCGTTTTTTTAATTCAGCATTTAACTCATCCAAACTTTTCTTTTGAGTATTCAATTGCGCTTCTAAAATTTTTAGTTCATCCTGTTTTTTTAAGAGTTGTTCCTGTGTTAGTTGCAGTTCCCCTGAAATTTTTTTGGTGTCTGCCAGATTCCCTTCTAATAATCGGTTGTATTTATCAAGTAACTGTTCGTTGATTTGATTTAGTTTATCAAACTTAGAAACTAATGTTCGGTAACTCGTTCCTAAAACGGAAGTATCTTTCTGAAGGCCTATTATTGTTTTTTGATTGTCAGCGATTAGTTGCGTCGCTTCCGTAAGTTTTGTGCTGCATTCCATTGAACTCGTTTTTAAAGATGCAAGTTCTTTTTCTGCACTTTCTCTTTTAGCTTTTTCTTCTTCTAGCTTACGTTGTGGGACACAAGAAAATATTCCACAGGTAATTATAATTATAAAGCCGTATTTTAATATGTTTTTCATTTTATCGGTATTTATTTATTTTCACAAAATTATCTAATATCGATAGAGATATAACGTTGCTTTAGATTCTTTATTCACATAAAGAAACGATCAGTTTGTTAATAATTATGGAGTACAGGCAATAAAAAAACGCCAATCTGGTTTTTCAGAATGGCGTTTAAAAACACAAATAAAATTATTTTTTTTCTTCAGCGTTCTCTTTTTTTGGCTGAATGTACACACGGGTCATATCGCGATATTCCATTGCATTTGCTGGGAAGTTCCTTACGTAAAGTTGAACTAAACGGTAGTTTTCATCATAGAATATTGGCATAATTGCTCCATCATCAATTACTTGCTGATCAGCTTGACGATAAAGATCGAAACGTTTTTTATCATCAACCTCTTGCATAGCTGCAGAAAACAATGAATCAAATCTTACACTTTTGTATCGAACAGTATTTAAGAATGATTTATCAGAAAGTTTCTCAGGAATATGTTTGCTATATAACAATGTAAGGAATGTTTCAGGATCTGGGTAATCTGCAGTCCATCCAGATCTCCAGAATAGTGCCTTACCTGTTTCGGTACTTTCTAGGTGTTCCGCGAAAGGCATCACATTGATTTCAACGGTGATGTTCAAATTCTCTTTCAACATTTTTTGGATTACTTCAGCTGTTTGAATATTTCTGTCGCCACCACCACTGTTAATCTGTAATGTTAATTTCGGGAACCCTTTTCCATCAGGATAACCTGCTGTCGCTAAATAGTTGCGTGCTTTATCAATATCAAAAGTGTATCCTTTTAGTGCTTTTGAATTATAATCTTTAAAAGATGGGGGCACAATTCCATAGTTTCCCGGCACACCTTCACCTTGCAATGTATAGTTTACGATTTTCTCTCGATCGATCGCATAGTTAAATGCTAAGCGAACTTCTTTTTTATCAAAGATATTGCTTTGGTGTTGGAAACCATAAAAGAAAGTAGTCATAGCCGGAACAACCTGCATATCGAAAGGAGCGTTTCCTTCTTTAGCGTTTCCTAGTTCCCCTAATATATCCGGAATCATTTCAATTGGTAATCGGAAAATCATATCTAAATTACCTCTTTTAAATTCCAATAATTCCGATTTTTTTTCTTTAATGAACGTAAATTTTACGGCATCAAGGTATGGTAATTGGTTGCCGAATTCGTCAACATTCCAATAGTTTTCGTTACGTTCAAGTATAACAGCTTCCCCCTCTTTAATACTTTTTACCTGGAAAGGGCCTGTTCCAACGCAGTTAACGCGCATATCAACAGCATACTTTTCAAATGCTTCTTTGGGATAAATCCAGCAACCTTGAGTGCTTAAAATATTTAGAAATCCTGCAAAAGGGTGCGCTAAGGTGATTTGAAGGGTGTAATCATCGATTGCTTTTATGCCTGAAATGCCCTCTGCTAAAGGTTTTTTATCAACTGTAGATTGAAAGTATTCATTAGCACCCAAAACACGGTCGTTGAAAGTGTTTCCAAATTGTTGGTTTTCAGCACTTGAAGTACAAAGTTTTTCGAAACAGTAAATAAAATCTTTTGCAGTTACTTCGCGCCCTTTCCCCTCAGGGAAACAGGGGTTGTCATGAAATTTCACTCCTTTTCGCAGCTGGAAAGTCCACTGACTTGCATCCGCATTTTTTTCCCACTTTTCAGCTAAACAAGGAACAACGGTTAAATCGGTTTGCGAAAGTTTTACTAATCCTTCATATACTTGATTTGCGATACGGTGAGAGGTAACTTCAGTAATATTTAAGGGATAAAGATTTCTGAAATCTTCCACTTCATTCATTTTAAAAACACCACCGTAAAAAACGCCCCCTTTGGCTTCGCGCGATAGACCAGCGCTGGAATTTTCATTTCCGCAAGATGCTATTAATCCACCAACACCAACAATTAACAACAAGTAAATTACTTTTTTCATATTAGTATAATAGTAAGTAAATGTTTTTTTATGAAGTACAAATATATATATATATAAATAAATTTCATAACGAATTCATAAATAATTAAGGCGAAAAGCAATTTATGACTGATGAACTGCTTTTTTTTATAAATCAATTTCTAAAACCACAGGGCTGTGGTCTGAGTGCTTTGCTTCCACCAAAATAGCGACTCTTTTCATGTTTGACTCTAAATTTGCGCTTACCAGGTTATAATCGATTCTCCACCCTAAATTTTTCGCTCTTGAATTTGCTCTAAAACTCCACCAACTGTATTGGTGAGGTTCTTTGTTAAAGTGTCTGAAGCTATCAATGAATCCATTTTTCATAAATGTATCTATCCATTCTCTTTCCTCTAGCAAAAAACCGCTGCTGTTGCTATTGTTTTTTGGGTTGTGAATATCAATAGGTTGATGGCAAATGTTATAATCTCCACAAATGATTAGTTTTGGTCGCACTTGTTTCAACGTGTCAATGTATGTTTGAAAATCAGCTAGCCACTTCATTTTAAATGCTTGTCTATCATCACCGCTACTGCCGCTTGGGTGGTATACGCTCATAACTGAAACATCTCCAAAGTCGGCACGGATCACCCGTCCTTCAAAATCATATTCGGCAATTCCGCATCCATACTCAACATGATCTGGTTTTTGTTTGGTGAAAATAGCAACACCGCTGTATCCTTTTTTTTTGGCGGGATGCCAATAGTGATGGTATCCGGCATTTTCAAAGATGGAAACATCCAATTGTCCAGGTTCAGCTTTTAGTTCCTGCACACATAAAACGTCTGGGTTAGCTGCTTTTAGCCAATCTATTAAACCTTTGCTCATAGCGGAACGAATGCCATTTAGGTTATAGGATATAATTTTTGTCATTTTATAACGTCTTTTAAATAGTTTGTCAACCTGGTTAATAATCCGAACAAATGTATAAAATGCATTTGTTCGCACATAATTTGTACTTTTAAATTTGTGATTGTGCGAAGAATAATACTAACTTTTTTCTATCTTTTTATCTGTATTCGTGTTTATTCGCAATATACAGGTAATAATCGTTTTAAACAATTTTCTGGAACTTCAGATACCTTACAAATCGACTCCTTGAGTTTGGTTCCTGGATCTTTTAAATTAACCACTACCTCCGGAAAATTGCTGGATACCTCATATTTTAAAGTAAATTATACTGACGGGATTGTGATTCTGAACCGAAAAAAAATGATAGAGAATACTGTTTTTTCGGATAGTCTGCGTTTGAGTTACAAAACATTTCCATATTTATTTTCTTCCGAGACAAAACACAAAGATATTGGCCGAATAAAGCCTGATAATAATGGAAATATGAATCCTTTCAGTTATTCAATTGAATCGAAAAATGACGATATTTTTAAAATGGAAGGCTTAGATAAAAGCGGAAGTATTTCGAGGGGAATCTCTTTTGGTAATAATCAGGATGTGGTAGTTAATTCAAGTTTAAACCTCCAGCTTTCGGGACATCTGAATAACAATGTGGATATTCTTTTAGCAGCAACTGATAATAACATACCGATTCAGCCGGATGGAAATACGCAGCAATTACAGGAATTTGATAAGGTGTTTATTCAATTATCAAATCAAAAATCAAAATTAATTGCCGGAGATTTTCAAATGACGCGACCTTATGGTTATTTCATGAATTTCAACAAAAAAGCGCAAGGTGTTAGTTTTTCGACTTCACAGAAAATAAATGCAGAAAATAAAGATCTTCTTAAACAAGCAGTTTATAAAACAGGATTAAGCGCTGCTGTGTCACGTGGAAAGTTTGCTCGAAATCAAATACAGGGAATAGAAAATAATCAGGGTCCTTATCGTTTGCGCGGTTCAGAAAATGAACCTTTTATTATTATTTTGTCTGGAACTGAAAAGGTTTATATCGATGGACGGCTTATGGACAGAGGTCAGGAAAATGATTATGTTGTTAATTATAATACTTCAGAAATTACGTTCACTGCTAAACAACTTATCACTAAAGATAAACGCATCGTCGTTGAATTTCAATATTCAGATAAAAATTATGCACGTTCACTCATTCATTTCGCAAACGAATTCGAACAAAATAAATTGAAAATACATTTACATGTATATTCAGAACAAGACAGTAAAAATCAACCTTTACAACAGGAACTTTCACCAACACAAAAAAAACTGCTTTCAGAAATTGGTGATACATTATCGTTAGCTGTAATTCCGAGTTCAGATAGTATGGCTTTTAATAGCGATGAAGTGTTATACTATAAAACGGACACCACTATCGGAACGCAGTTTTTCCCTAAAGTATTTATTTACAGTCCAACCAAATTATATGTAAGTAATGGTATTCTTGACAGTGCACACTTCAGAGTGACATATAGTAATATGGGTGCAAACAAAGGAAACTATGTGCAAATAGTATCGAGTGCAAATGGGAAAGTATTTCAGTGGATAATGCCAGATACGATTACCAATATACCGAATGGAAATTTTGAGCCGGTGATTCAACTGGTTACTCCAAAACAAAAACAAATGGTGGTAGCCGGATTTGATTATGAGTTAAATAAATTTAGTAAAATTTCTATAGAAGGCACGCTTAGTAAAAATGATATCAATACATTTTCTGCGCTTAATAGCGATGACGATGTTGGTTTTGGATTAAAATTAAATTTTGATAATGCAAAACCATTTTCTAAAAAGATTGCAGATACGATTGCACCTTTATTGTTACTTACAAATGTGAATTACGAATTTGTTCAACGTTATTTTTCTCCAATAGAGAGATATAGAAGTATAGAATTTGAGCGCGACTGGAATAGAGGAAGTGTTTTGCAAGATGATGACCAACATATTGTTGGTGCATCTGTTGGCATTGCTAAAAAAGGTTTCGGTACAATCGGATATAAATTTAATGCTTTTTTTGAAGGTAATAATTACAATGCAAACAAACACAATGCGAACATTGCACTCTCCAAAAAGGATTTTACAGTTGTTTATGATGGTAGTTTATTAAATTCGGCAAGTGTTATTAATACAAATTTTTACAGGCACAAGAGTGGCATTTCACAAAAAATAAAATGGTTGACAATTGGTTTAAAAGATGAGTTTGAACAAAATAAATTTGCGTTGGCTAAAAAGGATTCTCTTTTGTCAAACAGTTATCAGTTTTGGGAATGGCAAGCCTATATTCAAAATGCAGATACGTCAAAAAACAGATATGGGATCAATTATAAGCAGCGAGCTGATTACGCAGTAAGAAATAATTTTGGGAATCCCAATTTGGTCAGATCCGCTGAGGCAAAAAGTATAGGAGGATATTTGGATCTTATAAAGAATCCAAACAGTCAATTGAAATTAAATGCAGCCTATCGCGAACTCAAAATCAAAGACATTTTGCTAACAACTCAAAAGCCTGATAATTCTTTGGTTGCTCGAGCAGAATATAACTTCAGGTTGTGGAAAGGATTTGTTTATTCAAGTACCTTTTATGAAATTGGTTCTGGTTTAGAAATTAAAAAAGAATTTTCATATATACTTGTTGCGATCGGTCAAGGTGTATATGTTTGGAACGATTATAATGAAAATGGAATTAAAGAGTTGGATGAATTTGAAGTTGCTTTGTTTACTAATTCTGCAGATTATATTAAAGTTTATACTCCAACGAGTGATTATATTAAAGTTTATAGTAATCAATTTAGTCAGACACTCTCGTTGAAGCCTTCTGCCGTTTGGTCAAACAAAAAGGGGGTTAAAAAACTTCTTTCCCGTTTTTCAAATCAGGCGTCCTATCGAATAGATAGGAGATCAATTGAGAATGATTTATCGAAAGCGTATAATCCCTTTTTGGCCGAAACAAATGATAGCACATTGGTAACGCTCAATTCTTCTTTCAGAAACACTTTTTTTATAAATCAACTAAGTCCGATATTCGGTTTAGATCTTACTTTTCAGGATGCTAGAAATAAAGTATTACTGGTAAATGGATTTGATTCACGTGTTAACATTTTCAAAGAAGCCCGTTTTCGTTGGAACATCAGTAAAGAGTTTAGCTGGAATTTATCATATAAGGATGGGAATAAAAAAAGCAGTTCTCAATATTTTTCAACGCGTGATTATTCTATTTTGTATTATGAAGCTGAGCCAAAGATTAGCTACCAGCCGAATACTGCTTTTCGAACAACGGTATCTTTTCGCTATACTGAAAGGAAAAACAAAGATGAGTTGGGGGGGCAAAAAGCAGAATTGCAAGATTATGGTTTAGAGTTAAAATACAATGTGCTTCAAAAAGGGAGCTTGAATCTGAAAGCGAATTTTATAAGAATCAAATTTGACGGCATCCAAAATTCATCGTTGGCATTTGAAATGCTGGATGCATTAAAAACTGGTCAAAATATTACTTGGGGTGTTACTTACCAAAGAACATTGTCAAATAATTTGCAGTTGAGTTTAACCTATGATGGTCGAAAATCGGAAGGTACAAAAGTTATTCATACCGGTGGCGCGCAAGTAAGGGCATATTTTTAAATTTTATTTGCTGCATAGTGTTTTGTAATTGATACTGATTAGAGTGAATGATTCCACTTCTTTTCTTGCCATTCTTTTTGTTCCTTATTTTTCAGGAATGTCCATGCAACGAACCTACTAATCTTATTCCCTTGCTTCATTTCAAAGGTTTTTATTTCTATTGGATTTACTTTTTCTAAAGCAAAATAAATCTGCGCCAAATTTCCACTTTTTGAAACAAGGGAAGTAAACCAAAAGCAGGCTGTGGGAATGAGAGCACTTTCACGAATCATTTTACAAATAAATTCTTGTTCCCCTCCTTTGCAACAAAGTTCTGTACTTTGCCCACCGAAATTTAGAATCGGGTTCATTTTTTTTCCTGCATTTAAATTTTTTAGTTTTCTTGTTGTGCCTTCATTTGCTTCTTCAGTTGATGAATGAAAAGGGGGGTTGCAAATGGTTACATCAAATCTTTCATCCGTATTTATAATTCCCCTGAAAATATTTTCTGGAGTGCTTTGTTTACGGATAGAAATATAGTTGTCAAGTTTATTGGTTTCAATTATTTTTTTTGCAGAAGTAAAGGCATTTCTATCCACCTCTGATCCAATGAAATTCCATCCATACTCGGAGTTGCCAATAAGTGGATAAACGCAGTTTGCTCCAACACCAATATCAAGACATTTTACAGCACTACCTTTAGGAATGATTCCATCGTTGCATGATGCCAAAAGATCAGCAATATAATGGATATAATCTGCTCTTCCGGGTATTGGCGGACAAAGATAATTTTTGGGAATATCCCAGTTAGATATGCCATAGAATTGCTTTAAAAGTGCTTTATTTAGTAGCTTTACGCTTTCAGGTGCTGCAAAATTTATTGTTTCATTATTGTATTCGTTTATAAAAACATGTGAGGAGAGTTCCGGACAGCTTTTAATTAGCAGCTGGAAATTATAACGTTCGCGATGTTTGTTGCGTGGATGGAGATTTTCCTTTTCATTCAAATTATTTTTTTGTTCTTTCTCCATTTTTTAAGAATATCCTTGTAATAAATTTATTAGTGTGTCTTTCTTTATCTGCTCGTGTGAATTTCCAATAAAATGTTGAATCCCTTTAACACCGAACCCCCGCAAGTTGCGAGGGTTCGGTGTTAATAATTACATATTAAATACTAACTGCCACAAGCCTCACAGTCATCCTTGTTATCAATTGAACAAGTGATCTGAGCAGCCATGAGTGCAGCTTTTTCAGCTTCAGCTTCTAAAAGTGCTTGACGTTCAGCGCTGATTTGTTGTTGACGTTCCATTACTAAAACATCTTCATTGCCTAACACTTCAGTTGCTGCAGTAGCAACAGCTATTCCTTCAGGAGTTTCTTTCGCAGCAGCAGCATCTGCAGTAAATTTAATTGCATCAGCCGCAGCTTTTGTACGTAGGTAATACATTCCCGTTTTTAATCCTGCTTTCCATCCGTAGAAATGCATGGAAGAAAGTTTCGCGAAATTTGCATCCTGAACAAATAAGTTTAATGATTGCGACTGACAGATATATGCGCCACGATCTGCAGCCATATTGATAATTACTTTTTGAGAAATTTCCCAAACAGTTTTGTACAATGCCTTTACATTTTCAGGAATTTCAGCGATATTTTGTACCGATCCATTTGCAATGATGATCTTGTTCTTCAATGAATCGTTCCAGATTCCTAGTTTTACAAGGTCTTTCAATAAGTGTTTGTTTACAATAACAAACTCTCCCGACAATACTCTTCTTGAATAGATGTTTGATGTATATGGTTCAAAACATTCGTTGTTACCTAAGATCTGAGAAGTAGAAGCAGTAGGCATTGGCGCCAATAATAAAGAGTTGCGAACACCGTGGGTTTTCACTTCTTCTTTCAATATATCCCATTCCCAACGGGAAGAAGGCGTTACATTCCACATATCAAATTGGAAAACACCTTTTGATACGGGGGAGCCTGCAAATGTTTCGTATGGTCCCTCTAATTTTGCAAGGTCTTTCGAAGCAGTCATTGCTGCATAATAAATTGTTTCGTGAATTTCCTTGTTCAATTGAACAGCTTCAGGAGAATCGAATGGAAAACGCATTAAAATGAATGCATCTGCTAATCCTTGAACACCAATACCGATAGGACGGTGACGCATGTTCGAGTTGCGTGCTTCAGCAACGGGGTAATAATTGCGATCGATGATCTTATTTAAATTTTTTGTGATTACATATGTGATGTCGAATAATCGTTGGTGATCAAATTTTCCATCTTCCACAAAGCGTGGCAATGCGATGGAGGCAAGGTTACAAACTGCAATCTCATCAGGAGAGGTATATTCCATGATTTCGGTACACAAGTTTGAAGACTTAATCGTACCCAAATTTTGTTGATTGCTTTTCCCGTTACAAGCATCTTTGTATAGCATGTAAGGATTACCTGTTTCGATTTGTGAATCGATGATTGCTGCCCAAAGTTCCCGTGCCTGAATTGTTTTGCGTGCTTTGCCTTCTTTTTCGTAACCCGTATATAACGCTTCAAATTCTGCACCCCAACAATCCGCTAATCCAGGAGCTTCATTCGGGCAGAATAAAGACCATGTACTGTTTTCTTCAACACGTTTCATGAATAGATCGGGTGTCCACATTGCTGTAAACAAATCACGCGCACGTGCTTCTTCTTTTCCTGTGTTTTTACGAAGATCTAAGAATTCATAGATATCAGCATGCCAAGGCTCTAAATAAATAGCGAAAGAACCTTTGCGTTTTCCGCCCCCTTGATCCACATAACGAGCTGTATCATTGAATACACGTAACATAGGAACGATACCATTTGAGGTGCCGTTTGTGCCGCGAATATAAGAACCTGTAGCGCGAATGTTATGAATACTTAATCCAATTCCACCGGCACTTTGCGAAATTTTAGCACACGATTTTAATGTATCATAGATTCCATCAATGCTATCATCTTTTACTGTTAATAAAAAGCAAGAAGACATTTGAGGTTTCGGCGTACCTGCATTAAATAATGTAGGAGTGGCATGTGTGAACCAACGTTCAGACATTAAGTTGTATGTTTCGATAACAGAAGCAATATCATCTTTGTGGATACCAACGGCAACACGCATTACCATGTGTTGAGGACGCTCAGCAACTTGTCCGTTTAATTTTAAAAGGTATGAGCGCTCCAATGTTTTGAAACCAAAATAATCGTACCCAAAATCGCGGTCGTAGATGATTGTAGAATCAAGTTCCTGCGCATTCTTCTGAATAATCTCATGAACATCATCCGCAATTAAGGGAGCTTTCTTACCGGTCTTTGGGTCAATATAATTATACAACGCTTCCATTGTTTTTGAAAACGATTTGTTTGTGTTCTTGTGTAAGTTGGAAACAGCTATGCGTGACGCCAATAATGCATAGTCGGGGTGTTTTGTGGTAAGTGAAGCAGCCGTTTCAGCGGCTAAGTTATCCAGTTCGCTGGTAGTCACACCTTCGTAAATTCCTTCAATTACCTTCATGGCAACATTGATAGGAGTAACGTGTATGGGGTCAAGACCGTAGCAAAGTTTTTGGATACGAGCTGTTACTTTATCAAATTTCACTGACTCGCGGTTACCGTCTCTTTTGATTACGTACATAAATAATAGTGTTGAGTAGGTTAGTTAATATTTTTTTTACGCGTTTTTTTGTTTTTAATTAATCATTTGCTTTGTTTACGCACATGGCAAATAATCGAATCTTGTAATCGTCATTGTTTAGCTTCTTGCCCTTTCAGTTGGCTCCAAATTTTCCCAAAGCAAAGGGTTAAAAATCTTCATCCAATTTAAACACATTGTCTTCTTTTTTGCCCATTACGCCGGATTTTTGATATTCGGCAACACGTTTTTCGAAGAAATTTGTTTTTCCTTGTAAGGAGATAAGTTCCATAAAGTCGAAAGGGTTTGTTGCATTGTATGCTTTGTCGCATCCAAGAGCCACTAATAATCTATCGGCAACAAATTCAATGTATTGACACATCATATCTGCGTTCATCCCGATCAATCGAACGGGCAAGGCATCAGAAACAAATTCCTTTTCAATTTCTACGGCATTGGTGATAATAGCTGTTACTTGTTCTTTCGGTAAATGATTTGTAAGTTCAGCATACAAAAGGCAAGCGAAATCGCAATGCAATCCTTCATCACGAGAGATCAATTCGTTCGAGAAGGTTAATCCCGGCATCAATCCTCGTTTTTTTAACCAGAAGATGGAGCAGAAACTTCCCGAAAAGAAGATGCCTTCTACAGCAGCGAAAGCAATTAATCTTTCAGCGAAAGTCCCATTTCCTATCCATTTAATAGCCCATTCAGCTTTCTTTCCAACACATGGCAGTGTATCTATAGAATGAAAAAGACGGTCTTTTTCTTTTGGATCTTTAATATAAGAATCAATTAATAACGAATACGTTTCGGAATGAATGTTTTCCATCATGATCTGGAATCCATAAAAGCATCTTGCTTCAGGGTATTGCACCTCGTTCATGAAGTTTACTGCAAGATTTTCATTTACGATACCATCGCTAGCAGCAAAAAAAGCAAGAACATGTTTGATGAAATGTTTCTCATCATCATTTAACTTATTATCCCAATCCTGAAGATCCGGGTTTAAGTCAATCTCTTCAGCAGTCCAAAAGCTTGCTTCTGCCTTTTTGTACATTTCCCATATATTATTATGTTTAATCGGAAAAAGTACAAACCTGTCTTTGTTCTCTTTTAGAATTGGTTCTTCATTCATAGTTTAATTTCTTGTTGCTCTTTTAATATTCTGTAATTCAACACTTTGGCCGATTCTACTTTTAAAATTAGAGGGAAAAACGTCCCTGAAAGGCTAAATCTTTCTTTTTGAGCTAATTAGTAAAGTATTGCTTATTGGGTTAAAGGTGTACAAATTTTGGCAAAAAAAAGTGTTGTGTCAAGTGTATTGAATTAACATTTTATCGAAGTTATAAACACGCGAAATAAACACTCCAATGTTAAGAATTTACCAATGTATTAAAAGACAGCATTTTAAGATTGATGTGAAAAAAACTGAAAATTAAAGCACAAAAAATTTGCAGTATCGGGAAAATGTACAATTACAAATACTGGTGTTTCGGGTATGCGACAGCTGAAAGTCCATTCAATAATGAGTATAGGGGATATGGCAAAGTATAAAAAGTCGGCTTTGAAATTTTAATCTGAATTATTGGGAGCGACGATCGAAAATTATTTCCTCAGCTTATCGGCTAACTCCAATTGTTTGTACCAATCCTTTCCGTATTTACGGATAAGTGGCTCTTTCAAGAATTTGTAGACAGGCACGTCTAATTTGACACCACACTCACAAGCAGGTTTGCAGATCTCCCATTTGTGGTAGTTTACTGCTTCGTAATCCTTGTATTTGTTGATTCGTACAGGATATAAATGACAAGAGATTGGTTTTTTCCAAGAGATTTTTTTATCGTAATATGCTTGTTCAATGCCACATTTAGCGATTCCATCATCAAAAATTGTGAAAGCACAATGTTTTCCTTTTACTAAAGGTGTTGTATAATCTCCATCGTCATCAATCACAAATACACCTTGTTTTTCAATTGCTTTCACCCCATCTTTTGGTAAATAGGGTTTCACCTCATCCCAGATATCTTCCAATATTGCGATTTCTTCTTCATCCAAAGGAGCTCCGGAATCACCAGCAACGCAACATTCACCTTTACATGCATTGAGGTCGCACACAAATTTTTTTTCTAATAAGTGTTCAGAAACGATGGTGTTGTTTATTGCTATCATTTTAATTTGGAAATTTGGAAATGGTCAATGGGTCAATTTTTGTCAACAAATGTACTTATTTAATTCGCTAATTTGTCCAATTGTTAATTAGAATAGCCTCTAATACAACCTTTCTAATTGTCACATTTTCACATTTTCAAATTGATTAATTTCCTATTTTTACAACCATTATGGCAAACCAAGAAGATATTTTTAAAAACATTATTTCCCACTCTAAAGAGTATGGGTTTATTTTTCAGAGCTCCGAAATTTACGATGGCTTAAGTGCTGTTTATGATTACGGACAAATGGGAGCGGAGCTTAAAAAGAATTTGCGCGACTATTGGTGGAAAGCAATGGTGCAAATGCACGAAAACATTGTAGGTATTGACGCGGCAATTTTTATGCATCCTACTACTTGGAAAGCATCCGGACACATAGATGCTTTTAACGATCCATTAATTGATAATAAAGACAGTAAAAAACGTTACCGTGCCGATGTATTGATTGAAGATCACGTAGCGAAGATCGAAGGCAAGATCCAGAAAGAAGTGGACAAAGCGAAAGAGCGTTTTGGTGATGCTTTTGATGAAGTTCAATTTAAAGCAACCAATGCGCGTGTATTGGAAAATCAGGTGAAGGCAGATGCTATCCTTGCAAAATTCAAAGATGCCTTAGAGAAAAATGATCTGGAAGCAGTTCGTCAGATCATCATCGATTGTGAAATTGTTTGTCCGATCTCTGGTTCAAAAAACTGGACTGAAGTGCGCCAGTTTAACTTAATGTTCAGCACATCCATGGGTGCTGTGAGTGAAGATTCGAATACCATTTATTTACGTCCGGAAACGGCACAAGGGATCTTTGTAAACTTTTTGAATGTGCAGAAATCAGGCAGGATGAAAATTCCTTTTGGGATTGCTCAAACGGGTAAAGCATTCCGTAACGAGATTGTTGCGCGTCAATTTATTTTCCGTATGCGCGAGTTCGAACAAATGGAAATGCAATTTTTTGTTCGTCCGGGTACAGAAATGGAATGGTACAACTACTGGAAATCAACTCGCATGAAATGGCATAATTCATTGGGTTTCGGAGATACGAACTACCGTTTCCACGATCATATTAAATTAGCACATTATGCAAATGCAGCGTGTGATATTGAATTTAATTTCCCTTTCGGATTTAAGGAATTAGAAGGAATTCATTCTCGCACCGATTTCGATTTAAAAGCACACGAACAACATTCTGGAAAAAAATTACAATACTTCGATCCTGAATTGAATCAAAATTATGTACCTTATGTAGTGGAAACATCTGTTGGCTTGGATCGTTTATTTTTAGCAGTGATGAGCAAAGCGTTTGTTGAAGAGAAGTTGGAAGATGGAACCATCCGCACTGCATTAAACCTCCCTGCATTTTTAGCTCCAATTAAAGTGGCGATTTTACCTTTATTAAAAAAAGATGGATTGCCTGAAAAAGCAAGAGAAATTTTAGATCTTTTAAAATTCGATCATGCTTCAACGTATGATGAAAAAGACACCATTGGAAAGCGTTATCGCAGGCAAGATGCCATAGGGACTCCTTTTTGTATAACAGTTGATCATCAAACACTCGAAGACAACACGGTTACCATTCGCCATCGTGATACAATGACACAAGATCGCGTGAGTATTGATGCGCTTTTGCAGATTGTGGATGATAAGGTGAGCTTTAAGAAAGCATTGCAGAGTTTGTAGCTTATTTATTAATGTTTAAATCAAAAGGCTCAAAAATCGTTTACGTTTTTTGAGCCTTTTATTTTGTTTCAGTCCAAGGGCCACTCATTTTAATTCTTGTTTATAATTCCTACATAAACAGAAAAGCCTCGCAAATGCGAAGCTTTTCTGCTCTCTAAACTAAATGAAATGATTTTAAATCATCTCATCTAAAACCCGATGTATGGTCGGGGCGACTTTCAGATGAAGTGGGATCTCTATTTCCTTTTATTCATCTTACGGTCTTTATAAATCCTGCTCTCTAACTTCAGGATTTCTAAATTTTCAATTACATTTTTCAATTCATCTTCAACTATATCTTTTTTCTAGTATACGTTCTCTATTTTCGTTTATATAATTTGTTAGGGAAAAGTTTACTAGAAACTCGGACAAACACCTGGTCGGTATTTTGGTCGTGGTTTCTTACAATAAAAATTCATTCCCACGGATAATTCATGTGAGCCAGCAGAAGCATTTGTTAACTTTGATATAGTTATATCATAACTATATCCGGCCTTAAAAACGCCATGTTGAATACCAATTAACATGATAAACGAATCGCTATTTCTGTACCATAATCCTCCGACCAATGCACCCTTTGTAATATAAACTCCTAAGTTCAATTGGCGGAAATCTTGTTGTTGTTGGTACAAAATGTTTGGTGATATTGATATTTCATTGCTTTTATCACCAACAGGAATGATCGCTCCGGCATGACCGGTATACTTAATTGGTAATTTGCTATTGCCCATTAATCCTTCATCAGGTTGTGTTAAATGATGTGCCGCAAAACCAATAAAAATGTATTTGCTAAAAGCAACTGCCCCAGCAGAAAAATCAACATAAGATTTTTTTCCGTTACCCGGAATCTCTTCTGAGTATTTTACAAATCCTCTGCGTTCATCAATCATATCTCCAAATGTTAATTTACTCCAGTCGATTGATTTTTGGCCATATGTTGCTTGAAATCCAGCATTGATTGAAAAATTTCTATTGATCGGAATTTGTTTTGAATAGATGCCACTTACATTCGTTGTTTTTAACGTGCCGTTACCTGCATTATCATTTGTAATTAATAAACCAATCCCGCTTTTTATTCTAAATATATATCTGTCAAAAGATGCACTGGTAGTAACATAGGTGCCCGAAATACCTGGCCATTGGTTCCGGT
The DNA here is from genome assembly GCA_947466965.1 of Bacteroidota bacterium. GTDB lineage: Bacteria > Bacteroidota > Bacteroidia > 2-12-FULL-35-15 > 2-12-FULL-35-15 > 2-12-FULL-35-15. The sequence goes on from CANIFU010000012.1 coordinate 47,287, forward strand.
AGTTAATGTTTATACGCGGACAAATATTAGAACCTGCTAGGGCAGGATTCAAATAAAGTGGGTTTGCATAAAATTGTGTGAATTCAGGATCTTGCGCCCATGCAGACTTATAAGTTGTTAAGCTAAGAGAAAATAAAAAAATAATGAAATAGCTTTTTTTCATGGGCACGATTTTGTGTATTCTTTATTTTTTAGACGAGGGGGCGAAAGAATGGTTGCCTCTGAGAATTTATTTTTTTATTGTCTGATTGATCAAAAAGAATTCATAATCTCTGCTGTCGTTTCACAATTCTAGATCATATCTTTTTATTTTTTATAACTGGCTCACTAGTAATTGCAAAGTCACACCCTTCTAATCCTTTTCATAGACTCTTTACACGCCCAGCTCCCACACTATATTTTTGGTGTGATGCCAAATGAACGGACCAATAATGGATAGTTTTAAATCATTATTTATGGGAATAGTAATAAAAAAATGCAGTTCAATTGAACTGCATTTTTTTAAGAAATATTGTGTTATATTTTTTTATTTCTGCAAGGTGTCGTTCTTCAAAAGTTCTTTTTGTTTAAGGATACTATCCGCATTTAGATTCAATAGTCCACTTAATCCGATATTGTTACTTCCTTTTTTTACTGCCGCTTTCTTTGTGCTTTCTTTCTCTTTTGTTTCCCGCACAATACCTTTTGAGGAATCGATCATGTCACCAAAAATGGGTTCATTTCCCATAACTGTAACCTTTTGATTTTTTGGAAAATCAGTATCTTGTGCGGATATATTTTGTTTCTTTTCTTTTTTTCTTTTTTCAGGAAGCGATTTTGTATTAACATCACCTGAAATTACATTTGTTTTCGATTCGGTTACTATAGTTATTACTTCTGGTGTTGTAACGACTATCGACGCAGCCGCGGAAATTGTTGTTGCAATTGAATCAGTGGTCTTTTCTATAGACATTTCGATTGGTGCAACAGTTGTTTCAACTGTTTTTTTCGAAGAATTTATTCCCTTGTAAATCAAAAATCCACCAACTAGAACAACTGCTCCAATAATTAAAGCAATCTTGTAGGATCCTTTTGGAGCAATCGATGTAGGTGAAGCATCTAACATCCGCTCCATCCGCGCCCAGTCACCGGAATCATGCTTAGCATCATAATTGCTTAAGGTGTCTTTTATGGTAGTATCGAGTTTACTGGGAGAGTTGTTGTTTTCCATTTACTGTTGGTTTAATATGATGCATTAAATTTTTTCTCAAATTAAATTTTGCTTTCGACAAATTTGATTTAGATGTTCCTTCACTAATATCAAGCAGTGCGGCAATTTCTTTGTGTGTGTGTTCTTCAATCACATATAAGTTAAAAACAGTTCGGTAAGCAGGGGTTAATTCCTGAACAGCTCTTAAAATTACTTCTTTATCAATTCGTAACTCCAGTTCATTGTCTTCCATCTCCTCGGCAACACTTGTTGCTTTTTCGTTGGCGTAAACTGTGCTAACAATCAAATAATTCTGTTTGTTTTTTCTCAGATGATCAATGGCTGTATTCACCATTATTCGTCTAATCCAGCCTTCAAAAGATCCATTTGCTTTGAAATTCTTTAAGTTTTCAAACACTTTCATAAATCCTTCATGGAGAATATCTTTAGCCTCATCGTTACTTTTGGAGTAGCGCAAACAAATGCCTAACATCTTACTGTAAAAATTTTCGTACAATACCTTTTGGCTTGCACGATCATTTCTTAAACAACCTTTAATGATGTCGGTTTCATTCATATATTGAGAAATTCATAAGCTAAAGACATTTCCCTTTTACGCAATATGACGTAAAAGGTTTTAAAGGGTTGCCTCACACTAATTTTTTTAAAACATCATTCGGTTGAACAGAATAACACCTAAAAAAAACTAGATTTTGCTTTTTTATTAATTAGTCGTATACAAAAAAGGGTTTGAATGGCCGACTGTCTATTTCCTTTTTTTGGGTCCACGCATGGCTTCTGCTGTTAAGGGATTTTCGGGCCAGTGATGTTTTGGATATCTTGAAAGCAGATCTTTTCTAACTTCAAAATATGTTTTATTCCAAAAACTTTTTAAATCCTGTGTAATCTGAACAGGTTTATAACCAGGTGAAAGCAGGTGCAGTACTATTTTATTCATACCTTCATTCACCGTTGGTGTTTCAAACAAGCCGAACACTTCCTGTAAACGCACCGCCATTTCTATTTTACTGCCATCGTTAAAATAGTTTAGCTTGATCATAGATCCTGTTGGCACTTCCATTTTTGAAGGAGCAAGTTTATCAATTCTCTGTGAAAGTTCCCAGGGTAAAATAGAATGCAGGATCTGTGTAAAATCCAATTTCTGTAATTCGGTGAGTTTGTTTGTCTTTAAAAGATAAGGTGAAAGCCATTCTTCGAGGGTTTCTAATAAATGCTCATTGGAAATATCCGGCCAGTTGTCGTTTGTCCGCCATGCGCGTAAACTTAAAACACGTGCTTGAAGATCTTCCTGAGTATCACTCCAATTCAAGATCTTTAATCCGTTTTCCCGAATCACATTACAAATGACCTGGATACGTTGGGCATCATCGATCTTTTCTAATGCTTTGGTTTCCAATATCAGATTACCCACCCGTTTTTCAATGATACCAACCACCATTCCTCTTTGTTTGTCCCAGCTAACTGATTGCCGCTCTTCCGCGAGTTCAAAAAGATCGTTTGAATCGAAAGCGGCAGCTAAAAAGATCTTTCCTTCGTTTGCTCCCGCGTCCAGATGAGCAACAGCCAGCCATTCTTCTTTAGCAAGTGCATCCGTTTCATTTAGTTTTACGATCCGTCCATTTGCAAGACGATAACGTAATCCCGTTTTGTCGATGCGCTTTGCAATACGCTCAGGGTAAGCGGTAGCAAGGAGTTTCCCGATTTTAAAAACATCCGGTGCGCTGTTATCGGGTTCTATTTTTAGGAGTTTTCTCCAGTATTGTGCAAGACGTTCTATTCTGTCAAGTACTTTTTTGTCCGCATTTACTCTTTCGCCTGTTCTGAATTTCCGCAGCAATTCTATCCGTAAAGAAAGATCGGCACCTGTTTCTTTTGAGAGTGGATCACGTTCTTCTAATATTGATGCGATATCAGTTGCGAGTGCTTTGAAATTTTCTTTCGGGTTATTTTTTTCAAAGTGTGTCGCTTCAATGAGCATGTGTGCCAAACGAGGATGAGTGGGCATTTGTAACATCTCTTTTCCACGAGCTGTAATTTTATTATTTTGTAAAGCACCTAATTGAGTCAATAATTCTTTTGCTTGTGATACAGCAGCAACAGGTGGAGGTGTTAACCAAAGTAATTCGTTAATGTTCTGAATGCCCCATTGACCCAGTTCTAACATTAAAGGTGCGAGATCAGCTTCTAAAATTTCCGGTTTACGATTGGAGATAAGATGGATGTGTGAACCTTCGCTCCAGAGTCTGTAACAAGTTCCCGGACCTAATCTTCCTGCTCTTCCAGTTCTTTGGTCGGCTGCATCTTTTGTAACTTTTATTGTTTCTAATCGGGTTAATCCTGTTTGAATATCAAAACGGGGTGATCGAGCAAAACCGCTATCGATTACTACTGTAATGCCTTCTATTGTCAGCGATGTTTCCGCTATAGAAGTTGCCAATACTGCTTTCCGTTTTCCTTGTGGATGAGGCAGAATGGCTTCTTGTTGTTTCTGTTGTGATAGATCACCATACAAAGGTTGCACACATATTTCAGCGTTGTCTTCTTCCAGCATTTGTTGTGTCCTCAGAATTTCTCCGGCACCAGGCAAGAAAGCAAGAATATCTCCACTATTTTCCCGAAGCGCTTTTTTGATGGCGTTTGCCATTCGCAAATGCAAGTATATTTTATCGTCCGTATTTAAATACTGAATACTCACCGGATATTGTCTGCCTTCAGAAGTTAAAATCGGAGCGTTGTTTAACAATGAAGAAAGTTTGGCACCATCTAATGTTGCAGACATAATTAAAATACGCAGATCGTTTCGTAAAACTTGTTGCACTTGATAACACAAGGCAAGAGCCAGATCGGCATTTAAACTTCGTTCATGAAATTCATCAAAAATAATCAGTCCGACATTGTCTAGTGCATTGTCATTTTGCAACATGCGTGTTAAAATTCCTTCGGTAACGACTTCTATTTTTGTGTTTTTAGAAATTTTATTTTCAAAGCGGATACGGTAACCAATTGTTTCTCCGATAGATTCATGTAATAAAGAAGCCATTCGGTTTGCTACGGAGCGGGTGGCTAATCGTCGGGGTTCGAGCATAATTATTTTTTTGTCTCCCAACCACTTTTCATTCAAAAGTTGAATGGGAAGCACTGTCGATTTCCCCGCACCTGGAGGTGCTTGTAAAATAATTACAGGCTCTTTTTCAAGAGTTGTTTTTAAAAGGGGAATTATTTCGTTTATAGGAAAATCGTAGCGCGACATTAGATGCAAAAGTACTATAAATAAGTATTAGAAGGTTGAAGTGCATATTCTATAAATTTAGATTTTTTACTGTGGGAACATTCATCTATTTTCGCGCAACGTTTGCGAAATCAAAGCTGTTGTTATCTGATGAAATAATGCTTGATTCAAGTAATTATTTTAGTTGCGAATAGCAATTCGAAAAAAAGAATAGGATTTCTTTTCTAGCAAAATGGTTTCAAAATAAACATAAATGCCTTTTAGATGTTCAACCTTAAATTCAATGATTGTTTTTAATCAAATGGCATTGTTAATTGTTATTCTATTTTAGCCTTATGAGTAAAAAAGTTGAAACAAATTCAATTGAAACAAAATTGATTGTTGAAAATTCACCATTTTTTTCTGTGATCATACCCACCTATAATCGAAAGGCAACTATAACAAGGGCGCTAAACTCACTTGTTTTGCAAACCGAAACCGATTGGGAAGCAATTGTTGTAGATGACGGAAGTACGGATAATACATATGCCGAATTGCGTCCGTTTTTGGATCAGTTTAAAAAAATAAAATATCTGAAACAGAAAAATAAAGGGGCTGCTGGATCAAAAAATACTGGGATTCAGCATGCGAAAGGAACGTTCTTTACTTTTTTGGATTCAGATGATGAGTATGAACCCACACATTTAGCATCCAGAAAAAAAATTATTATTGAAAACCCTGGGGTTCAATTTATATCAGGTGGATTAAAAATTATTGGAAGTCCTTTTGTTCCAGATCGCTTTGATGCGACAAAGCAGATCCACATCGACAAATGTGAAATTGGTGGTACTTTTTTTATTGACAAGCAGTTGTTGTATTCCTTAAAAGGATTTAATGATATTCTGTTGGGAGAGGATTCAGATTTATTCGACAGAGTGCTAATTGCGGGTGTTCTGATGATCAAAACAAATTTGCCTACATATATTTATCATCGCGATACTGAAGGATCAGTAACCAACCTTCTTTTGACTGTAAGTTAATCGGTTCAATGTTTTTTTGTCTTCAATTTCTTTGGA
>CANIFU010000013.1 GCA_947466965.1 Bacteroidota bacterium
CCCGTTAACGAAGAATAAGTTGTATCTCCGTTGATAGAAGCTCCACCATTATCCCAATCAGAAAATTCAAACATGCCGGTTGAAGCTGAATTTGCAGAAACACCGTTTGCTGTTACACTTGTAAACGTGATCGATGAATCGACTGCTTCAGGAGCAGCCGTTGGATCTGTTGTTCCAGAAGTAGTGGTAACGCCTCCGAATGAATATGTTGCCGAAAGTGTTTTTGAGTCACATGTGTAATCATATCTGTTTCCACATGAACGGCGACCTTTAGTTATTGGTGTGTCATTCACGCCATCGTCTCCGCAACCTACCTCTGGTTCATTGGTTGAACCCCATGTGTGAGGTAAATTTAGCCAGTGACCAATTTCATGCGTTAATGCTCTTGATCGTTCAACAGTATCCGTTGGTGTAAGTGAACCCGTTCCGATACTACCAATGAATTCGTGTTTAATGATAATGCCGTCAATTGGTTCCATATACCAAAGATGCGTTGCACCTGGATAATACGCATACCCTGCTGTTTCAACACTTTCCATCGTTTTGACAACCCAAACATTTAAGTATTTAGAACGTGGCCAAGGGTTTAACTTTGATTCGTCATTTGCTTTGTTTGTTTTATGTGAATAGATTCTGTCGATTCCATTTGTACAATTTCCATTCGGATCAACTTGTGCTAAACGGAATTCAATTTTGGTATCAGCAGCTAATCCCTTAAAAGGAGCAACAATTGCTGCAGTATCAGCATTCAATTTGCGGAAGTCGCGATTCAAAATAGCAACCTGGTCAATGATTTGCGCATCAGAAATGTTTTCAGGTCCATTGGTGTGGATGATATGAAATACGATAGGAATAATGTAAACCTGCTCTGCCGACCTGTTTCCTTGTTTTGCTTTTATTTGCTCATCAAGTATGGCATTATAATCTGCTTCTGCTTGCTTCAGCTCAGGGTGCTGTTCATAAAGTCGTTGATGGGCCTGTGTCGTTCCACATTGGTATTGACCTTGGGCAGAAATTGTATTTTTACCCGCGAAGTAAAAAAAAGAACCTAAAAAAAGGCAAGTGAAGAGATTTGTTTTCATTATCGTAATGATTTAGTTATTTTATTAATTGTAATTCTTAAAACAATATTACGAATGTAAAATTTTAAAAAAACAAGCTTTTTCTGGAATGGTTGTTTTTTTTATTAAACGGTCGTTTTAGATGTGTTTTAGGTAAGAAAATAATAAAAAAGGAGCCATTGAGGCTCCTTTTTAAATTTAAAATAGATGACTGGTTACAATTTTATTCTTATTGCACCCATTATATTTCTTCCTGCCGAACTAATTCCCGAAGCAAACATTCTGTAATGAGTATCAAAGAGGTTTTCTACACCGAGATTAATTGTAATTTTTTTTGTAATATGGTATGCTGTCTTGATGTTAAAAGTAACCCAGCTAGGCATATATCCGCCAACAGGATCTGCTGAATATCCTTCATTGTCTTCGGTTCCTAAGCTGTAATCTTTGCCTGTTTTTGCAGCACTGTAGCGGACATATATTTCACTTTCAAATTTTTTGAAATGATACAATAGGCTGGATTGTCCGAAAAGGGGAGGGATATGATCCATTGGCACAATTGTATCGTGTTTCTCACCATTTATAGCTGTTAATTCCTGGTTATATTGACCTAAGGTATAGGTAAGGCTGGTTCTAAAGGAGACATTGTCTGTGAAGTCAGCGCTGATTGCTCCGAAAAGCCCTTGGATATATGCCTCATCAACATTCTGGGAAGCCTTAACTTGTAATAATTCACCATTGAATAATAAGGAATCTTTTCCCTCATATTGGAATGCCTTCGTCACAATCGCATTATTCAATAATGTATAATTGTAAGTCGCTTCCAGTTTAATTTTACCATCCAAGATCGTGGTCGATAAACCTCCTTCAATATTATAGGCATATTCAGGTTTTAATTCAGAATTTGGAACTATAATTTGGCCAGGTTTTGAAACTGTGCTTCCTGCAGGTACAACTGCTCCTGCAGATTCGTAAACTTTGCTCATGTCATCTACATTGGGTGATCTGAAACCAGAAGATCCTAACAACGTGAAGCGGATATTCTTCTCAGGCGTAAAAATTAATCCGATGTTTCCACTAAGAGCACTATTCTTTTGTTTAATAGATGTATAAGGGAATTGAAAATTAGAAACTGCTGCGGCCGTATCAAATTTGGACGTTAAAGTATTATAAGAAAATCTTACTCCTTCTGATAATATGAATTTTTCGTTGATTTCCCAGCTGTCTGTTACATATGCACCGATGTTCATTGTTTGACTACCGGCATTCGGATAACGTGTATCCGCTGGTGTAACTTGAGCGCTCGAATAAATATTTATTTTCGTAGCGGTCGAAATTACAGAGTTGCCAACAATCTCAGCGCCATAACTTAGTTCATTTTTTTCTTTGATTTGTTTTCTAAAATCAGCGTTGAGAGAAGACACCTTCACCTTTTCGGTATTTACTGTTTTGTTTCCGCTGCCACTTGAATAATCAGTACTGAATTTTCTGTTGAAACGCTCTTGCGTGATGTCCTGATACGCTGCCGTGATTCTGATATTGTCAGCTAATTTGCTGGTAGACTTTATTGTCGCAAATAGGGAGAGCAACATACGGTTTTGAGGGCCGTATCCATTTTCAGCAAACTTCAGATTTCCTCCGCTCCCGGCATCTGTTAAGCGGTCGTAACGATTTATTTCCGATGATGTTGAGTATTGAAGGTTTAGTCCGATATTTATTTTATCAGTTGCTTTAAACAAGAGTTTTTCCATAAAATCAACTTGTGAATAGCCGCTTCTTTTTTGGATGTTTGTATTCGAATTTTTAATCATACTATCGGCCGTTCCTGAACTATTCTGTCCGACATAATATTCGCATCTTCCAAAAGAAGGGTCTGGATTACGTGAATAACCTGTTCGGAGATCATCGAAATCGCTATAGGTAACGCTGGTTAGAGATGCAATTTTTTTGAATCCCAAATTAAAATCAAGGTGTCCTGTCTTTTCTTGATTCGCACTTGAATAACGTAAGTTCGAATTTAATTTTAAATTCATTTTTTCATCTCCGAACAATGGATTTTTTGTGTAAAAATGCATCACGCCTCCAAGCGCATCGCTACCATAGATTACGGATGATGGACCATAGATAATTTCTGTTCTGTCGAGCATGGCATTGTCTATTGTGATTACATCCTGCAAGTGTCCAGCTCTGTATATTGCATTGTTCATTCTTACACCGTCCACCACAATTAATACTCTATTTGCTTCAAATCCTCTTATTATTGGACTTCCTCCGCCACCCTGACTTTTTTGAACCATAATATTTCCGGTATTTGAAAGCATATCAGCTGTTGTTTGTGGATTTGAAAGTTCCAGTTCTTTCGCTTTTATAATATCTATAGAATAGGGGACATCCGATTTTTTTTCTTCTGCTTTATTGGCAGAAAAAACAACTTCGTTTAAATTGATTAACTTGTTTAGTATCGTATCTGTTTGAGGGTTTATTTGTGCAATCATATTGCTAATTGCAATGACACCCAATATGGATGAAAGTAGTTTCTTATTCATTATTTATTTTTGATTAAAATGATTAAATATCTTGTTTAATAACAATTCCAATATATTCAGAATTATTTTGTCATAAGCCACAAAACAAAGAATAGCGGCAAGCTGTCTTTGTTGTTGCTTAACTAAGAATCCCGAATATTAAATGGTCAAAAAGCTCCCGAGTCCTTTTTGGACAGGGCTTTGAGATTTTGATTTCAAATGAAATTAAACGAACTCAGGAGGCGGAGAGCATGTTTTGGGCGATTCTGAAAGATAGTTTAGTTGAAAAGTTGCAAAGGTACATTTGCTGATGCTATCTTGAAACTGAAAGGAAAATGTATGATTGAAGTATATTTTTACAACGTGTTCTGCAAGCTTTTTTGAATGTGAATCATTTTTCTTTTCACCTGAAATAAAAGTAGTGATGTGTTCGTCTAGATTTGAGAATAATTCATGTTCCTTTTCATCGGTAATACAGTAAAATGTAGTTGAGGTACTGTTTGAATGAATTTTTACAATGTCAAAAAGTTCATTGTTGTGATAAAACTCTTTATCCTTTTTGATCCATTGGATATTTTTAAGGTTTTGGTTGTCGATCTTGATTTCAGTTAGTTCATCAAGGGACAATCCCTGTTCTATTTTAGATTTTATTTCTTTTCTCGCTTCAACTTGCGCTACTTTAAAAACAATGTAGTATCCCACTGTGTTAAACAGGAATATGCAGAGTAAAAATAGTGGGAGAATTTTTTTCATTATTTGAATAAACAAATGTAAATATATACATTAATAAAAGCAAATGATGTCTTTCTGTCATTTATTATCTTTGGTATAAACATTGACTGAAACAGCAGGAATTATTTTTTATGAGAAACACTCAATCCAAATTACTTTTTAGTTTCGTTTATCCGACTTTGTTTGTGATTATATTGTGGGGTATAAAACTATTTGAAGTTTTAGAAAATATAAATTTGTCCTGGTATGGTTTATATCCAAGAACAATATATGGTTCTCTCGGAATATTAACTGCTCCTTTATTGCACGCCGATTTCCCTCATTTGATTTCCAATACGCTTCCTTTGTTGGTACTTGGGCCAATCATTTTCTTTTTTTATAGATCGATCGCATTTAATGTTTTCTTTTGGGTGTATTTGATGACAGGTATATGGGTGTGGGCAGCAGGTAGAAATTCATATCACATAGGTGCTAGTGGAATTATTTATGGATTTATTACCTTTTTGTTTTTCAGTGGAATCTTCAGAAAAGATACACGACTGCTCGCACTTTCATTATTTGTAACATTTTTATACGGTGGCGCTGTTTGGGGTATTCTTCCTTTTCAGAAGGGTGTTTCCTGGGAATCCCATTTGCTTGGTTCGTTAGCCGGATTATTAACAGCATATAATTTCAGAAAAGAAGGTCCTCCTCCTCGCATATATGATTTGGGTGATGATCTAGAGAACGAAAAAATTGATGTGCGGGGTGATCAATCGTTTCTGCCCGATGAAGATGAGCCATCAAACGAAACGGTGGTGAATTATACCTACGTTAAAAATAATAATTCCCCAAATTTATAACTACCTTTGCGCCTTCTAAAAATAAATTTAGAATTTTAATTGGGTCAATTACAGTGAATTATTTATCAGTAGAATCAGTTTCCAAATCATTTGGACTAAAACCATTATTCAATAAAATTAGTTTCGGATTAAACCAAGGTGATCGTATTGCATTGATCGCTAAAAATGGTGCCGGAAAATCAACACTTCTGAAAATCCTTGTCGGAAAAGAGATTGCCGATGAAGGTAGTGTTACTTTTCGTAAAGATATTGTTGTGACCTACCTTGATCAAAATCCAATATTTAACGAAAATGATACGGTATTGGAGGCCATATACAATACCAATAATCCCATGTTGAATGCAGTTAGAGCTTATGAAGAAGCCCTTACTGCATTTGAAAAAGAGTATACTGATGAAACGTCTGCAAAGCTTGAAGCTAGCAGTGCTCAGATGGATAAGCTAGAAGCATGGGGTTTCGAAGCAAAAGTGCAAGAAGTATTACAACGGTTAAAAATTGCTTTTTTAGATAAACAAATCGGCATGTTGTCCGGTGGTCAAAAAAAACGCGTGGCCTTGGCAAAAGTTTTAATTGATGAGCCGCATCTTTTGATTTTGGATGAACCGACCAATCATCTGGATGTAGAGATGATCGAATGGCTTGAAAATTATTTGGTTTCAAGAGACATGACTTTATTATTAGTAACGCATGACCGTTATTTTTTGGATCGTATCTGTAACGAAATCATTGAAATTGATGACGGAAAACTGCATCATTACAGAGGTGACTTTCAATATTATGTTGAGAAAAAGGCCGAACGTGAAGCTATAGAAGGAAGTGAGATAGATAAGGCTAAAAACTTATTCCGGAGAGAATTAGAATGGGTTAGAAAAATGCCCAAGGCAAGGGGAACAAAATCAAAATCGCGATTAAACGCATTTGAGGATACAAAGGATAAAGCCTTCAGCGGAAAAACTGAAACGAAATTGGAGTTGGGCGTGAAGATGAGTCGGATAGGTGGGAAGATACTTGAATTTAAAAATATAAAAAAGGCATTTGGGGAGACGAAAATTGTAAACGATTTTTCATATATTTTTAAAAAGGGAGAAAAAATAGGTGTGATCGGAAAAAATGGAGTAGGGAAATCTACTTTTTTAAATATGATTATGGGTTTGGAAACTCCTGACTCCGGAGAGATTCAGACGGGTGAAACAATGGTCTTTGGTTACTACTCGCAGGAAGGCTTGAAGCAGACGGAAGATAAGCGTGTAATTGAAGTGGTGAAGGATATTGCAGAGTTTATTCCACTTGCAGATGGCTCTAAATTATCTGCTTCTGGTTTGTTGACTAAATTTTTGTTCCCTCCAGAAGTACAATACAGCATGGTTTCGAAGCTGAGTGGAGGCGAACGCAGACGATTGTATTTAATGACCATTCTTATTAAGAATCCGAATTTCTTAATTCTTGATGAGCCCACCAACGATTTGGATATTGTGACGCTGAGTGTTCTGGAGGATTTTCTCACCAATTTTCAGGGTTGCGTATTGATTGTAACCCACGACCGTTACTTTATGGATAAGATGGTGGATCACTTGTTTGTGTTTGAAGGAGCGGGTGTGCTGCGCGATTTTCCTGGGAATTATACGGAGTACCGAGATAAGAAAGAAGCAGAAGATAAGCAGGCTGCTAAGTCAGGACAAGAAACTGTTGTTGAAAATAAAATAGCTCCAGAGGCAATCATTGAAAAAAATGTTGCTGAAACTGCCTTTTCTAAAAAGAAATTTAGCTTTAAAGAAAAGCTTGAATACGAGCAACTAGAGAAAGATATTGCAAATTTAGAAGAGCAGAAAAATAAGATCACAGCACTTCTTAATTCAAGTACTGATAATCATGATGATGTTGTGAAATGGAGTGAACAAATCGGAGAAATAATTTCTCGCTTGGATGAAAAGTCGCTCAGATGGTTAGAGTTGAGTGAAGGTGTTTAATATTATAACACAATCTTTTGTTCAACGCTCCACGCTTCTGGTTTTGCACTGAACAATACTTTTGTTTCAGACCAAACTTTCGCGAAAACTTCGGAGTTACGATAGTTATTTAAATCGTTTTCGGAGTTCCAATAACTGTATGTAAAATATACTTCCTTCGCTTGAATGTCATTCAATAGTTCGAGGTGTTTACATCCAGACATGCTCCGAATTAGCTCTTTTGATTCATTAAAGAGGTGGATGAATTCATCTACCTTTTCTAGCTGGAAGGTCATTTTAACGATGCGGATAATCATAGAAAGCGGATGGTTATAGAATCGTTCAGTTTTAAATTAAGCATGCTGTTTGCTTTGTCTTTATTCATAGCTATTTCTAGTTGATACGCTGCATTAAATAAGGCAAGTATCTCTCCTTCGGGAACGTCATTATAGTTCTTACTAATTTTACCTATTTCATACCTTGCAAATTCAATTTTAAATTCTTTTCCTTTTCCAACTTGTTCAAACAATGTTTTGGAAATATTGCACATAACGTTTCCAAAAGAATCGATATACTCAACAGTTCCTCTAATCATATCGCCCATTGACGCCGCCCTAAATGGCATGCGTTCTAATAGGTTTTCTTTTACTTGCCCGAGTTGCTCCATTTGTGCACCTTTAGCCAATTCACTTGCAGCTATTGCAAAAATATCGCGAGTAGGAAATGTAGAAAAGTTTGTAGGTAGTTCGATAATCTTTTCAATAGGTGTTTCCAAAAAAGAAAAAATACCATTGTCGGCACCAATAAAAAAATGTCCGTCTGAAAATACAATTACATGCGACGATTGCTTTGTTTGTTCGGCCTTAATTCCAATTATATGAATACTGGATTTTGGGAAGTTTGGGTATGCATTTTTAATAATATAGGCCGCATCTTGTATATTAAATGTTGGAATTTGATGAGAAATATCGATGATTGTGGCATCCGATTGTTTGCTTAGAATGATGCCTTTAATTGCACTGACATAATGGTCCTTCATTCCTAAATCTGTTGTAAGAGTGATGATTGCCATTTGTTAGTAAATTCTGATTTTTTCGGTTTCTGTTTTACCCTAAGAATACACAAAAATATGTTATTTTCGTGCTTTCGAAGAAAAAAAATCAAAGTTTTTAATTTTATTCTATCCTTAGCGTGAGTGAAAAGCAGATAATTTTGGAAGATATAGCACCAGTGAATCTTTATGGTGTGAACGACTCTAAACTGGAGTTGATCAAAAAGCGATTTCCAAAATTAAAGATCGTAGCAAGAGGTGAAACAATAAAAGCAAGTGGCGAGGATGAAGAATTGAATCAACTGGAAATGGTGATCAACATATTGATTGCTTACTATAATCGCTTTGGAAATCTTACTGAAAATGCAATTGAACAAATACTAAACGGGAGTTCAAAAAAAAAATCAGGAACGAATATAGCAGAGGCAGAGGAAGTGATTGTTTTTGGGAATAGCGGATTGATCATAAAAGCGCGTACCGAAAATCAACGTAAAATGGTTGATGCTATTGCTAGTAATGATATGCTTTTTGCAATAGGACCTGCTGGTACGGGAAAAACATATACAGCAGTAGCATTAGCTGTAAGTGCATTAAAGAATAAGGAAGTAAAAAAAATAATACTTACGAGACCTGCGGTGGAAGCCGGGGAAAATTTAGGATTTTTACCTGGAGATCTAAAAGAAAAACTGGACCCCTATTTACAGCCACTATACGATGCATTGGGTGATATGATTGCCCCCGAAAAACTAAGCTACTATCTTGAAAATCGAGTGATTCAAATTGCACCCTTGGCATTTATGCGTGGACGAACATTGGACAATGCATTTGTGATTTTGGATGAAGCTCAAAATGCAACGGAAGGTCAATTGAAAATGTTTTTAACCCGAATGGGCTCCTCTGCTAAATTTGTGATCACAGGAGACATTACACAAATAGATTTACCAAAGCATCAGCCATCGGGTTTGCCACAAGCGATAAGGCTTTTGAAAAATGTTGAAGGTATTGTTTTTGTCGAATTGGATGGTACAGATGTAATTCGTCATAAATTGGTAAAACGAATTGTTGAAGAGTACGACCAGAAAAAATAATTATAATTAGAACTAAATATCAATAAAAGATAACTATTAAACTATTAAAAAAATGGAAGCAATAACAGAAACAAAATTTAATTTTACCAAGCAAAAAAGTTTTTATAAAGGAAAGGTTCGTGATGTATATAATATTGAAGATAAACAATTGATTATGATCGTGAGCGATCGTATTTCTGCTTTTGATGTGGTTCTTCCAAAGGGTATTCCCTACAAAGGACAAGTGTTGAACCAGATTGCTGCAAAATTTTTAAAAGCAACAGAAGATATTTTACCGAATTGGGTGATTGCTGTGCCTGATCCAATGGTAACGGTTGGTTTGTTTTGTGAACCATTCAAAGTGGAAATGGTTATTCGTGGTTATTTATCGGGACATGCTTGGCGCGAATACAAATCTGGAAAAAGAATTTTGTGTGGTGTAACCATGCCAGAAGGAATGAAAGAGAATGATAAATTTCCTGAACCGATCATTACACCAACAACTAAAGCATCTGTTGGACACGATGAAGACATTTCTAAAGAAGAGATTTTAAAACAAGGAATTGTTTCAAAAGAGGATTATGAGCAATTAGAGAAATATACGCGTGCAATATTTCACCGCGGAACAGAAATGGCTGAAAAAATGGGATTGATATTGGTAGATACAAAATATGAATTTGGTAAAAAAGACGGAGTTATTTATTTGATAGATGAAATTCATACGCCTGATTCATCGAGGTATTTTTATAAAGAAGGTTATTCTGAAAGACAAGCAAATGGTGGAACCCAAAAACAATTATCAAAAGAGTTCGTTCGTGAATGGTTGATGGAGAATGGTTTTCAAGGGAAGGATGGTCAGCGTGTGCCTGAAATGACCCCCGAAATTATTGCATCTATTTCTGAAAGATACATTGAATTGTATGAAAATATTGTTGGTGAAAAATTTATGAAGGCAGACGCGACAAATGTAATAGAGCGTGTGGAAAAAAATATTTTAAACTTTCTGAGTAATAATTAATTTAACCAAGTTAGATTTTATATTTGTTTGTGTTGCTCTATGCTTTTTATCAGTTGGGGGAGGGGCTCACTTGTGTTTAAAATTCGACTGTTTGGAATTGGAAAATGCTACCTTTAGCGAATGATCTATTTGTAATCGGAACATAAAATTGATGTTTTTCAAAAAAAAAATCACTTGGATAAAACTGTTTGATTCTTATACTGCTGCAACGAATCAAATAGCAATAGGATGTGTTTCCTCAATTAAAGTTGGAAAGAAAAAAATATGTGTTGCCCATACTATAGAAGGTTTTTTTGCAGTAAACGACAAGTGTCCTCATAATGGTGCATCATTGGGAAATGGTTTTTGTACTGAACAAGGAACAGTTGTTTGTCCGATGCACCGTTATCATTTCGATCTAAAAACCGGCCGTGCTAAAAGTGGTTTGGGTGATTATGTTCAGCCTTATCCAATCCAAATTCGTGATGATGGTATTTTTGTAGGATTTCAAGAAAGGGTTTGGAATTTATTTTAATCCCACACATCCATAATTTTTTTTTAATTTCTTATGTATCTTATTCCTGGTTATCCGTTATAAGATAAAGTTCTTAAAAAAAGGAGGTCCAAATGAAATCATTTTGTTCTATTAATTTTCTTTTAGTTGTTTTTAGTGTTACAGAATTACCTGTTTTTTCAAATTCAATTTTATCTGTAGAAGAGGCTGCAAAAAAAGGTTTTATAAAGTTGACCATAAAGAGTAAAGGTGGTTATACTGGAGATGTCATTGAAATGAAAGTTCAGAATTTAACCAACAGAAAATTGAATTTAAAAATTGAAGCTGGTCGAAAATTAGATTCAAAACATCAGAACGAACAAGATATTTTGGTGACAAGGGAGCAGGAGTTTTTTGTAAATGCAAATCAGCCTAAAACAATCAACGTGTTTGGGATGTGTTGTCAGGCGCATAAAGGCGCACCAACTGCTAGTTTTGCTTATTCTGTTGGATATATGGCCGACAGTAATTTGATAAAGATGGCTAGATTTATTGATAAAAATAAATATTATTCAAATTATTCTGCTCAGCAGTCAGTTTGGGTGATTTCAGATAATAATTCAATTGGAAGTATTCATGATGATGACAAAGAAGTGAATACTATGCTAAGAGCATTTGCATCAAAACTTACAGGGAGATCAATTCCAACGTATGAAATTTCATATAGAAGTGGAAACGACGGAACTGCTATGGGAAGAGCTGTTACGATTGATGGTGTTTTAGATTATACGTTGTTGCAAACCTGTCATTCAACACTTGCAATTTATAATGAAAGCGGCGAAGTGGTGCAATTGATCTTCAAAAATTTAGATAGCGATAAAGGAGTGTACAAGCACTATTTCAGCTTCCGCACAAAAGATCTTCCACAAGGCACCTACTATGCCAGATTGAATGCGGATGGTTTGTTACAAAAAGAATTGAAAATTGAGTTTTAATTTTAATACCCTTCCTTTTATTTAGGAAGGGTGTTTTTTTATTTTCCGAAATATTCTTCAAAGGAAAATGTATCTTTTAAGCGTACACCTTTCTCTGTATGATGAACGGTGCAGCATTGATTGATAGAGTCGTGTTCAAGAAATAAAATATATTCCTCATCAGCCGCGCGATTCAGAAATTTTTCTTTTTCTGTCATAGTAAGTAATGGTCGCGTATCATATCCCATAACGTAAGGCAAAGGAATATGACCAATAGAAGGTAATAAATCGGCCATAAAAGCAACTGTTTTGTTTTTGTATTTTATTTGTGGAATCATCATTGCATCAGTATGTCCGTGCATATAAGCAAGAGAAATGTTTTCTCCCAACAGTTTGCTGTTTTCATTTTCAATAAATTTCAATTGTCCGCTTTCCTGAATAGGGAGAATATTTTCTTTCAGGAAGCTTGCTTTTTCTCTATTATTTGGTTTTGTAGCCCATTCCCAGTGTTCTGCATTACTCCAGTAGGTTGCATTTTTAAAGGTTGTTTCGAATCCTGTTTTGTCGTGATTGTACTTTATACTTCCGCCGCAATGATCAAAATGTAAATGCGTTAAAAACATATCTGTTATATCATCTGTACTAAAACCTATTGTTTTTAATGAGCTTTCCAACGTATCGTTTCCATTTAAAAAATAATGACTGTAAAATTTTGCATCTTGTTTATTGCCAATTCCATTGTCAACTAATATCAATCGTTTCCCATCTTCAATTAACAAACAGCGCATGCTCCAGTTACACATATTGTTTTCATCAGCCGGATTCGTCTTATTCCACATAGCTTTCGGAACAACACCAAACATTGCACCTCCGTCTAATTTAAAGTTTCCTGTGTTTATTACATGTAATTTCATTTTTCTAATGTTGGATTATTTAAAATATCAGTGATTTAAAACAGCGCTTTCTTGTTTTATAAACAATTATAAAAAAACGAAACGAATAATATTTTCATCCATGAATTAAAATTTCCTTATTCGATAATAACCATTTCTACACGTCTGTTTTTTTGACGACCAGCTTCGGTTTTATTATCTGCAATTGGTTTTTTGGAGCCAAACCATTCTGTTTTAAATCTTTCTGCAGCAATGCCTTTGCTTTCCAAATAAGATTGGATCGCTTTTGCACGTTTTTCAGACAGCTTCAGATTTTTTGCTTTATCACCTTGGTTATCTGTATGCCCCGATATTTTTAATCTCCAGTTTGTTTTTTTCTTCATTAATGCAGCCAATTCGTCAAGAGAAATCAATGATTCCGTTTTGATAATATCTTTTGCTATAGCAAATTCAAGATTATCAAAAGCTTTTTTCAATACTTCAGCTTCTTCCTGATTTAATTTAATCGCAACATCCTTATTTTCTTCCGGTTTTAAATTAGTTACTTCTGGTTTTAATACGATGAATCTTAAATAATTATCTTTTTTATCTCTTATCGCTTTTTTAGCGATACCTCCAACCATTACTTTCGCTTCCATTATTACTTCTGTATTTTCACCTACTAAATTAAAGATCACTAGATCATCAGCAGGAAGTTCATCAAAACTAAAGCTTCCGTCTTTTGCTTGAATTGCCGATCGTAAGGAAGTGCCCTGTGTGTCGATTAAAATTAATTTTACTTCCGGACATCCATTGTTTGATGCAGGACCTGGTTTGTCTGGGCATTCATCTGTTTTGTCCATTACGCCATCCCCATCTCTGTCCGGACAACCTCTGAATTGAGGTAATCCTGCTTCATTCGGACAATCATCTTCTTTGTCCATAATTTTGTCTCCATCTTTATCAGGGCAACCATTGAATTCAGCGAGGCCTGCATCATCCGGACAAGCATCTTGTTTGTCGATGATTTTGTCGCCATCACGATCAGGACAACCTGCAAATTCAGCTGTTCCTGGTTCATCCGGACAAGCATCCTCTTTGTCTTGAATATGATCACCATCACGATCTGGGCAGCCAAGAAATTCCCATGTTCCCGGCACTTCCTTGCACTTATCTTTTTTATCAGATATTTTATCTTTGTCTTTATCTTTTGGCTTATTGTACATGATCGGAATTTTCAACATCGCATACATATCCACGCCATAAATGTCATTTCCTGAAACCCATGGACCTAAGCTGTTTGTTCCCATAATAATAGGCCCCATACGTAACGCTAAACCTGCTTTGAAATTGCCAGTATTGTCGTATGAGAAAGGAGCAAATACGCCAAACCATTTGTGATCCCAGCGGGGAGTTAAACTAAACGTGGTGATTTCATGAACCTTTTCCTTATTATCCTTTTGCAAAGGCGACCAATACGGTGTAAAATTGATGTAAAAGTCTTTGTAGATATTGTAATCAATTTGTGCACTGATAGCAAGCGGTAGATTCATTTTAAAATACTGATCACCATCTTCCATAACAAAGTTAGCCTTGAGTGTGCTATCAAATTGTTCAACACTTCCGGTATTATCAAAATCATGTAAGTTCCAATAATTAATATCTGCAGTGAAGTTGTGACTGTATTGCCCTTTTTTAAATTTCACATATCCTATATCTACAACGGAAACACCAACCCTCAATTTGTATTTGTTCTGATCTCTTCTCGAAAGTCCTGTTTCGCCATCCATGTCGTATTTGAATTTTTCATAATCTGGACGCCATTCGTAAACCAATCCAATATCTAATCCTAAAGACGCTTTTGCACTTTGTTTAAAAGCTATGTTTTGTTCGTTAACTTCAAAATTTGTTGAGTGGCCATAACTTACTTCAGAATGAAATAATGAAAGTGTCGTATCATTTGTAAAGTTGTAGTCAAGATTTTTAACCTGCATATATGCAGCCTGAATTCCCTGTAAATATTTTACGGAAAGTCCAGCTTTAAAAAAATGTTTTCCTTCATCCTTAAATACATGCCCATATGTAGCCGCATATTCAGCCCAGGTCATTGCTTGAATACTTAAATTCTGATTGCTTAATTGTGTATTCCACAAAGATTGATAATCTAGGTCATTGTATATTAATGTCGCTAATTCCTTTTCTATTCCATCTACATTTAAAAGTGTTCGCATTTTCGATTTTATTGCGAAAGCATTTTTCTTATTTATAGAAACCAAAAAAGAAGGCCCGTAAATCTGATTTGATAAATAAGCCGATTTGATGACATTGTTTTCTCTTTTTGTAAGATAGTTATCATTAAAAGAAGTATCGGCAAATGCCGTATAATTTGCATCGTTGAAATCAAACAACTTGCCATTATGCTTTAATGCAGATTTTTTTAATCCTACATAGTTATTGTATGCGCTTAAACTAAATCCAGTCAAAGTAATGTCAACTTTGTATCTACTGTCAACAACGTTGGCAGGATTAAGATCAGTTCCTGTAACTCCTGAATAGTTACTGTTTATGTATCCAAGAAAATCCTGAGCAAATGATGGCAAGCTAAGCATTAAAGCAGCCGCTGCTAAAAGTATAATTTTTCTCATTAAGTAGGGGTTATAATTTATGGAATAAATATAGCGTTTTTTTAGAACAAAAACTACTTTAATTGATAAACGAAAATGGAGTTTTCTGAACTTCCTGTTACTAAATTATAGTTTCCATCATTGTTGATGTCACCAATGCTAAAGGTTGTTTTACCATTCAATGGAAAGTTATTGAATAGTGATCCATTTTCATTGAACAGAAAAATTTCATTGGATTCATCCGAAACCACGCCTATTTTTTTACTGCCATCCGGGAAATTGAAAAACGAAGAAGCCTGTGAAATATTTGTTGGAAATTCATATTTGAATAGTAGTGTTTTATCCTGAGAAAACACTTTCAATTCGCTTCGCGAGATAAAAATATATTCTTTTGATTTGTCATTATTGATGTCTTTCAAATCAAAATAAGGGGATGTTTCAAAGTCTTGAATTTTGATACTTTCCTTTTGATCGGTAAGACTTAGTTTTATAATATTGCCGAGCGTATCTGCTGCGATTAAATACGATTTAGAATAATCTTTTCCTGTTTCAATGTAAAAATTACGAATGCCATGTTCCATTTGCTCCTTTAGTTTTATCCTAATTTGGCCTTGTCTGTCAAGAATATAGATATTCCCTTTTATATCTATTGCGCACAAATGATCTTTATTATTTGCTTTGAAATATTGAAGAGGCATAAAAATTTGCTCGCTTGTTTTGTCAAATTTAAATGTCGTTAATTGCTCACCATTAATTTTATAACAAACGATCCGTTTGTTTTCTGTAGCGATAAAAATACGGTAATCACTCGTTTTTCCGTAGTCTGTTACCGTTATGGAATTTGTTGCAGGAGCTTTTAATTTGATTGGAAATCCTTTCATGTCATTTCCGTTTCTATCAAACATGTATATGAAAGAACGCGTGTTGAATAGTATTTGAAGTTTTTCGTTTTTTAAAGCATCAACCTGAATAACATCGCTCATTATTTTTTCAGGCAATTGTTTGGTCCATATAATTTTTCCTGTATTGCTAATCAGGTAAATTTTATTTGAATCGTCCTGCACAAATACATCATTCGCTTTCGTAATATGGTTGTAAAGCAAATAAGGCTTTTGGCTTATACTCCCTTCGAGCTTTGTTTCCCACAATGTACTCGTTTCTTTTTTTTGCTCAGGATTGTATTTTAAATAAATATTGCTGTAGAATAATTTGTTAGTTGAAGAAAACTGAATTGCTACGGCTTCAAATTTTTTAAGAAGTTTTTCTTTTAGTTCTAATTCTTTTACAAATTCTTCTTTAATGAATGCACTATATAATTTTTTTGATTTTGCGATACCATTATAAAGGAAAACATTTGATTCGGCAGATATGTTTTCAGAAAAAGCCTTGTAATTCGTATCATTCGCGAGTGTTTTGTTAGTTTCGAATTTATCAATAAAACTTTTTAGTGCATCTGAAGTGTTTGAAAATACGATATAGTTAGCTATTGAAGTATAAAAAGTTCTTTTAATGATATCAAATTGTCTTCCGAATAATTGGGGCAAAAGTTCAGGGATATCTAAATGGTTGATCGCATGTCCCATATAGGAAGTGGAATCATTTTTGCTTTCTTTGTTTTTTGTTACGTCACTTAAATGATTGAGAATCTGTAATGCATCTTCAATATTATTAGATCGGATAACTGCAAAAGAATTACCACTATAATCGGTTGTTTCAGGTTCTGTTATTACGAATGTCATTTCATTATCCATCCAGCGGAGCATCAACACTTCAATATCTAAATGGTACTTATCGTTTATTTTTTTGCAGAAGGTGTTGTATTTCTGAAGTCGTTTGTGTAGGCTTAAATATTTTTTATAATCTTGATGAAATGATTTGATGTTACTCATTCCTAAAAACAAAAACATAGCTGTATTGGAAGGCAGAATGCTTGTAACTTCTGTTTCCTGAGGCTTTTGTTTGCTGAATAAATTTAAAAAACTAGTACTTGAGTCGCTTGCAGATGTGAAACCTGATAGAATTAGTGCATTGGGTTTAATAGAAATATCCCAACTCGAACAATCTGCAAAATCAGATAATGGAGCAAGTGTTTTTTCAAAAGAGGAATAGAGAGCAGGAGAAGCGAAATTAGGAAATTTCTTGTAGTTGATGTAAATAGTAGCATCAACATTTTTTCCTGCAGTACTTATTGTTTTATTGAAATAGTTTTTATTGATTAATGACACTTGCGTTTTTAATTGATGTATAGAAACTTCGACTAGTTTTTGATTACTACTCATTATCAAAATTCCATTTGTTACTGAAAAATAAAAATGACTTTTTGCTGATGATGAAAGATTGCCAATGGTTTCGTCTTCAAATTTTATTTTTTTTGTTCTCAGTTTTTTCAGAATGATTTTATTTTCAAAAAAATCTTCAATAGAACTTTTATAGGTTATGTTGGGAAGACTGAAAGCATATAGCAGATCAAAATGATTGTTTGTTGTTGCATGCGCTGAAATATAGATGGAATGCCCATCTAATAGTTGTGAAATTTCAGGAACGGTTTGTAAAAGAGAATCGATGAATGTACCTTGCTTGTTAAGTTCTGAAATTGTTTCGGTATCCAGTAACGCTTCCCACATGATGTTTGTTTGAGAGAGTTTTTTCCATGTGTTTTTTGATTGTTTACTTTCAAAAACGATAGCGGCATCGATTGGTATGGCTTTTATTCCTTCACTGATAGGTGTTCTTACTTTTTTGGTGTAAAAAAACCAATACGTTCCACCTAATAGAATGGAGGATATGACAATACCGAATAAAAATTTTCTGAACATTTCTCATTACGAAATTAGAGAAAGCTTTTATTATTCTGCTTGTTGTGATCGTTAACTTACTAACAGTTATGGGTTGAAACGAGAACCTAATATGCTATGCGATAGAGTGGATTTCTTAATAAGGTTGCTCGATCTTTAAAACGCTATCTTTATCTGATCGGGCAATTGCTTAAAGCTTTTACGGTGATGATGGGTAATGCCATGTTTTTGAATTGCGTTTCTGTGGCTTAGAGTACCATATGCCCTGTTGTGAAGCCAGTCGTATTGTGGGAATGCTTCATGCAGTTGGTCCATGTGATCGTCCCGGTATGTTTTAGCAAGAATGGATGCTGCGGCAATACTCAGGTATTTTCCATCACCTTGAATAATGCAAATATGGGGGATGTTTTTGTATTTTTTAAAACGATTGCCATCAATCAGCAGGCTCTCTGGTATTGTTTTTAGTTGATCGATTGCACGGTGCATTGCTAAAAATGAAGCATTTAAAATGTTGATTTCATCAATTTCTTCTACACTTACAATTCCTACAGCCCATGAAATAGCTTTTTCTTCTATTAGCGGACGAAGTTTTTTGCGCTGTTTGTCAGTCAGTTTTTTTGAATCATCCAGCAATTTGTTTCTGAAATTTTTAGGAAGTATTACTGCTGCAGCGAACACAGGTCCAGCTAAACAACCTCTGCCGGCTTCATCGCAACCGGCTTCAATCAATAGTTTATCGAAATACTTCTTAAGCATTTACTGTTTTTTCAATACTGTTCCACAAAGCAATAGCTGTTTGATTCCAGCTGAAATCATTTTTTCGTTTTCGTCCTTTTTCAATCAATGTATTGCGCATCGCATCATCTTTATAAACAGAAAGCATTGCCCTACTGATCGAATCAATAGAAAAAGGATCTACTAAAAGTGCTGCATCACCAGCCACTTCGGGCATGGATGTAATGTTGCTGGTGATAACTGGTGTGTCGCAATTCATGGCTTCCAAAATAGGAATTCCAAATCCTTCAAAGTATGGGATATAGGTCATCGCTAAAGCTGATGCGATAACATGATGTAGGTCATCTGTGCTCAAGCGTCCTGTGAAAATAACATCTTCTTTAAAAGTCATATTGATGAATGTACTTTTTATTTCATTTGTCCATCTGTATTTTTCACCTACAATCACTAATTTAACATTGCTTTTTTCTGCTGATTTAAATTTATCGAAGGCTTCAAATAATCGGGAAATATTTTTTCGTGGTTGAAGCGCGCCTACAAATAAAAAATAGTCGCAATTTTTAGAAAAAGTTTCTCTTGTCACTTTTTTAAGCGCAGTGGAAATCGGTTTATACAAGTCGTTACAGCCGTTATAAACCACATCAATTTTGCTGGCTGATATGTTGTAGCAGTTGACGATATCTTTTTTAGAAAACACTGATACGGTTGCGATGCGACTTGCTTTACTTGCAAATTTTGGAAAAAAGTGTTTGTAATATTTTCTTACCAACCACGAAACATCTTTCGGGTGGTGTTCAAAATTGATATCGTGAATGACTGCGAGTTGTTTGCAATTCGCCTTGAGTGAAAGATAGCCATCTGTTGACAGAAATAAATCGGGTTTGTATTTGTTCAGAAAGTTGGCAACAGAAAATTCGAACCACCAATAAAATAAAAAAGGATGACGCGCTGGTGGGGATAATATTAAGGGGGTAATATTGTCTGAAAAAATAAATTCCTCATCAAAATCACGGTCAAAAAGGAAAATGAAATGATGTTCAGGATGATCGTTTGTGATACGTTTTAGAGTTTCAAAGGTAAACCAGCCAATTCCTTCCAGCTTGTTTTTTATAAGCAATCTTGTATTTACTACTATTTCCATATTTTGAAGGAACGAATTTACATAAAAAATCATACTTTTGCATCCCGAATGAAAAACAAGGTAAAATATATATTACATAAACTGTTAGGCTTCAAAAATTATCTTTTTATTTTTTCTCTGTATAAGATTCTTACATTGAGAAAAGATAAAAATGAAAAGGACTTTTTTGCTTTTTTGCAACTTATTCCTGAAAACACTGCTGTACTTGACATTGGTGCGAATATAGGTATTATGACTGTGCATTTAGCGAGAACAGTAAAAGGCTCAACGGTTTATAGTTTTGAGCCAATGGCAAACAACATTTCGGCTTTTAAAAGGATTATCAGGTATTTTAATTTACAAAATGTGATTTTGTTTGAAATCGCTTTAGGGAATACGGAGGGTGAAGTAGAAATGGTGATGCCTGTAATCTCAAATGTTAAGATGCAGGGCTTGAGCCATGTTGTTCACGATTCTATACCAGATAACAATGACGGAGAAATGTTTAAAGTGCCTTTAAAGATGTTGGATAATATGATAGAATTGGTGAATTCTCCGAAACGCATCAGCGCTATAAAAATTGATGTTGAAAATTTTGAATTCTTCGTTCTAGACGGAGCAAAGCAGTTGATTTCAAAAAATAGACCGGTTGTTTATGCTGAATTGTGGGAGAATGATAACCGTGAAAAATGTTTTGAATTGTTTAAAAGTCTGAATTATAAAACGATCATTGTGGCGGATAAGCAAGCTGTTGAATTTGATGCAGCCAAACATAAAACACAAAATTTTATTTTTTTATCAAATACATAATCGTTTTCAGGTTCTGTAATAATTTTATTAAAGAATGCAAAAGAAATTTTTAACCAATCTTGGTTTGATTTTATTTTTGAATTTGCTTATCAAACCAATATATGTTTTTGGTATTGAAAAAGCTGTTCAAGAGCAGGTTGGTACTGCTGCATATGGAATTTATTTCGCTATTTTCAACTTCTCTTTTCTATTGACAATTCTTCTCGACTTTGGTATAACCAATTTCAATAATAAGAATATCGCCCAAAATTCGCACCTGTTTACAAAACATTTCTCCAGTTTGTTTACATTAAAATTGATTCTTGCTATTATCTATATAATCATTGTTGTGATAGCTGGAGTAATGATTGGCTATGATTCCCGTTTAATGAAACTATTGCTAGTTCAGGGGTTCAACATGTTTCTGCTCTTCTTTATTAATTATTTGAGATCGAATTTGGCAGCATTGCATTTATTTAAAACAGATGGATTGATTTCCGTTCTTGATCGGTCAATTTTGATCGTTTTAGGAATCTTCATGCTGAATTCAGGAATCTTTTATTCTGAGAACGGTATTATGTATTTTGTTTATGCACAAACATGTTCCGGACTGATCACTGCAACAATTGCGTTCTTCATTATTGTCAAAAAAACACATTCCTTTAAGTTAAGCTGGAATTGGCCTTTTTCATTAATGATATTGAAAAAAAGTTTTCCTTTTGCAATTCTTACCTTGCTAATGTCATTCTATAATCGCATCGATTCTGTGATGATAGAGCGGATGTTGCCCAATGGGGATGTGCAATCCGGTATATATGCACAGGGCTTTAGAATCTTAGATGCTACCAATATGATTGCATTTTTGGTGGCAGGTGTCCTCTTACCTGTTTTCTCCAAAATGTTGAAGCACAAAGAATCTGTAGAGTCTTTAGTTAAGCTGATCAGTACATTACTTTTAACTCCGGCAATTGTAATTGGTGTAGGATGTATTTTTTATAACACAGAACTTATCGGGCAGCTTTATCCCAAACATGTGAATGAAACTGCCGAAATTTATGCCTTGCATTTGCAGCAATCCTCCAGAATTTTTGGACTCTTAATGCTTAGCTTTGTAGCGATTTCTACCACTTATATTTTCGGAACTTTATTAACTGCCAATGGAAATATGAGACAATTGAATTATATGGCCGCTTGTGGAATGATTTTGAATGTCATATTGAATTATATATTGATTCAAAAATTCGAAGCGTTTGGCTCTGCTATTTCAAGTTTGTTCACTCAGTTTTTAACCGCTATGATTCAAGTTGCTATTGTTCAGAAGCTCTTTAAATTTAAGATCAATTTCCGACTGATCAACATCTTTATCACTTTTTTGGTAGGTGTTATTGCTATCAATTATGGAACTAAAATGCTGCATTTCGATTGGATGGTGAACTTTTGCATTATGGTTGTAGGATGCGGCCTCTGGGCTTTTATTACTGGAATTGTAAGCATAAAATCCATGTTCCGGCTTCTAAAATACGGATAAGCCGTTTAAAATTCGCCAGTTTGCCTTTTTTTTCTATTTTTGTCATGCTTTATTCAACTTTATATCAACTTACAATGGACAAGAACGTTATAGCGAAAAGTGACTTTAATTCATTAAACGTATTGTATTTTATTTATAAATGGCGGAAACCACTTATCTTAGTTGGTATAGCCGCTTTTGTTTTGTCGAGCATTGTTGCTTTAACAATAAAAGAAAAATACAAATCAACAGTTATTTTATTCCCTGCTACTACTAACTCTATTTCAAAAGCACTATTAACTGAAAATAATGTGAAACAGGAGGATGTTCTTCAGTTTGGTGAGGAAGATGAAGCAGAACAAATGCTTCAAATTCTTAGTTCAGATGAGATTAGAACAAAAGTATGCGAAAAATATAATTTGATGGCCCATTATGGAATTGATTCTACAGATAAGTTTAAACGCACTAAATTGTATGATGAGTTCCAAAGCAACATCTCTTTTAAACGTACTGAATATATGTCTGTTAAAATTGAAGTGATGGATAGTGATCCTGAATTGGCATCTGTTATAGCAAATGATATTGCAGCATTGCATGATTCAACAAAGATTCGTATTCAACGCGTCAGAGCTTTACGTTCATTAAAAATTGTTGAGCAGGAGTATTTTCAAAAGCTACAAGATGTTAAGCGTGGTATTGATTCGATGAAAATAATCAATAGCTATGGAATTTATGATTATGAATCTCAATCGGAAGTAACCAGTGAACAATACGCAATTGCTATGTCAAAAGGTGATCAGCGTGCAATGAAATTGCTGGAGCAACAACTTAAAATAATAGGAGAGTATGGTGGAGCTTATGTTTCATTAAGAGAGAATCTGTATATGCAACGTAAGCAATTGAACTTGCTGAAAACAAAATATGAAGAAGTAAAAGTAGATGCTACAGAGGTGCTTCCTCAGAAGTTCATTGTAAGTAACGCATTCCCTGCTGAAAAAAAATCGTATCCTGTTCGTTGGATTATTGTTCTTGTTTCAACATTTGCAACATTGCTTGCCGCCATTATAGCAATATTGATGCTTGAAAATGTGAAGCAGATAAAAACCGAATTTATAACAGACAAAAATCCAGTTTAAATAAAGATTCCTTTGTTTATAGTCGCTTCTGACTTTAAAGAAAATGGTATCCGACTAACAGAAAAATTTAATACTTTAAAAAATAAATTTAAAAATAATAAAATGGAAGAATATACTGAAAGTAGTTATAGTTTCATTCAATTGATTAATAAAAGGAAGAAACCTTTTGCTATTGTTACCATTTTGGCGATACTTGCTGCTGCAATTTTTTCAAGCGCATGGTTCATCAAACCAAAATATAAGTCTTTTGCAATTATTTACCCTTCCAATTTAATCCCCTATAGCCAGGAAAGTGCATCTGAACAAATGCTTCAACTAATTGAATCATCCAATATACGTAATGTTATTGTGCAAAAATTTAATTTGTATAAAATCTATAAAATCGATTCGTTGGATCCTACAGCTCCAATTGAGATAGCAGATGTTTATGAATCAAATGTCGAAATAAAACGTACTCAATTTGAGTCAATTGAAATTGTTGTTTTGGATGAAGATCCGAATCGAGCTGCCGGTATTGTTTCCGAAATTATTAATGCGATGAATCTGAAGGCGAGAGCATTACAAAGAGATCAAACAAAAGAAGTGGAAGTGGTAGTGAAAAATCAACTAGTACAAAAAAAACGTACGATAGATTCCTTAAATAACTGTTTGCATGAAATAAGAGTGAAATATCAGCTTTTTGACTATGGAATGCAGGCAAAGGAAGTAACCAAAAGCTATTTAAAGGCTGTAGGTGCTGGTGGAAGAAACATGAAGGAAATAGATGCAATGATGCGTAATTTGGAAGAAAAAGGGGGAGAGTATTACGAATTGAATAAAACATTGGATGCGTTATTAAATAGTTATAACAATACGAAAATTGAATACGATGGAGTTTTGAGAGATTTAATCAAAGAGCTTACCTATGCGAATGTAGTCACCCAACCAACTCCTTCATTCAAAAAAGCATATCCTATTCGTTGGTTGATCGTTTTAGCGTCTGTGATATCGGCAAACTTATTTCTTTTTGTTTTGCTTCTGATTTTAGACAATAAAAAAAAATAATTCCACAATTGTTAAAACAAAAAAATATTAAATGGGTATATGCCTTAAGTATAGCTTTTATACTTATAAATGCAGTATGCACCTATTTTGAATTTTATTATTTCAATCTTTTACCTGCTGCCGTTCTTATACTTTTGCTGGCACTTTTTTCTTTAGACAAATTAGTTTTGTTTGTCGTTTTTTTAACTCCATTAGCCATCAATCTCCAAAATATTGATGGCGGATTAGGTTTGAGTTTACCTACAGAGCCAATCATCTTTGGCATTATGATTGTTTTTATATTCAAACAATTACATAGCAATACATTGGATGTAAAATTGATGAAACACCCCATTACTATTGCTATTCTGATAAATTTAGTTTGGCTGTTTATCACAACTATCACTAGTGATATTCCAATTGTATCAATTAAATTTATGGTCTCGAGGTTGTGGTTTGTTATTGTATTTTATTTTTTAGCCACTCAACTATTTAAAAATTTTAGTAATATTAAAATATTCATCTGGCTTTACATTAGTTCATTCTCAATAATTATAGTTTATACACTTTATAGTCATGCCTTGGTAAATTTTGATGAGCAGATTGCCAATTATATCATGTCTCCTTTTTACAACGATCATACTGTTTATGGTGCTATGTTAGCTATGTTTTTTCCTCTTTTGTTATTTTTTACAATTAATAAAAAGTACAGTGGTAGCATTAAATTTGCCGCTTCTTTATTATTGATATTGTTTATTGTTGCGCTTGTTTTTTCATATACACGTGCTGCTTGGGTTAGTCTAGCAATAGCCTTGATTGTATATTTTGTATTGCTTTTGCGCATTCGCTTCCGGAATGTAATGATCGTTTTTATTTCTGCGTGTTCTTTAGCGTTGGTTTACCAGACAGAAATTGTAATGAAATTGGAAAAAAACCGACAGGATGCTTCACAGGATTTTGATAAACACATTGAATCAATTTCAAATATCTCTACCGATGCTTCTAATCTAGAGCGTTTGAATCGATGGAATGCAGCTTTCAGAATGTTTCAGGAACGACCTTTTTTGGGTTGGGGCCCGGGAACCTATAGTTTTGAATATGCCCCTTTTCAACATGCTCACGAAAAAACAATTATCAGTACAAATATGGGCGACAAGGGAAATGCGCATAGCGAATATATAGGACCTTTATGTGAGTCAGGGGTGCTCGGAGCACTCACATTCATCTTCATAATTATTTATGTGCTTTCTACTGGATTTAGGTTGTACTATACAGTGAAAGAAAATGAAATAAAAAAAATGGTGTTGATGATTCTGTTAGGTTTTATTACGTATATCGTACATGGTGGTTTAAATAACTTTCTCGATACGGATAAAGCATCTGTTCCCTTTTGGGGATTTATAGCAATGCTTGTTGCTATTGATATATATCATAAAGGCAAGTCAGATGATGGTGTTACTTCGCTTACTTCAGCCTAATTTCCTTTTTGGAACACATTGTTGCATTGATTTTTTGTTGTTTAGATTTTCTTCAATTCAATAAGGTTCCTTTTTATTGAATTAAATTATTGCTAAGAACGATTTATAAAATGTGGGAAAAGAAGTTCACATGAGGAATTGGAATGAATTAAAAAACCTTCATACAAAACAAGGCAATGTCATCAATGTATGGGCGGCTTTGTTTGTAGTTCATTACCGTTTCCATAATCAATGAATTCAAATCCATCATATTTAATGTAGGATTTTTACGGATCAGCTCTTTTAAGGAATCGATTCCAAAATCATCCCCATTGTCGTTTTCCAATTCTGTTAATCCGTCTGTATAACAAACTATGGTTGTCCCGGGAGAAATAGTTACAATCCCTTCTTTAATATTTTCAATCTCATCAAACATTCCTAAACCCGTGCAGCCAATTTTTAAAGTGCTTACACCTTTACCTGCTGCCAATAATGGCGGATTATGAGCTGCGTTAATATAGGTGAGTGTGCGTGTAACAATATTGTATTTTGCAATAAAAAGGGTGATGAACTTTTCACCTTTAGCATTTGCCATTACTTTTGTATTAAGTTCACGCACGAGTTCTGTTAAGGAATTGGTATAGTGAAAAAGTACGCGTAAATTTGCCTGAAAATTGGACATTAATAATGCTGCGGCAACTCCTTTTCCTGAAACATCTGCCACACAAAATGCACATTCGTTTTCATTCAACCATATAAAATCATAATAGTCGCCACCAACTTGTTGATGAGGAAGATAAAATGCTGCGGTATCTATGTTGTTGTCTCGTGGTAATTTGCTTGGGAAAAGCATGGATTGCATCTCGGATGCCAGTTCTAGCTCTTTTCTCATTGCCGCCTGACGAACTGTATCGCGTGCAAGTTTTTTATTCTCGATAGCTACTACTATGATACTGGTAAGTATCTGTACAAATGGTAAATGTTTAATTGCCGGACTAACTTCAATTTTATCTTCTAAATCACCTATTAAAACATATGCCAAGGGTTGTGATTTATGAAAAACAGGAATAACAATTTCAAATGCTTTGCTTAATCTTTTTTCCGAAAAATTAATGGTGCCTATTTCTGTTATTGAAAGTAAATCACATTCAACATTGATATCGTTGTATTCAAGTCCTACTCCATATTTTAGGATGCATTTCCAGTTGTCGTTTTCATTGCTGAACAGAACCAACTTCCCGATATTTAACTTTTTTTCTAACACTTCCTGAAAAATCTTCAGTAATTTATCAGTAGAAAAATTATTGTTAATAGCCTTTGTAATCTCCAGCAGAGAGTTTAGTTTTATATCCTTCACTTTTTTTGAAATGCTTTTATTGTTCGGAGAGGTAGGCATAGCTTATTTTTAGTGTCACAAATATAAAGTATTTAATCACGATTGATCTTTGATTTATAGAACTGATATACGTTTTAAAATCTTATTTTTCTGTAATTTTCTTTAACAGGCTGGGAAGCATTTTTAAAGCAGCCACTTCTTTCATTTTAGCCCTTGCTTCGCCCGCAGGAGATCCAAAATATGTTTTGCCCGCAGGAATATCTTCTCCCAATCCAGCTTGTGCCAATAATACAGCACCTTTACCAATTCGAACATCGCTTCGGATACCCGCTTGCCCCCAAAGGGCAACACCATCTTCAATTATAACAACGCCTGCTACACCAACTTGAGATGCCATTAAACACATCTTACCAACCTGGGTATCATGTCCGATCTGAACGTGATTGTCTATTTTAGTTCCTGCACCAATTCTCGTATCTCCTGAAACGCCTTTGTCGATGGTACACATAGCACCTATTTCAACATCGTCTTCAATCACTACTCTCCCACACGAAATCATCTTATCAAAATATTCCGTACGTTTTTTATAGTAAAATGCATCCGCACCAATTACAGAATTCGAGTGAATAATAACATTGTTTCCTAAATGGCAATTGTCGTAAATTACTACATTGGGATGTAGTACACAATTTTCGCCGATGCTAACATTGTTTCCTAAATATACGCCCGGCATAATGATGCTTGATTTCCCAATTTTTGCTGATTCTGCTATTTGTTTTAATGAATAGTTTACAGGTTGGAAGTGACGCACCAATTTATTGTAATCTCTGAATGGATCATCGGAAATCAATAATGCTTTTCCCTCCGGACATTCTACTTTTTTATTAATAAGAATGGTAGTTGCTTTTGAAAGAAGCGCTTTTTCGTAATATTTGGGATGATCAACAAATACAATGTCACCAGCTTCTACCATATGAATTTCGTTTAATCCACTAATGATATGGTTGTCATTGCCTTCAAATTCACAGTTGATTAATGCGGCAATATCTTTCAGTTTATAGGCAGAAGGTAATTTCATAAATTAAGTTTTATTCGTTGACTCAAATATAACAAAAAAGTCCCGCAATGATGCGAGACTTTTTTGCTTAAAAAAAGTTTTGATTATTTTACACGTTCAACATAGGAGTTGGTGCGGGTATCAATTTTTATTTTTTCACCTTCATTTACAAATAAAGGGACGTTAACTACGGCTCCTGTTTCCATTGTTGCTGGTTTTAACGTGTTTGTTGCTGTATCGCCTTTTACTCCGGGTTCTGCATAAGTAATAATTAATTCAACAAATACGGGAGCTTCAGCCAAAATAGGTTCATCACCTTCAAAAGAAACTTTAACTTCCATTCCTTCTTTCAAGAATTTTATTGAATCTCCTAATAAGAAAGAGGGAATATATACCTGCTCAAAATTATCGTTATCCATTACAACAATAAAATCACCTTCAGGATAAATAAATTGCATGTTTTTATATTCAACACGAACTACTTCAACTGCTTCACCAGCACGGAAACGGTTTTCAACAATTTTTCCATTTTTTAAATTTCGCATTCGTGCTTGGTAAAAAGCACGTAAATTACCCGGTGTGCGGTGTTGATATTCTTCTATTTTGCAAAGTTCGCCGTTAAAACGGATTACTGAACCTACATTGATGTCGCCTGAATTTGCCATTTTGAATGTATTTTATAAGTTGTATTTTTTTTAATTGGATTGCGAAGATAGGATTTATAGGATGAAAAAGCAAAAAGAGAGTTGTTTTCAGTTCGTACATCTTTTTTTGTAGTTTATTTTTTTATAGCTGGTATTTGAAGTAATAACATAACTAAACTGTTTTTTTATAATCCTCAATAATCAGTTGTTTGTTACAAAATGAATATTCATATTCTTGCTGATTGGAAGCAACAATAATCATCCTGTTTTTAGAATGGGCTGTAACCAATTGCTGATACCAATCTATCGCTTTTTTGTCCAGATTCGATGTCGGTTCATCCAAAAGTAGGAGAGGGGTATCTGCTAAAATAGCAAGGGCTAATCGAACGCGTTGCTTCATCCCAGAAGAATAATATTTCAACTGTTTATCTTTTGATTTTCCCAATTCTGTGAGTTCAATTATTTGTTTAGTGATCAAACCTTTTTGAAAGGGTTTAAATTTTTCTTGAAATTCAATTGATTCTGTCAGTGTGAACTCCTCAAAAAGATCGAGGTAAGGAGCACAATAACTTAAACTGTTGAATAGATTTTCTATTTCAATTACAGCTGTAGTATTCGCGTTGGGTGTGTTTGTAAATGTGATTTCTCCTTCTGAATTCATTAAGCTTCCGGAAATTACTTGTAATAGTGTTGATTTTCCAGAACCATTAGCGCCTAAAATAACATAGTTGTTTTCTGAAGAAAAATCGTAATTCACACCACGGAAGATCCACTCGAAGTTATAACGTTTACCAATATTTTTTAAGGAGATAATCAATAATTTGAATGCGTTAGTTGGGTTAATATGGTTTTAAATGAGCGATTATGATTGCGTCAAAATGAACTCCAAAAGGATTTCCCATTCACCTTAATTGTTTATGATATCCCTCTCATGATTCCATCTTTTGATTCGTGGATGAAATTAAGGATCTGCTCTTTCTCTTTTGATGCTGGAGCTTCTTGTTCTATAATTGCTAAAGCATTTGTTACATTATGTCCTTTCACATAAAGTGTACGATAAATATCTTCGATCTCTAAAACACTTTCGTTTGAAAAACCTCTTCGGCGTAACCCAACTGAATTAATTCCAACATATTGTAAAGGTTCTCTTGCGGCTTTTGTAAATGGGGGAACATTTTTACGAACAAGTGAACCGCCTGTTATAAAAGCATGCGCGCCAATACGCACAAATTGCTGAACAGCAGCTAAGCCTTCCAGTATTACCCAATCTTCGATAGTTACATGTCCGGCAAGATTTACGCTGTTTGCAATAATGATATTATTTCCTAAAATACAATCATGTGCAACATGAACGTATGCCATCAATAAGCAATTGTTTCCAACAGCGGTTTTCATTTTATCTGTTGTACCTCTGTTAATCGTAACACATTCGCGTATGGTGGTATTATCTCCTATTTCGGTTGTTGTGTCTTCTCCATTAAATTTCAAATCTTGTGGAATTGCTGAAATAACTGCTCCAGGAAAAACGCGGCAGTTTTTACCTATACGTGCTCCGGAAAAAATAGTAACATTCGGTCCGATCCAACTTCCTTCACCAATTTCAACATTGTCATCAATGAAAGAAAATGGCGAAACAGTTACGTCTTTCCCGATTTTTGCGTTGGGATGAATATGGCTTAAGTTACTCATGTTATAGGGCCGGAGCGGCTACTTTAGGTTGTTTATCTTTAATTACTTGCGCTAACATTACCGCTTCAACTACTTCTTTTCCGTTTACATATCCTACACCTCTCATGTTCACCAATCCTCTGCGAATAGGGCTTTCAAGTGTAAGTTGGAAAACAATTGTATCGCCCGGAATTACTTTTTGTTTGAATTTTACTCCATCAATCTTCATGAAATAGGTGCTGTAACATTCAGGATCTTCTACTTGTGCCAGTGCAAAAATACCACCTACCTGCGCCATTGCTTCTATTTGCATAACTCCTGGAAATACTGGATTGTCGGGGAAGTGTCCTTGAAAGAATGGTTCGTTTAAGGTTACATTTTTTACGCCAATGATACTTTCTCCTTTTATTTCCATAATCTTATCGATCATTAAGAATGGATAACGATGGGGAAGCATTTTAGTGATATCATTTATGTCGTATAGTGGCTTTTTTATGAGGTCAAATATTTTTTCTTTTCTCTTTGACTTTATCAGTTCCTTTATTTTTTTTGCAAATGCTACATTTCCTGCATGACCGGGGCGGGCAGCTAAAATATGCATTTTTAAAGGAACCCCAACAAGTGCCAAATCGCCAACAATGTCTAGTAATTTATGACGTGCAGGTTCATTAAAGAAATGCAGGGTTGTATTGTTTAAAACTCCTTTTCCTTTTATCTCCACATCTTCTCTGTGAAAAACCTTTTGAAGGTGTTTGATTTGTTCTTGTGAAACTTCTTTATCAACTAGTACAATCGCGTTATTTAAATCACCGCCCTTGATCAGGTCGTGTGCTAATAAGGCTTCCAGTTCATGTAAGAATACAAAGGTACGGCAAGGGGCAATTTCTGTTTTGAATTCACCGATGTGATACATGGAAGCATGTTGTGTTCCAAGTACTTCGGAATTATAATCGACCATTACAGTTGTTCTGTATGCGTCTTGAGGTACTGCTAGCATTTCTACTTTTTTAATCGGATCTTCGTACGACAAGTTCTCTGTTAGTTCAAAATAAATGCGTTCTGCATTTTGTTCTACGATTTCAACTTGTTCTAATACGTTAATAAATGGCATTGAACTTCCATCCATGATAGGCATTTCAGGGCCATCCATTTCCATTAATACGTTGTCAATCTCTAAGCCAACCAAAGCAGCTAAAACGTGTTCTGTAGTATGAATGCGCGCGCCATTTTGTTCTAAAGTGGTTCCGCGGGATGTATCTACTACATTGTCTACATCCGCATTAATAATAGGGTTACCAGGTAAATCAATTCGTTGAAATTTATAACCGTGATTTTCAGGTGCAGGACGGAATGTTAAATTGGTTAGTTTTCCTGTATGTAATCCAACACCTGAAATGGTGACAGCTGTTTTTAATGTTCGTTGCTTTATACTCATAGTATTCTAATGGTTGAATCAATTCATCTTTAAACCCTAAATAATAGCCTTGAAATTTAATCTTTCAAATGTATACAATTTATTGAATAAAAGTATGATTTTAGGTTTTTTTTGATCCTCGATTGATTGTGTGATCAATCAGTTTTAAGCGATAGAATACTATTTCAAACAAATCAATAAATTAGTATTCCATTAACAAAATCCAAAGGAGTGTGAACGCTCGTTATTTTGGTGAACACAAATAATGTTTTTTTACAGTTTTTGCAAGCACATCAATGCTAAGCTGGTCAGAAGCATCAGCAATATCCGAAACCGATCCGTCTTTGAATAAAATATTTATTCTGATCTTATCAGATCGATAGGCATCGTTGGAGACAATTCCTGTAAAAACAAAATAATTTACTTCTTTGTCTTTCAGCTTCAACCGTTTTTTTATGTTTTGCTTTATAAGCTTAATTTTTTCTTCTTTAAATGCCTGATTTTGTAATTCGACTTTAAATAATTTGCGGTCGACCAGCTGTTTACAAAGGCTAGAAAGAACAGTGTCGCTATGCGATGTCCAGACTTTTATCGATGTCATGATGTCGTTGTCATCAAGTTTAGAAAAAATATCCAGCAGTGTTGCATTTGTCTTGAAATCTTTTTCGCTGTATTTGTTGTATAAAAATGAACGCAATGCTGGGGTGCAAAATAAATCGGCTTTTTTTTCTGCAAGTTCTTTTGCCCGTTTCAGGATATTTACCAATAAACTTTCAGCACTTAAAACAGTTTTGTGCAGATAAACTTGCCAGTACATTAATCGGCGAGCAATTATAAATTTTTCAATTGAATAGATACCTTTCGCTTCAATTGCTAGCTGGTCGTTTACCACATTCAGCATTTTTATAATTCTGTCCGAACTGACAACACCTTCTGATACACCTGTAAAAAAACTATCCCGATTAAGATAATCTAAGCGGTCCATGTCCAACTGACTAGATACCAATTGGTTTAAAAATTTCTTTTTGTATTTATTTTGAAATATGCTGATAGCTAGAGTAAGTTGTCCGTTAAATTCAGTATTTAAGCGGCTCATAAATAATTCAGAAATATCTTCATGGGTCACATTGCTCACGATGCTGTGTTCCAAAGCATGTGAAAAAGGGCCGTGTCCAATATCATGCAGCAAAATAGCTATGGTCACAGCTTTCGCCTCCTCCTCTGTGATTTCATGTCCTTTGGAGCGGATGACATCAATCGCTTGTCCCATTAAATGCATTGCTCCCATGGCATGATGAAAGCGTGTATGCAGTGCTCCAGGATAAACTAAATTTGTTAATCCTAATTGTTTGATCCTTCGTAACCTTTGAAAATAGGGGTGATCGATGAGATCGAAAATTATTTCGTACGGCAGAGATACGAAACCGTAAATCGGATCGTTAAAGATTTTTAGTTTGTTTGAAAATGTGTTCATCGGTACAAAGATAATTTATCTTTTTTTAACAGCATGAGCAAGATTATATTTAATAACTTTATAAACTCAATTAATATGCAATTTATGGATAGAATTAGTGTTTTGTGGGCCGATGATGAAATTGATTTATTAAAGCCTCATATTTTATTTTTAAAAGACAAAGGATACGATATTCATACGGCCACTAGCGGTGATGAGGCATTGGAATTAGTTGAAAAAAATGATTTTTCCGTAGTGCTTTTAGATGAAAATATGCCCGGATTATCCGGATTAGAGACCTTAAATAGACTTAAATCCCGTTTTTCTGACATTCCTGTAATTATGATCACAAAAAGTGAAGAGGAGCATTTAATGGAAGATGCGATCGGATCTAAAATTTCCGACTATCTGATCAAACCGGTTAATCCGAATCAGATTCTTCTATCACTTAAAAAAACACTCGACAATAAACGACTCATCAGTGAAAAAACAACTTCGAATTACCAACAGGAATTTCGCCAGATTGGAATGACGCTGAGCGATCGATTAAGCTGGAGCGAATGGGTGGAAGTGTATAAAAAGTTGGTGTATTGGGAGCTAGAGCTTGATAATAGCAAGGATGAAAGTATGATGGAGATCCTGAAAATGCAAAAGTCTGAAGCCAATAAATTGTATGGGAAATTTGTTGAGAATAATTATATAGGATGGCTCAATGGCAAAAATCAAAATCCGCCTTTGTTTTCTCACACCATCTTTAAAGCGAAAGTAGCACCATTGCTCGATAAAAATGAAACAACATTTGTTGTACTGATTGATAATTTACGCTTCGATCAATGGAAAATAATTCAGCCAATTATTTCTGACTATTTTAAAGTTGAACAAGAAGAGCTGTATAGTAGTATTTTGCCTACTGCCACCCAATACGCTCGTAATGCATTCTTTGCCGGATTGATGCCGAGTGAAATTGAAAAACGTTTTCCAAAATCATGGTTGAATGACGAGGATGAAGGGGGAAAGAATATGCACGAAGAAGAATTTTTGTCAGATCAATTAAAACGTTTAGGTAAAGATGTCAAGATCAGCTATCATAAAATTACAAATCATGCTGCCGGAAAACGCTTGTCAGAGAACATGAGTAATCTGATGCAAAATAAATTAAATGTTATCGTTTACAATTTTGTGGACATGCTTTCTCATGCGCGTACCGAAATGGAAGTGATCCGCGAATTGGCGGATGATGAAAAAGCATATCGATCTATTACTTTGTCCTGGTTTGAACATTCACCATTGCATGATATTCTCAAACAGATCGCTTCCAAAAAATGCAAATTGGTGATTACTACAGATCATGGTACTATAAAGGTTAACGAGCCTTCTAAGGTAGTAGGAGATAAAAATGTAAATACAAATTTACGTTACAAACAAGGTAAAAGTTTGGATTATGTAAAAAAAGACGTATTTGAAATTCGCAATCCTGCAGATGCATTTTTACCAAAACAAAATTTAAGTTCGGCATATGTATTTGTTAAGGAAGATAAGTTTTTTGCATATCCGAATAACTTCAACTATTATGTAGGGTATTACCGGAATACATTTCAACACGGAGGTTTATCAATGGAAGAAATGATAATTCCGTTTATTACATTGAGTGCAAAATAAAAAATCAACATTGCATTAAGATCTATCCTTTATGTCAGAAGTTATTATAAATTCATTATCCGAATTACCGGCTGTTGCAAATCAAGTCATTCAAGCATTTGGAGAAAGAAATGTAATTGCATTTCAAGGACAAATGGGTGCTGGGAAAACGACTTTTATTAAAGCTGTTTGTATATCATTGGGAGTGAAAGAAACAATCAGCAGCCCAACTTTCTCTATTGTAAACGAATACCTTTCTGCTTCTGGCCGAAAAATATATCATTTTGATTTTTACAGAATTAAGGATATTAATGAAGCATACGATATGGGATATGAAGAATATCTCTATTCCGATGCGCTTTGCCTTATTGAATGGCCCGAAAAAATTGAGTCAATTCTTCCCCTTAATGTGTTTTATGTTTCCATCAATTCTAAAGTAAACACGCGAATAATTTCTTTCTAATTAGATGCCACTTTTTACCCTCGATTTTAAAGTGTTTTTTTGTTCCCTTTATTTTTGTAAATTTGTCTACTCCCAAGCGATAGAAAATGAAAACATCTAAAGAATTATTGGCTTCTCTTTCCCAAACTGCTCTAATGCCTCAGGAAGAAATGCTTGAAGTAGGCCGCAAAAAAGGTAAATTATTCATTGGTATTCCAAAAGAAATTTCCTTTCAAGAAAATCGTGTTGCATTGGTTCCCGATGCTGTGGCATTACTTGTGAACAATGGCCATCAGATAATCGTAGAAACCAATGCGGGTAAAATGGCCAATTTTCAAGATCATGATTATAGTGAGGCCGGAGCTCAGATCGTTTATAGTGCTGAAGAAGTTTATAAAGCGGATATTATTTTAAAAGTAGCACCACCTTCTCCACAAGAAATTGAAATGATGCAGCAAAGACAAACATTGATCTCTGCGCTTCAACTAACAGTTCAACCCGAAGATTTTTTAAAACAATTGATGGCCAAGCGTATTACGGCTATTGCTTTTGATTGGATCAAAGATATTGATGGAATTTATACGGTTATACGTTCTATGGGAGAAATTGCCGGTGGTACTTCCATCTTAATTGCTGCTGAATATTTAAGTAATGTGAATAACGGACAAGGTGCAATTCTTGGAGGGATTTCAGGTATTTCACCAACAGAGGTGGTGATTCTAGGTGCAGGAACTGTTGGTGAGTTTGCTACCCGTGCGGCATTAGGTTTGGGTGCATCTGTAAAAGTATTTGATAATAATATTTATCGTTTAAGACGATTGCAAAGTGATATTGGTACTCGTGTTTTTACTTCTGTGATCCAACCGCGCGTGCTAGCGAAACACCTTAAAACTGCTGATGTTGTTATTGGTGCTATACGTGCTCAACAAGGAAGAACTCCTCTTGTTGTTTCTGAAGAAATGGTAAGTGAAATGAAAGTTGGCTCCGTAATTATCGATGTCAGTATCGATCAAGGCGGTTGTTTTGAAACGTCTGAAGTAACAAACCATACCAAGCCTGTATTCCGCAAACATGGTGTTATTCATTATTGTGTTCCAAACATTGCTTCTCGTGTTTCCCGAACGGCTTCTTATGCTTTGAGTACCATTTTCGCTCCTATCCTAATCAATATTGGTGAAGAAGGTGGAGTTGAAAATATGTTGCGCAGAGATCCCGGCGTTCGAAACGGTGTATATATTTATAACGGTACATTAACAAATCAAGTATTGGCTGAAATGTTTCAACTTCCCTATAAAGACATTAATTTATTAATGGCAGCGCTTTAGTCTGAATCAAAATTATTAATATCTAATATCCCTTTTCTGAGTATGGCAATCCCTGGTAAAAATGCAGATTTATACAGAAGAATAAAATTTTATGGTTTAGGATTAGTGCTCGGTTTTATTCTTGTTGGAACTGTTTTAACTAAAAACAAAGGTTGTCAAATGCCCAACTCATCTAAGTTGGAAGAATTGAGTTCACAAACATTAGTTTATTGTAACGATAGTATGTGTTCCATTACTGAAGCTGAAATAGTTGAATTAGTTGGCGCCTGGAAATCTGGAACCACTCAGATTGTTGGTAAAGGAAAGGTGAATTTTTATTTGAGTGATCCTCGCTCAGAGCATAATTCTTTTCCAACATATGCTATTGAAGGTATTACTAAAAGCGGGAAAAATCTAAGGATTTTTATTGCCGATTGTGATACCATTTCAAAAGTAGTGACAGCCATCGATTTGAAAATGGAAAATGATAGCTGTGATTGCAAGTAAATTATCCGTTCGACTATTATATTTCTTCAAAACTTCTATAAAAAAAATGCTCTCAAATTTTTGAGAGCAGATTTTTTGGAGAAAGGGGGGCATTTCAAATTATTTTATGATGGTGATCTTTTTACTGATAACAGTCGTTCCTGAAATGATTTTAACTAGATACTGACCGCTATATAATTTTTGAGTATCAAAATAAGCAATTGTACTGCCTTGATACACTGACGTTTTTTGAATGAATCGTCCTGTAATATCATATAATTCAATTGTTACATTCTCTTTTCTTAATCCGGTTATTTGTATAGCAACAAGATCGTTTGCTGGATTAGGAAAAACAGTTGCATTTATTTCATTCGAATAAGAATCAGAAACACTTAATGGACTTGGGATATACTCTGTAACCGGTCCTGTAATTGCAGCCACATCTGCCACTACTTTAGTACCATAAAAAGTTGGTCCTACCAAATAAGGATATGCTGAATTCCAGTTTGCATCAACAGTTGCAAAATAGCAGTAGATACCAAGTGGATATTCAGGTGTTATACAATATCTTCCGTTGTGTTCATCTAAATAGTCAGGTGTTGCTGAAGATGTTATATTGTACTGATAATCTTCTCTGAAATAACCCAAAGGATAAGTAGCACTTACTGGAGGTCCCGGCGTAACGGTTGCTCCTGTTGAATAAGTTGTTCTAGTAGTAATTGTTCGTTTGCTGTAACTAGATTTCATTCTAACTATTCCACCTGTTCCATCTACATTTTTAAATCCATAAGCACCATATACGGGAAAACCATCGTAAGCAAAACCAATTAGTGGAGAATGAACAGTACTGTCGATTGTA
This sequence comes from Bacteroidota bacterium, assembly GCA_947466965.1. Taxonomy (GTDB): domain Bacteria; phylum Bacteroidota; class Bacteroidia; order 2-12-FULL-35-15; family 2-12-FULL-35-15; genus 2-12-FULL-35-15. Next base: position 38,045 of record CANIFU010000013.1, read on the forward strand.
TACAATCCATCGGCAGCATATAAATTGCAGACAGTTGAAATTACATTAAGATCCAAATTGAATGCGCTAGGGTTTTGATGTGTGTGGTAATTTCCCATAGCAGGATGTCCTTTTGAACAATCGAAACCTCCTCGTTCTCCAACTACGGCATCTCGGTTCCAAACTCCGTCACCCATACAGGGAGGCATAATCGGACCACCACATAGGGATGAGCTTGCGTTTCTCCAAGATACACCGTCTCTGTAATCAAAAAATGCAATCCCGTTTATAAATACTCCGATATTTCCACCTGTTGTGTTTGTTGGTGTTCCTAAATTTTGAACCGGAGTAAGAGGGATTTTAAAAATTGCACTTTGATTAGTAGCGATTGATGGATTTCCATCCAGATATGGTCCGGTAGGATAAGAAGGAATACCTTTTGTTTTTACATATGCAAAGCTTGTTGAGTAGTAAACCTTTTGAACATTCGCTGAGTCTGCATCGTTCAATGGTGTTGACCCACCTGCTACAGTATAGTGACTCCCTAAAATACCTGTTGTGTTGTGAAGCCAGGATGTAATTGCAGGATTTGTTTGTGCCATTCCTATGCAATAGCTCGAAAACAAAATAGATGCGATTATTATTTTTTTCATAGTTATGTGTTTTGTTATTTTAAAATTTCATTAATCTTTTATAATCTTAATTTAAACGAAATTACTGTAAGTTAACTACCCTCTATAATAATATAGGTGAACGGTTCTATTTATGCGATTAAAAAAAGTGTTTAAATATTTTATGCTTTTGATGCCCCTCTTCTATTAAGTATAATTACTCTTTCTTTTTTGGAAAAAAAATATTTTTTGGATAAGAGTAATCTTTATTAAATAAGAATGATCTATCTGTAAGAGTGAATAAAAATGCTATCAGATCAACGCGTTCGTTGGATGACAAGATGATTTTTTTTTGAAGTTTAGGCGAAAGTGTTACACCTCCCTGAAAACCTTCAGTATAGTGTGTTAATACTTCCGACAGTTTTTTAAAACGTCCATCGTGCATATAAGGGTAAGAGAATTGAATGTTACGTAATGTAGGGACTTTGAATTTCAATGAATCCTTTGGAATGTGTGTGACATTCATTCTCCCTTTATCGTTTAGTATAGTATCAATCGGTAATCCATTTATTTCAAATTTAAGATTTGTAAATAACGGTTCGGTATGGCATTCTGCACAATTCGTTTTAAATAATTTATACCCATTTTTTTCTTGAATAGTAAAATCGGATTCTTGTCGCATTACACTGTCATATTTCGAGTTCGAGCTAACAAGGGTCACTAAAAACTGAGAAATTGATTTTAACAAGTGTTCGCCTGTAATAATGCTATCGTTAAATGCATTGAGAAATAATGAAGGATACATTTTTGATGCTTGAAGCTTCATCACAACATGTTCAATTTTTTCGTCCATTTCATCCGGATTACTAATTGGTGCCAACGCTTGCATATCAAGATGGTTAATCGCTCCATCCCACATCAATGAATTATGCCAGGCTAAGTTCATCAAAGCTGGAGAATTTCTTTTTCCAATGCGGTCATCTATTCCATGACTCAATGAATGGTCAATATGGGTAAATGCAGTGAATTGAGAATGACAGCTTGAACAGGAAATTGTATTGTTCCTTGAAAGTAGAGGTTCATAAAATAATGCTCGACCCAATTCGATTTTTTTGTTACTCAGATTATTTTTCGAAAAATCGTAGAATGGTTTCGGCCATTTTACTGGAACAACAAACTGATAATCGTTCGAGCTTTTGAAAGATAAAATGATAAATGAAGCGATTAGTATAAGAACAAAAACTTTTTTCATTTTTATTGGATACTGAAAATATTTTTCATTTTTTCTGAGAGAAAAAGCGCCTCTGCACCAGGTGACATAACTTGATTTTGTTTGGAAAGATCTGTCTCCTCAATTAATTTTTTTATATCAGTTCGTATGGTCATTATTTCTTTATTGTTCATAGCAAGAACAATCGATTTTATTGTATTGTAAGGGAATTGATAACCTCCAACATGAAATTGGAATTCGTTTTTTTGTGTGTTGCAGACTTTACTTTTCCCTTCTAACTTAAAATTAATATATCCGTTTTGCCAGGTCCAATACATTCCCTTTGTGGGGTCTAAGTCCCCGCCATATACTCCCGAAACGTTTGTTAAACTGTCGATTCCTAAATTAAAAATTATTTTATCAAATTTTACTTTTGCAGGAGTGGTGATTGGAATTGTTAATGATTTTATTTCAGAAACATCCAGTAAATGAAAACTATTTTTTTCGGTATAAACAACCCGTTCGTTTTTTAATAATTCTATTCCTGTAATATAAAATTTAAATGCTTCAATTTGTAAGGCTATTCCGTTTTGATATAAGGTATCGTTGAGGTGCAGCGTATCGTTTCCGAAATACGGCTGAAAAATAATGCTACGTGTTATATTGTTTTGAGCAGATGCTATTTCAAGATTAAAAAACAAAATAAAGCTATAAATTATCCCGCAGCAAATTTTTTGCTTACTTTGGGAAGTCGTTAGGAGTGATGCTGTAGTATTGTTTTGTTTCGTAATCAGCATTTGTTTTATTTATCTTAACAAACTTACAAAATGGAAGACACTTAATTAGTAAAATTAGGTAAATGACTGCTTTTATGAGACAAAAAAAGTAGTAGAACTATTTTTTCATATTTATGAATCTAAGGTCTTTAATTTTAGATTCAATAAAGGAAGAATTAGTTTAAATTTCTTCTTGCTTTTTCTTTCATGATCAAATTGAGCTCTCTTCCAGTTTGCCCTTTTACAGAAGTGTTTTCTTGTGCCCTGCGAATCAAATAGGGTAGAACTTCGTTTACAGGTCCATACGGAACATATTTTGCGACATTGAATTTTGCATTAGCAAGATTGAAGCTAATGTGGTCGCTCATACCAAGAAGCTGAGAGAAATAAATATTTTTGCTATCGGATGGTATATTCTTTTTTTGCATTATCGCTGCAAGATTCATTGAGCTATTTTCATTATGGGTGCCCGCACAAATTGCTATGCGGGAAATGTTTTCAGTGCAAAATTCAATGGCCGAATTATAATCAGTATCTGTGTTTACTTTTGTATCATGAATAGGTGAGGGGTAGTTTTTTTCAATAGCTCGCGCACGTTCCTTTTCCATGTAAGCACCTCGCACAAGCTTCGCTCCAAGAAAATAATTTAATTCTTGAGCCTCTTTAAACGATTTTGCCAAATAGGATAATCTATCTTTTCTATACAGCTGATAGGTGTTATAAACGATTGCTTTATCTTTATTGTACAATACCATCATTTGGTTTGCCAAATGGTCAATTGCTTCCTGAATCCAACTCTCCTCTGCGTCAATAAATATTGGCACACCGGCGCTGTTTGCTGCTTTACAGATTGAATCCACTCTGTTTTTTATTCGCTCATATTCTAAAAGCTCCGAAGCACTTAAAGCAATTTTTGAACTTACTTTTTCTAAAAGTTCGAAACGTGCCATTCCCGTTACTTTAAAAACACAAAAGGGAATATTAATATCATTCTTCGCTCTTATAATAGTAGCCTCTGTTTCTTTAGCGCATGCATCAAAATCTATTTCAGATTCTTTTCCCTCTACCGAATAATCTAAAATGGTACCAATATTGAATTGTGCTAGTTCCTTTATGGCTTTGTCGCACTCTTCAATAGTTTCACCACCACAAAATTGTTTAAAGATTGTTGCTTTGATTAGTCCCTTAATTGGTAAATGTGTGTTAATAGCAAATGTAGTTAAGGATTTTCCAATGGATACAAATGTTTTGTTTGAAACCATTTTAAATAACCAGTAAGAGCGATTAAGATCCTTGTTTGATTTTCCTGAAAAAGAAATTTCTGTATTGTCGAATGATAACATAGCTTTGTTTTGTCAAAGCAAATATAGTAAAATACCTTCGTTCAAAAGGCAGACTTATAAATGAGTTTTTTACTATATTTGTTATTTCCATTCTGTTTTATGACTGAAATTCGTTCAAATAATTATTCTGTATTTATTTCGGATGATATTCCGAAGGAAATCAATCGGTTTCTTAAATCCAATAAGGCAAGGTATTCCAATGTCTTTATTTTTGTTGATGAAAATTCTTTGAAGTGCTGTTATCCACTTTTGGTTGAAAAGATAAACATATTTAAGGAGGCTGAAATAATTGAAATTGAAAGTGGTGAGGAAAGTAAAACGATTGAAATTTGTATTCAGGTGTGGGGCGCATTAAGTGATTATGGTGCTGATCGGAAATCATTGTTCGTAAATATAGGAGGAGGTGTAATAACGGATATGGGTGGTTTTATTGCTTCTACATTTAAAAGAGGAATTGATTTTATAAATATCCCAACAACCTTGCTTTCTCAAGTTGATGCTTCCGTTGGAGGTAAAGTTGGGGTTGACCTTAATAACCTGAAAAATGAAATTGGCGTTTTTAATAATCCTGCCGCTGTTTTTGTAAATAGTAATTTTTTGAATACCTTGGATAAACGTCAGATTTTATCTGGCTTCGCTGAAATTATTAAACATGCACTTATTGCCGATGTCAATTATTGGGTAAAAGTTATGAATGCCGATTTTGCGGACCTCAATCTGTTTGATGATTTAATTAAGACATCTATTCACATAAAAAACACAATCGTTCTGGAGGATCCGAAGGAACAAAATACTAGAAAGGTGCTTAATTTTGGACATACAATCGGACACGCAATTGAAACATTTTCGTTGGAAAATAAAAGTAAAAAACATTTACTCCATGGAGAAGCCATTGCTGTTGGAATGGTTTGCGAAGCTTATCTATCAAATAAAATATGTAAATTGCCAGCATCGGAGCTAGATCAAATCACGCGATTTATTATTGGAACATACAATGCTGTAAATATAGATGCAATGGATGCTCACAGATTGATCGAGCTGATGAGACATGATAAGAAAAATGAAAAGGGCGAAATCAATTTTTCTTTACTTTCCTCAATAGGAAAATGTGAAATTAATAAAAGTGCAAAAGCAGATCAGATTATCGACTCTCTAAAATATTATATTGAACAGGTAAAATTGATGAAATAATGAAATATACTATTTCGCATCCTACAAAAAATATTAAGGGTTCAATATCCCTCACTTCCTCCAAGAGTGAAAGTAACCGTGCATTGATAATTCAAGCATTGTGCTCCGAAAAATTCGAAATAAAAAATTTAGCAACTGCTCAAGATACCATTACCCTCAATCAAATATTGAATAATCAAGAATTACCTTCAGATAAGCAACAGTTTTTTGATGTTGGTGCAGCTGGCACTTCCATGCGTTTTCTGACTGCATATTTCGCTACAAAAAATGGAACGCACATTCTTACCGGCTCCGAAAGAATGAAGCATAGACCGATTGGAATTCTCGTAGATGCACTTCGTGAACTCGGAGCAGAAATTGAATACCTTGAACAAGAAGGATTTCCTCCTCTCAAAATTATTGGAAAACACTTGAGAGGTGGGGAGGTTGAAATAGATGGTAATGTAAGCAGTCAGTTTGTTTCCGCATTATTGCTTATAGCCCCCGAATTTCAAAATGGACTTGTCATTAAGTTTAAAGGCGAAGTAACATCTCGGCCTTATATCAACATGACGCTTAAAATGATGGAAGAGTTTCGTGTGTACGGTCAATGGCATGAAAATTCTATTTCTGTAAGTAAACAAAATTATCATAGAAAAAGTGAAGCCGATTATGCATATCAAGTGGAAGCGGATTGGAGTTCAGCATCTTATTGGTATGCTATAGCAGCAGTAAGTGAACATGCTGATTTAACAATACATGGTTTGAATCATAAGAGTTTGCAAGGCGATTCAATTGTTGCAAATCTCTTTTCGTTTTTTGGAATCAAAACTGAATTTATTGCTGATGGAATTCGAATCACAAAAAACAGAATCAAAGACGAACATTTTGGTTTCGATTTTTCGGATTGCCCGGATATCGCCCAAACAATAGCCGTTGTTGTTAGTGCTTTAAATATCCCTTCATTATTCAATGGCTTGAATACACTTCGTATAAAAGAAACAGATCGGATTGAGGCAATGAAAGTTGAATTAAAAAAAATAGGAACCGAGGTAGAAATTTTGAATGGTAACAGTGTGAAAATAAATTCACAAACAATCAATTGCGAAGTGTCAGTTAATATCTCTACATATGAAGATCATCGCATGGCAATGGCTTTTTCTGCTCTTGCTATGAAGTTAAATTCCATTTCAATTGAAGACCCCGAGGTAGTGAAAAAATCCTATCCGAACTTTTGGCAAGATTTGAAAAATATAGGATTTGAAGTGATTGAAGTGGAGTAGTACTGTTTTTTTGAATCAGATGCGCTTGCTCACATAATTAAATCTCCAGAATAAAAGAATTGCGGAAATGGTTAAACCCATTGATAAACCATACCAAACCCCTTCAACACCTAAATGTAGCTTGAATCCAAGGATGTAACTCATTGGTAAACCAATCAACCAATATGCAATAAGAGTAACTATTGTTGGTATTTTAACATCTTTTACTCCACGTAATGCACCCAAACCAACTACTTGAATGCCATCGCTCAGTTGAAAAAATGCGGCAATAACCAATAGTGATGAAGATATCGCGATTACGTTCGTTTCTTTACTGAAAAGTGTTGGAAGAAAGTTTTGAAATAAGATAAACGTTATTGCCATTGTACTCATAAATATTAAAACCATCACAAAAGCACTAAATCCTGCAGACCTTATTCCTTCTCTGTTTTTTAATCCTAATTGATTACCTACTCTTACTGAAGCTGCTGCCGATAACCCACTCGCCATCATGTAGGTTGTGGATGCTAAACTAAGCGCAATTTGATGGGCCGCTTGTGCATCCGGACTAATCCATCCGATCATAATTACTGCAAACGCAAAAGCGCCGACTTCAAAAAACCATTGCAGTCCTGATGGAACTCCAATTCCCAATATTTTTTTTGTTAATTCTTTTGAAATATTCCTGAAATTAAATCCTTGCCAATATTTTTTAAATGATTTATTGTAATATACATAAGCAAACATTGCAATAGCCATTGCAAACCTTGAAATGAAACTTGCCCAACACGAACCCATCAATCCCATTTCAGGGAAACCCCAATGCCCGAAAATCATTAAATAATTTAATAATATGTTTAATAAATTCGCTCCAATCGTAATTAACATCGCAATTCCTGTGAAGGATAGCCCCTCAGTAAATTGTTTAAATCCAGAAAAAATACACAAGGGAATCATTCCCAACATCATTACATTCAAAAACGGTATTGCTAAGTCTACAACCTCTTGTTTTTGATTGAAAAAGTTTAATAAAGGAGAAATTGAAAATAAAATAACAAAAAGTAAAATACCTAAAATGGTATTAATAATTATTCCATGTTTGAGTAATGCTGCATTTTCTTCGAAATTGTTTGAGCTGTCAGCTGCTGCTACCAGTGGGGTTATTCCATAAGAAACCCCTAAGCCAAAAACGAGTACTAATGTATATAGACTATTAGAAAGTGCAACGGCTGCTTGTTCAACGGTCCCGATTTGCCCAACCATTGCTGTGTCAACAACTCCTACCAAAATGTGACCTAACTGGCTCAAAACAACAGGGAAAGCTAATATAAATGTGGCTTTGTAATTCTTTAAATAGTTGTTGGAAAGCAAATTTGACATAGGATTGCAAAGATAGTTTTTATCTGATGATAAGAAAAGGCTTTATTCCGAATGCTTATTAAACTGCTTTTTTAATTTTTTTAATGCAACTTTATGGCCTAAAAAATCGTCATTCGTTTTGACAATTTATTTATATTTGCAGTAGCTTTTTTAATAATCTATAAATCAAACACTTAAAAATGAAAAAAAAATTATTAACTTTCTTTTTCCTTGGGACTATTCTGTTGCAAGGTTTTTCACAGACATCTCAATTGAAATTACCTGCCTCAGATACGAAAGAATACGAAAAAATGAAGGCGGAAGGCAAGATTCCTGCAAACTTTAGTTTCGAAAATAAGAACACAACTTTTCAACCCTCTTTTGAAGACCTGCAACGATTGGGTACTTCCCATAAAATGCCATCTTCTGGCTGTGGTTGTTACATCACTCCAGATGCTTCTTATACATTAGCAATGGCGCCAAATGATGATTTGAGTACTGGATTGATTGCTATTCCATTTAACTTCTGTCTTTACGGTACAAATTATACCTCGTTGTTTATTAATAATAATGGGAATATTTCTTTCGTTAGTTCTTATGGTACATTTACTGCCGCTGGTTTTCCTGATCCTGGATATATTATGGTTGCACCTTTTTGGGGGGATGTGGATACAAGAGGAACGGGAACTGTAAAATACAAAATTACTCCTACCGCATTGTATGTGAATTGGGAAGCTGTTGGATATTATAGCAGCATGACAGATAAAGTAAATACGTTCCAATTGATCATTACAAACGGGCTAGATCCAATTTTACCTGCTGGCAATAATATTGCATTTTGCTACGGTGATATGCAATGGACGACTGGTGCTGCATCTATGGGTGTAGGAGGGTTTGGTGGATTTCCTGCAACAGTTGGTGTAAATGAAGGAGCGCCAGGATCAAATTATATTCAAATTGGTACTTTTGATCAGGCGGGTGCTGCTTACGATGGTGGTTATGGTGCAAATGATGGCGTGAGTTGGTTAGATAATCAATCTTTTTATTTCAATTCATGTTCAGGAAACAATATTCCTCCAATTGTTAGTATTTCACCTCCTTTATTAGGTGGTGGTGGTGCTTGCGATACATTGAAACTGTGCGGTACAGACGATACGCTTGTTGTTAGCGCTTTGTTCTTGGCTCCTGAAATCGGTCAGAATACAACCATTGTAGTAAATACGTTTGGTGTTCCCGGAATCACCCTTATTAGCAATATCCCTGGAAACTCCGCAACAGCTCAAGTACAAATTGTTGCTTCTGCTGCAAATGCAGGATTGCAAACCATTCAATTTATTGCTACGGATGATGGAACTCCTGCAGGTGTTACCACTGTAAATATTAATGTTTTTATTGATACAACAGGCTTAGCATCCTTCAATCCTATAATAACCGGAGTACTCGATTTTTGCGAGGGTGGAAGTACAACCCTGAGTATTACCCCGACAACCTATGATTCCTATATCTGGAACAATGGTACAACAGGGTTTACCGTTTCAACGGACTCTTCCGGACAAATTTGGTGTACTGCCAGTAAAAACGGATGTTTTAAAACTATTCTTGTTGATGTAGTAGAACATCCTGATCCTACTCCTGAAATTATTGGTAACTTATTTACTTGTTTTTCTAATACAACTGACTTGACTGTTGATTCTACTGGTTTATATACTACTTACCTTTGGTCGAATGCAAGTACAAATGATTCGATCAGTGTAGTAAGTGGTACGTATACGGTTACCGTTACCGATTTCTTTGGTTGTACAGGTACATCGCCTGCTGTAACCGTAGTGAATGCCAACCCCGATGTTAGTATTTCGGGTTCAGTTCCTTTTTGTCCTGGTTATGATATTACTTTAACTGCAATACCTACAATTCCTGCAGGAGCAAGTTATTTGTGGTCAAATACAGCTGCAACTCCATCAACAACTGTGAATACTGCCGGTCAGGTAATTGTCACTGTTAGTTATACGAATGGATGTAATGCCGCAGATACAATTATAACAACTCAGTTCACATCTCCGCTTGCTAATTTCAGTAGCAACCCTCCGGGTACTACAAATCCGAATGTTGTTGTGAACTTCACCGATCTTTCAACAGTGTCTTCAGGTTCAATTGTTTTATGGGAATGGACTTTTGGAGATAGCACCGTTTCTACATTACAAAATCCTTCTCATATCTATGGGTCAGATGGAACGTACAATGTTGAGCTTGCTGTTCAAAGCAGCGATGGTTGTTGGGATACAATTATGTATCCCTATGTGATCGTTTCTGAAATTGAAGTGCCGAACATTTTTACTCCTAATGGTGATAAAGACAATGAATATTTAGTTTTTAAAAATCTAAATTTCTATCCAGGTACTTCCATCTCTATTTTTAACCGTTGGGGAAATAAGATCTTCGAAAGTGCCGATTATCTAAACAATTGGAATGGAAGTGGTCAAAATGACGGAGTTTACTATTTTGTTCTCGAAAACTCGAAATTCGATAAACCTGTAGCTAACTTCTTTCAGATAGTTAGATAATTAGAAAAAATAAATTTTTTAAAGTCCCATTATATTTATAGTGGGACTTTTTATTTAACACCCAATAATTTAGTTTATATTTGAAAAAACAATCCACAAACTACTCATGAAAACTAAAAATAAAAAACGCGTATTTTTTTTATTGTTTGCGACATTTTTTACCGTAGCCAATTTCTCATTCGCTCAGATTGTAGGAGCCAATGCGTATATGAAGGGTAATAATATTGAAATTGGTATTTCCGGTATCGGTGGATTTGAAGGTGCTCCTTTGGATTCAACTTCTGTGCCGTTCGGAATGCACTTCCGCTCAAACAATCCCTTTTTTGGTTTTGTTGCAAATCCGCAATTAAATAGCTGGGCTACTTTTGATGGTGATTTTTTCACTCCTGGCAGTCCGGAAAATGGATGGGGATTTGAAATTGATTCAGTTTTAGGAACTTCACAAGGGAATAATTGTGCTTATTTGCAGCAAATTGACGGGGCAATTACCAATTGGTCCTATTCAATGCCCCAAACCGACTGTGATTGGGAAGGTGATGCAACAACAGCAACGGATCTTCATTTTAAAATAAATTATCAATTGCAGGATAATGATTTGTTCTATATAACAACTGTTACAGTAACAAATAATACAACACTAACGATACCTCAATTATATTATTATAGAAATCTAGATCCTGACAATAACATTGTTCTGAGTTCTGATTATACAACTAATAATACAATTTTAGGACAGCCGGCTTGTTGTACATACGCAAATGTTAGTGCTACTCAGGCGCTGCCTTGGAATTCGTTTTTCGCATTTTTAACGGAGGCGGACACCAATTGGCGCGCATCCGTTGGCGGGTTCTCAAACCGCGATGCCTCTGATCTTTGGAATGGAGTAGGGTTTAATCAAACTGTAGGCACATCTTCTTTCATGGATGAAGCAATTGCTATTTCATATCGTATTCAAAATTTGATTCCAGGAGGATCCGAAACATTTAAATTTTGTACCATGTTTGCAGGTGACTCAGTTACTCTAGCTTCAGCAATTTCAAGAATGGAACCATTAGTGACTAGTTTAATTGATCTTTCAGTTGTTCAAAATTTAATTACTGTGTATCCGAATCCTTTTAATGAAAATGCAACAATTACTATCGACAAAACAGTTCAATTGAAAAATGCAGAAATGCATCTTTACAATGTGCTAGGTGAAGAGATCATCAATATGAACAATATTCAATCACACGAATTAAAGATTCAAAAGAACTCCATTTCTGAGGGTGTATATTTTTATAAGATGATTAATAATGCTATGGTCATTGGAACGGGCAAGCTTATTATCAAATAGAAGGTCTTTTTTTAGATTGAAAATCTCCGGATTAATTCGGAGATTTTTTGTTTACTAGAATATACAAAACAAAGCGCAGATAAAAAAATCAATCGAACTATATTTTAAAAGAGTTCTTTTTTACTCATTTCTTGCGTATCTTTGCAATGTTAAAGTTCTTTTAAAATATGGGGTCGTACGGTTTTGACAGCGTTGCGATTTTTATGTAAGCATGTCGTGTGTTGTGAATATGGCACGTAAATCCTAATTCTCAAAATTCTATCTGGCGAGTCTAACTACGCTATGGCTGCTTAATACCAAGTATTAAGTGCCTTTGTTTCCGGAGAAGCTTTGATCTTCTGCGTCTCCAGTGAAGCATAACAAATGAAGAAATAGTTGCGGAGCGTTTCGATCCGTGATGAGATAAAGAAACTAAGTATGTTTTTTGGCCTGCAGGTTTGCCTGAAATGTAACGAAAATTAAATATCTGATACACATGTAGAAAGCATATTAATACGATGTTTGGACGAGGGTTCGAATCCCTCCGACTCCACTCGGAGGGAAGAAACTGAAAGTTCAGTTTTCTTCCCTCCTTTTTTTTGCCCCAATCCCTTGTCAGTCTTGCAAAGTATCTCGACCGCTTCGTTCAATTTTGTGGTTCGATACTGATTATCTTTAAAATTCAGCTTTTCGGGAAAGACCGAACCAATAATCTTCTGTTTTACCTCTGTATTCTTTGAATCATAGTATTTATCAAGGTTTAAGACTACATCGAGGCAATCATCAATTTTAGTATCGTAACTTTCCATTCCTTGACGAATTTGCGTTTCTTCTCTATTCAACTTTTCTAATTCTGTTTCGATTTCAATTTTCATTTCTTTATAATCCCCTGCTGAAAATTCGCCATCCAACATCATATCCTTTGCGTTCTTTAAACGCATATTTAATTTCGCAATATTAGCTTTAATCTTATCCGCTTCTTTCTTACCTGAATTATTATAGTTTTTCAAGTTCCCTTTTAATATTGTAGCAAATAGCTCCACATACTTCGGGCTATTGTTATACTCTTTTAAATGGTCAATAAAAGTGGTATTCATATCGAATGCCTTTTGCCTTTCTTTACAACCACCGCTGCAATGGTAATAAAAGAATTTACCACCTGCTCTACCTTTTGAAGCAGATGCAGTTAGATTTCTGTTGCATTGGGGACAGGTTAAATATCCACGCAACGGAAACTCATCTCTAATCGTTTGAAATTTATTAGGTATCTTCTTTTTTCTGCCCTCCAAAATATCCTGAACAGCATAAAATGTTTCCTCATCAACAATTGGTTCGTGTATGCCATCAGTCCAATAGGCAGGTTCATCTTTGTAAGCAGGAACTAACACCTTGCCGATATAACCTTTGTTTCTTAAAAGCATCCAAAACGAATTTCTTTCGCATTTTAAGCCCTGCTTATACAGCTTCTTTCTCAACTCCTCAATGTTGTGCATCCCTTCCGCAAACTCTTTAAATGCACTTCTAACCAGTTTCTCTTGTGTACCACCTTCGGGGGCAATAATCGGACGATTATTTTCATCTCTCGTGTTTTTATATCCCCTTAAACAAGCACCTAACCAACGACCTTCTTTTTTTCCTCTACGGATTCCGTGAAATATATTTAATGCCCTACGGTCGTTATCTACTTCGGGTGCTGCAAGGTAGATAGCCAACATAATTTTGCTTTCAGGAATTTCAAAATCTAAAGGCTGTTCGATGGATTGAGGTTCTACACCCATCTTTTTTAAATCACGGATTGTGATATACGCTTCGGCAACATTACGAGAAAATCTATCCCACTTTAAGAATAGTATATTATCAACATATCCGCTATTCTTTTTAATGAATTGCATAATGTTGAGCCATTGGGGGCGGTTGAATGTTTTACCACTTTCG
>CANIFU010000014.1 GCA_947466965.1 Bacteroidota bacterium
GACCATCAACTCCCGTTGCTCCAACTAAACCTATAGGTCCAGTTGCACCTGTAGCACCGTCAATCCCTGTGGCTCCTGTTAAACCTGTAGGGCCTGTAGCTCCTATTGGACCATCAACTCCCGTTGCTCCAACTAAACCTATAGGTCCAGTTGCACCTGTAGCACCGTCAATCCCTGTGGCTCCTGTTAAACCTGTACCAGTTGGACCAGTTGGACCGGGAACTGTTGATGCGGGACCAGTTGCACCAACGGGACCATTCGCCGCATAAAAGGCATAGGGTACGCTCATCATCTGACTTGCCCCCATGGATACAAATCCACTTCCATCGTTCACTTCCACTTCTAAGTATTTGTCGCCACTTCCCCAGTTTACAGCTGAAAACGTTCCTGATACAGGAATTCCCATTCCAATTTTCAAAGTAAACAAACCGTATACATTTGTAGTGACAGCATGCGTTTCCTGGTATACGGTTGTACCCGATGCCGTAATATCATGAATACTAAATCTTACTGTTATTGAAGTGCTTATCAGAGCTGCTCCGGAGTTATCGCGGGCTACTGCTTGGTAATTGATCCCTTGAGGTGGTGATTGTGCAAAAGAAGAAATACCCATTAAAAGAAATATAAGCAAAACGTATAATGAATTTTTCATAGTATTGAGTTGTATGGTGATACCATTAATTTATTAATTGAAATAAATATTAAATAGCGTTTTTAATTCTTTATAAACTAATAATAATTAAAAAATAGAATTGTAGAAAAAAGGAAGACAAACGACCAAAACGATACTCTTTTCAATAGATTCAGATTAAAAAAAATCTAATTGAATTGAAATTGAATTGAAGCAGATTTAAAATTCATAAAAAGCAAACGGAGTATTTTATGAAACATGCTTACCTTATAATTCTACGCAATAAAAATAAACATTTTTTGATTAAATCTAACTTTAAGCCGACAAAAGATATAAATGATAATGCAAGGAGGAAATTAATAAGGGATTTTCAAACCTATGACAAGCATATCGTCCACTTGGTCAAGAGGACCGCGCCATTCTTCAATGGTTTTATTTAATAGTTCTTTTTGTTTTTCTATTGGCTCATTATGCACTTGCATCAATAGATTTCGGAAGTTATTTACCATAAATTTTTTACCATTCGGCCCTCCAAATTGATCTGCAAATCCATCAGAAAAAATATAAACTGAGTCACCTTTTTGTAACTGAAAAGTATGGTTGGTAAATTTCTTTTTCTCTTCGCCTAAAAATAATCCAATAGGGAACTTATCAGCCTTCGTTTGAATCAATTGTCCATCTCTGATAAGATAAAGAGGATTATAGGCTCCGGCATATTCTAATTCTAATTTTTTGAAATCGATTGTACAAAAAGAAATATCCATACCATCTTTTGCTTGTGAATCTTCATGTCCATGATGCAATGTTTCACTAACTCCTTCATTAAGTCCATCTAAAATTTGGGAAGGAGTTGTTGTGTTATTACTGTTCACAACATGTTTTAGCAAGTTATAGCCAACAATTGACATAAATGCACCCGGTACGCCATGTCCGGTACAATCAACTGCTGCAAATAAAGCTTTACCATTTTTTTCATCCATCCAATAAAAATCGCCGGAAACAATGTCTTTCGGTTTATATAATACAAAAGAATTCGGTAAAACACGCTTTACCAAACTATCAGGAGGGAGAATTGCTTCCTGGATACGTTTCGCATACTTAATACTGTCGGTTACATGTTTATAAAGGACTTCTAATTCTTGATTTTGAGTTTCTATTTCCTCTTTCTGGCGAACAACTTGTTCCGTTCTTTCTATAACTTTTGCCTCTAATACTCGTTCATTTTCACGAAGATCTTCCCGCATTTTTAGTAATGCAGCACCTAAAGTATCTTCATTACTTAATGCGCGGTAATCAGAATCAAAATTTCCAGAACCAACTTGTTTCGCAAATTCAGTCGTTCTTGCCATTCCATCAACCAAATCGTTCAACGCAACGGACATATCACCTATTTCATCATTTCTATCTTTAATATGTTCAGAAGGAAGGACTCCACGTCCCATCATCATTAAGATCTTTTTCAATTGGTGAATCGGCCGGACAATTGTTCTAACAGTAAACATGGCGATAACAATCGCACCTAGGGGAAGGATAAAAAACAACCAAATAACTATCTTTTGAAGAGAACTAAAAGATTGTAACATTTGATCTGAATTGTCGAGCGCATTTTTATTTTGTTTGTCAATAAGTAAACTTAAATTTTCGTTAATGATATCATTTTTGGAATCCAATTCCTCAAATGGCAACTGGGCTATAAATTTTATGTTGGGATCATTATAAGTATCAAATGAATTCAATGTTTCCATAACATCGTCTTCATAACTCTGAAACATTTGTTCAATTAATGCTAAAATGCCGTCAATACTTTCTTGCTCTTCTTTGAACCAATTAACAGAATAGGATTTAATTTTTGATTTTAAAGCAGGGTATTCATCATTAATAAGAATACGTAATGCTTTTTTATCGATTGCATCATCACCGATTTGAACGTAAAACCATTTATTTATTAAAAATTTGGAGCGAATAAGGAGATAATTTAATTCTTTAAGAGAAGCTAAAGAGGGATTGTATATTTCTGTTACCTGATCCGTTTTTTTACGGCTATCATTCAGTGTTATATTTGTAAGCCAGAATGCAACAATCACCAAAATTATGATTACGCCAAAGCCTAATCCTATCTTTCTACCAATTGTAAATCTTAAATTCATAAAGCTTTATGCTATTTATCTTTTCTTACTTTTCTATTTGCTCTAATTTTTGCTTAAATTCATTCGATTTCTCTTTTTCATTTAAACTAAAATAGATTCCGGATAAGCCCAACAATGTTTCTCTCTTATTCGGATCAAGAGAATATGCTTTTTCCATAAAAGGAAGAGAAGCTTTAAATAAGTTAATAGAATTATCTTGAACATCATTCAAGGCAACAATATCTAAGTCATAATCAGATTGTCTGATCAGATTCACAGCTTGGTTATAATACAAAATACCCATATTATAATTTGCGTTAATATTGTTTGGATCGAATGTTAACGCTTTATTATAAGAAGCTTTTGCCAGATTTAGAAAGTCGGCCTTACCTTGCCTGTCACCTTCATAAATTTGGGTATACACAGTTGCAATTGCATTAGAAAAATCGATTTCCTTTTGTTTGAAATTATCTGTTGAAGGATCAACCAAAAGGTAATACGCTCTAAATATGTCAAAATTCTTAATAGCAATTTTATAATCAATCGTATCTAAACTTGCAGCAGCATCATTGTATAGTGTTGTAGCAAGATATTTTACATTCTTGATATTTTCAAGAATGTTTTCATATGATGTATCAATTGAAATTGATTTTTTGAAAGAGATCAATGCTTCAAGTCGTGATACAGATTCCTTGTTTGACTTCTCATTTTGATTATAAATCGTTTTGAATACAAAACCACGGACATACCACGTCTGACCGTCTAACTGAGTTTCAGGGTGTAAAATGGCAAGATCGATATTCGCTTTAGCGCTGTCTAAATCCCCTTTTTGTAAGAACGTATAAGCAGCGTCAACTCTCGACTGTTGCGCATTTAAAGATACTGCCCTAAAAAGCAATAATCCAAAAATAATGGTTCTTAGAATTTTTAACATGTATCTATTATTTAACTTGAACAGCCATATCAACAAGAGTTGATGCAACCTTTAGTTTGTACTTTTCAATATTTGATCTATTCAACTCAATTTTTTGTTTATTTCCATCAACAAAAAAATTTATTCCTGAACCTTTCGTTGCCAAACCTGATTTATCAGTTACAATTAAAGCACTTTTCCCTTTCAATTTCCCTAGTACATCATTTAACTGAGAAGAGTTATCTGAAAGGATATAAACAATATGACATTTGGAGCAATCTGCTGGAGTTGAAACTAATTTTATTTCAAATTTTTGAGTACCAACCATTTTGGAAATTGCCATTTTATTAAGCTCTGAAAAAAGAGCAGGATTTGTTCCCAGAACACCAACCACAAAATTCCCTTCCTTATAAGAAGACGGCCACTCTATGTATTTTGTGAAATTATAAATATAGATGGTCTTGATTTTTGCATTCGCTTCTTCCGATTGATCAGGTGATACAACTACCCATGAGGACATGACGATTACCGAAACAAATATGAAGAGTAGTTTTTTCATTTATTGTTTATCAGGATGAATCAATTGGCAAGCTAATTTAATCCAGATAAATACAAATATACAATTTTTCAGACAAAAATAAAGCAAATTCTGCAGAATTAGCCTCAACAATATGGAGGAAAGTAAAAAAGCCCTTCGATTCTCAAAAAGCAAGAATCAAAGGGCTTTAAATTTTATTTCCAAATAATTATTACAAACCAGCCAATACTTTTTCTTTAGGAAATTTAACGGTATAGGTAAAAACAATTTTCTTTGTTTCCTTCGGCTTTAAATTAAATTTCCAATTCACTATCCCAGTCAATTCATCTAATTCGCCACCAGACAAATCAACCAAGGTGACACTAATTTCTTTTGTTTGTGAAACAGGAATTTGGTCTTGCAAATTAAAATTTGAGCTCGAAGATTTTGTATTTCGGATAGTAATTTCGTATGAAACTGTTTTAACTTTATCTTCTCCTATCAACTTTTCTTTTGTTTTATCTTTTAGTTTCACTCTTGTAACAACCATGTTTTTATCTCTTCCAAGTGTAAGATCCAATGTATCGGAAATTGAACTAGGATCGATATATGATTCACCTACAAATGTCCCGTCAAAATAAATATTAGCTGAACCTGCAGCCAAATTTAACGCATCCCAATTTGTTATTTTCGCAACCAAAAATGCATCTTTATCCATTTTTGGAGCAGCGAAATGAATATAATTTGCAGGTACTTCCTTTGTCTGTATAGCAACAAAATGTGTTTTTCCATCGCTTGGAATCGAATACGCCAGCTTTATTTCATATTCAACTGTTGTGATGTTTTCTTCTGCAACAGTAAAGTCAGCAGCAGTAAGTGAAGCAACTTCTGAATTCTGATTTTCAAATACTAATGAACCACTGCTTTTACTTTGTGGAATGGCAGCATCTTTATCGTAAGCGGTGCGTTTACGATTGTAATCATTTGCATAGGGGTTGTAATAATTCAACAACCAAGTATTTAATACAGGTTTTACATTACTTTGATTTGGACTAGCAGTAGATAGTTTTAATTTCACATCACTCCAGTCAATTCCTGTGCTCTGAAAAACCTGTGCTTTGTATGTTAATTGCATATTACCTCCAGCTCCTTTTGCTCGCAAATCATAGGATGGTGTCCAACCTGCATCCTGAAGCATGTAGTTGATATTCATAGTTCCATTTGTTGCTAAATCAGCTGAAACAGTAACTATAACACGATAATTTGTTTCGTCTTTTACTATGTCTCCGGTATTTGAATTATATGTCTGCAAGGCAAACAGATTAGATTGTATATCCTGCTTTTTTATTTGTTTACGATATTCTTCTTTTTTTAATTTAAGTAACTCTGAATTTATATTATTCAATTTTTCACGCAAAAAGGACAAGGCTTCTTTTACTAAATTTAAGGTATCCTTTTTTGTTTCACATTTTATAATCCTGTTATTAAGCAATGTATTTTTTTCAATATTTAACGAGGCTTGTTTCGAAGAAATATCTTCAAGATCAAAATCAATCATAACCAATGAATCCTTCAACATTTTTACCTGCTTTTCATTTTTGGGATTATTGATTTGAACTGGATTTTTTGGCTCCGGATATTTTATACTATGCTGTACATCCATGATTACAAAATTTCCAAAACCACTTGCTTGAATACTTCTGGCATCAATAGTTGACTCTAATCCTTCAAAAACAAGTGTGGTAATTCCTGGGTTTACATTTACAAAAGAACTCCGATACACCTGGGCTCCTTGAGTAAAAACTGTTACATTCTCAATTTTTGATTTTACATTTTTATCATTAGTAGTTAATGCTTCTAACGAAATGCTACTTGCAATTATAGTCATAAATGCAGAAGCAATAAAAAATAATTTTAGTGTTTTCATAGTTCTTAAATTTAAAAATTAAACTCAATATTTTAAAAATTCAATAGTAAGATGCAGCTCATTAATTAATTCCATAACAATTTTTTATTGTCCAACTGATCTTGCCAAAAAATGTCTAATTTTGTATATACTGGACATGCAAAATTCTCTACTAAATAGTTATGATGATTTAAGATTGATTGCTGAATACAAGCAAACAAATAACATTGCTATTGTAGCCGAATTGCATCGTAGGTATACCCATTTAATTTTCGGCGTTTGCATGAAATACTTAAAAAATGAAGATGAAGCGCAGGATGCAAGTATGCAAATTTTCGAGAAATTAGTATTCGATCTAAAAAAACATGAAGTACAGCAATTTAAAGCATGGCTTCATATAGTATGCAAAAATTTCTGCCTAATGCAACTTCGCTCTGGGGCATCAAAACTAAAGCGAACCCAAGAAATGCAAAAAGATATTACTTCGTTTATGGAATCGGATTTTGAAATGCATCTTACTTCCGAAAACACAAAAGAAATGCAATTAACTTTTATGGAGGAATGCATTAAAGGACTAAACAAGGAACAAAAACTCTGTGTTGAGCTTTTTTTTCTAAAAGAAAAAAGCTATCAGGAAGTAACTGAATTAACCGAATACAGCATGAATAATGTAAAAAGCTATATTCAAAATGGTAAAAGAAATTTAAAAATTTGCATTGAAAATAAAAGTGCAAACAAATAATGAACAAAGAAATTAAACATACAATTTATTCTTCGACTGATTGTCTCTCTGAAAAAATATTGTTTGAATACATCGACAATAAATTAATTCAGAAAGAAAGACATTTCGTAGAAAAACATTTGCTAGACTGTGAACTTTGTTGTGATGCGCTAGAAGGATTAGAATTAGTAAAAGACAGAAGGCGAATTGACATTATTAAAGCAGCTATAAACAGGAGAATTCTAACATCTTCACTAAACGAAGCTAAGCTTGTTCCTTTTAACTTCAAACTAGCATTTTCTATTGCTGCTTCAATAGCTCTTTTAATTGGTGGAGTATTTTTATTTAACATGTTTTCTCTGAAAGAATCGGCACAAAGTGATATGGCCGAATTGAAATCAAAAGAAACTACTTCACTTACACCACTTGATCCGATTGACAATGCTAAAGATTCTCCATATGAACAAAAACCTGATGATGTTTCTGGAGATTCAAAAAATCTACAAAACAAATTAAGTCGTAGTAAAATCAAAGCCGATGATATTGCTTTATCAGAAACAAAAAAAAATCCGGGAGGTTACAACAAAACACCAATTAATAATAAAGGATTAACGTTTGAAAAATCGGTGAATGATCAAGAGACGGAAATTGGTTTAAAAGAAGAAGAAAATAAAATAGAAAGTGCGGAACAAATTCATTACACTTCAAGTCCTTCTGTTTATCAAACTATTGAAATAAAAAGCATAGTAACTGCTGAGGAATCTTCTATTTATCGAAATGCTGCTGCTGACCTTGAAAATGATTCTAATATCAATCCAACTATAAAAACAGAATCAAATGGAACAGGAAATTCTGGAAAACTACCTAGTCAAAATCAAAAAAATAAAGACAACAGTGTTAGAAATTCTGGTGATATTGCAAAAAAATCAGATAAAAATTCAAGAGAACAATCAGAAAATAAGGCAAAAGACAAAATTGTACTTACTGATGATTCAAGAGCAGACGAAGATGGGGATGTATTTACTGGAGGCTCAGTTGGATATGAGCCAAGAAACGCAGCAGGAGAATTAGATAAAAAAAAATCAGAAGTATTTAGTACAACTGTATCTACAAAATCTGTAACAGATTCAATTGAACAAATTTACACTATCGTTGAACAAATGCCTGAATACCCAGGAGGAAAGGACTCAATGATGAAATTCATTTCAAAGAACTTTATCTATTCTAAAGTGAACCAAGAAAACCCATCCAATTCAACAAAAATTTATGTTCAATTTGTTGTGGGGAAAGATGGCGTTATACGCAATCAAAAAATACTTAAGGGAATCAACACATCACTGGATAAGGTAGCGCTTAGAGTAGTTGAAATGATGCCGAAATGGAAACCAGGGAAACAAAATGGTGAACCCGTATCCGTATCATATGTTCTCCCTATACAATTGGAAATAAAATAATGCTCCGCATTATTAACAACTTATACTTAATAACCTTTCATTTCTCTTTAGCTTAAAGCTCTTTTTAAAAAGTATTTTTGTTAAAAGCTTTAATCATGCGTATTTCAAAATACACCGTTCATTACTTATATTTCCGAATACTACTGATCTTTGCTATTTCAATCTCCTCATGTCGCTCTCATAAAGAAACAATAAAAATAGAAACAACTAAGAATACAACTACATCAAAAAAAGTACAAGAAAAATATGCAATAATCCTTAAGGTTGATAAAAGCAAAATTGAGAATATAAAATTATATGCCTTTATTGATGAATGGTATGGAACCCCATATAAATATGGAGGAAAAAACAAAACGGGCATCGACTGTTCTAACTTCACTTCTACACTTTATTCCTCCATTTATAACAAATCGATAAGCGGTTCTTCCTCCTCCATTTTTGAAAAATGTTCTACAATTTCCAAGAGTAACATGGAAGAAGGGGATTTCGTTTTCTTCAAAATTGATGGCAATAAAGTTTCTCATATTGGTGTGTACTTACAAAATAACAAATTTGTTCATGCAACAGCAAAAAAAGGTGTGATGATTGATGATCTGGATGAACCGTATTATAAAAAATATTATTTCAAGTCCGGAAGAATTAATAACTGATGAAAGAAACATCCTGCTTTCAAATTCGACTGATAACACGTATTCTTGCATTTGCATGTATTTTGAGTATGCTACTCTGTTACAAACTTTGGTTGGGTCACAGAAACTTTCCTTTAAGTCCTATTTTTGATTTTCTACCTATACTTCCAAAACCAATTGATAGTTTACTTTTCGTTTTAACATTGATACTGCTTCTTCTCATTGGTATACATCGAAATCCACAAAAATACATCATCGCATTTTTAGCATGTGCATTGATACTGGCCCTACTCGATCAAAACCGATGGCAACCCTGGTTTTACCAATACCTACTTATGTTCTTTATACTTTCTTTTTTTAATTTCAG
Organism: Bacteroidota bacterium; assembly: GCA_947466965.1. Taxonomy (GTDB): domain Bacteria; phylum Bacteroidota; class Bacteroidia; order 2-12-FULL-35-15; family 2-12-FULL-35-15; genus 2-12-FULL-35-15. The sequence continues at coordinate 9,265 of CANIFU010000014.1, forward strand.
ATGCGATGATACAAGACATCTGGAAGCGATCAAAACAATTTTCAAGCTATTGATAGGTGCAATATATTTTTGGAGCGGCCTACAAAAAATGAATACGCATTTTTTATCTGACACATACCCATGGCTTATGGAACCTATTGCTTCATATATTGGAGAAAGCCTTATAAAAAATATTGAATCACTTGGAAAACTCTTTCCAATCATTGAAACACTAACAGGAATAGCATTGTTTTTCTCACCAATAAAAAAAATAGCATTCATTTTATTATGCATGATGCACCTGTTTATTTTATTTGTTCTAGGTCCTCTCGGACATAATTACAATCCGGTAGTATGGCCTTGGAATGTCGCAATGATGGCATTTGCTTTCATTTTATTTTACAACAATACGTCTTTTACAACGACACAAATTCTGGAGATGTTGCGTTATAATTCTATGAAAATTGTATTTATTCTTTTTATGATGATGCCTCTTTTTAATTTTTTCAATCTGTGGGATTCCTATTTATCTCACAACTTATATTCAGGAAACACTTGTAATGGTGTAATTTATATTTCAGATTCTATGGAAAACAAACTCCCAGATAAGATAAAACCCTATTCATTGGGACAATTAAATCAGAACCAGATTACAATAAAATATTGGTGCATGATGGAATTGGGAGTGCCTGCTTACCCTGAAAAAAGAAATTTCGAAGCTATTACAAATACACTATACAAGTATGCGCATGACTCTTCAGAAGTTTATTTGTTATATACTCCGAAACTGAAAGCGAGTAACTTTAAATAAAAAAAACTAATTTCAGAAAACACAAATAAATAGCATGAGCTAGTTTGGTAAAAATTATATCACAAAACTCATTTCTATTCAATAGAACCAAACATCTTTCCTGGATTCAAAATACCATTTGGGTCAAATACTTTTTTTATGTTCCTCTGAATATCTAACGCTTTTTCCGAAAAAACAATATTCATATACTCCTGTTGAACAAGTCCAACACCATGTTCACCGCTAATAGTACCACCTAATTGCTTACAGATTGAGAATATTTCTGCGATTGCTTTTTTTATATATTCTCCATTCCATTGATCATCTGTTAAATCACCTTTTATCAAACGAATGTGCAAATTTCCATCACCGGCATGGCCATAACAAACTGTTTTAAATTTGTACTTTCCTCCAACCTCTTTCACACCTTTAACTAATTTCGGAAGCTCAGCGCGGGGAACAACCGTATCCTGTTCTTTGCTTACCGCATTGTTTTTCACCGCTTCATTGATACTCCTTCTCAATCGCCACAATTCATTTTTTTGTGCTGCTGATTCTGCAAATAAGATTTCAGCAATATTAAATTTCGACATCAATTCAGAAATAGCTTCCATCTCTTTCATCAACACATCAAGATCGTTTCCATCAACTTCAATTAATAAATGTGCCTGAATATCATCTTCTAATTTCACTACATTGCTTTGAACATATTTACTTACCCAATCCAAAGCATCACGCTCCATTAGTTCCATTGCACTTGGTGTAAAACCAGCTCTAAAAACTAAACTAACAGCCGCACACGCCTCATCCAAGCTACGAAAAGGAACGAGCATCAGTAGATCATATTTAGGAAGTGGTAGTAATTTTACAATAATTTTTGTAGCAATCCCTAAAGTCCCTTCACTCCCAACCATCAGCTGTGTCAAATTATAACCCGTTGAATTTTTTAATGTATTTGCACCTGTTTCAATAATTTCACCTGTGGGTAATACGACTTCTAAATTCAAAATATAATCTTTAGTTGTTCCGTATTTCACACATTTAGGTCCACCACTACTTTCGGCTACATTTCCTCCTAAAAAGCAACTCCCTTTGCTAGCAGGATCTGGAGGATAGAACAAACATTTTTCTTTTACTGCATTTTGAAATACTTCATTTATAACACCTGGTTGAACAGTCGCTTGCAAATTACGTTCATCGATCTGAATAATTTTATTAAAACGCTCCATAGATAAAATAATTCCTGAATGAATCGGTAAGGCTCCGCCGCTCAATCCCGTACCTGCACCACGCGGAGTAACGGGAATACGTTCAGCATTTGCAAGTTGGAGAATTTCAGAAATTTCTTTTGCTGTAATTGGTTTCACAACTACCTCTGGCAAAAAAAATAGATCTTCCGTTTCATCATGTCCGTATTTTTTTAAATTTTCGGAATCAAAAAAAACGTAGGCTTCTCCAACTATTTGTTGAAGTGTTTTGAGTGATTCAGCTGTAATTTTATTGAAGTTCATGATATATTTTATTTAAAAAGACAAATTCATTGATACAAAAATAACGTTCATCATTTTTTTATCAGATCATCAAACGAATTTTGCTATTTTCGTTCCAATCAAAATTAATTAAATAAAACTATTATGAAACGACTTTTTATCATTGGTTTTTCAATATTACTGATGAACAACCTAAGCGCCCAAAAAAAGAACATAACACTAGAAGACATATGGGCAAATGGAACATTTGCTGCAGGCGGAGTTTACGGCTTGGTATCTATGAATGATGGAATACATTATTCAACATTGACTGAAGGAAAGGTATTACAATATGAGTATGCAAAGGTTTCAAGCCCAGAAATTATTGTAACTCAAAATGATCTAAAAGTAAATGGAAATAGCATACAAATTGATGATTATCAATTTAGTCCGGATGAAACAAAAATGCTGATAGCAACAGGAACAGAGCAGATATATCGCCATTCCACCCGTGAGAACTATTATGTATATGATAGAAAAACAAACACAATAACCGCTGTAAGCAATGGTGAAAAACAAATGTATGCATGTTTTTCACCTGATGGAACGAAAGTAGGATTTGTAAGAGGAAACAATATTTTCATAAAGGATCTGGCATCCGGAAAAGAAACACAAGTTACAAGCGATGGCTCACATAATAACATTATAAACGGAGCAACAGACTGGGTTCATGAGGAAGAATTTGCTTTTTCAACAGCCTTCTTCTGGAGTCCGGACAGTAAAAAGATTGCATATTACAAGTTTGATGAGAGTAAAGTAAAAGAGTTTTCTTTCAATGAATTTAATAGCCAGTTGTATCCATCAGAATACAAATTCAAATACCCGAAAGCAGGAGAAGACAATTCAATTGTGACTATTCACATTTATGACTTGACGGGTGCTTCTGATAAATTAATGGATATAGGTAAAGAAACCAATCAATATATTCCTCGCATTAAATGGACAAAAGATGCAAATCTGCTTTCAATAGTGAGAATGAACCGGTATCAAAATAAATTAGACTTATTATTCAGTAATGCAAATACCGGAGAATCAAAAGTGGTTTATACAGAAACTTGCAACACGTATATTGATATTCACGAAGCACAAGGAGATTATGTATATTTTTCTGCTGATAAAAAGTATTTTATCATCACACAGGAAAAAGATGGTTACAATCACATTTATAGATATGATATGACAGGAAAAATAATCAATCAAGTTACGAAAGGCAATTGGGATGTAGTAAATTTTAAAGGGATTGATGAAAAAACACAAACAATTTTTTACACAGCTTCGGAAACAACCGCAACTGAAAAAGATATTTATTCTATAAAAACGGATGGTTCGGGGAAGAAAAAAGTATCCACAGAAAAAGGAACTCATATACCAGAATTCAGCAAAGGGATGAAATACTATATAAACAGTTTCTCTTCAGCAAATAAACCAGCTATAATTTCAATTTTTGATGCAAAAGGAAAACAGATTAGAGTTTTAAAAAATAATGAAGAATTAATAAATAAAATGGCAGAATTTAACATCAGTAATAAAGAGTTATTTATGTTTAAAACATCTGAAGGAGTTGAATTAAATGCCTGGATGATAAAGCCATCAAATTTTGATGCGGCAAAAAAATATCCTGTATTCCTTACTTTTTATGGAGGCCCTGGCAGTAATAAAGTGAATAATTCATTTGATGGAAGAGATTTCTTCTGGCATCAATTGCTAGCTGAAAAAGGATACATCGTAATGTGTGTGGATAACAGAGGAACAATGTATCGAGGCAAGGCATTTAAACACGCTACATATAAACAATTAGGTAAATTAGAAGTTGCTGATCAGATAGAAGCTGCAAAATACCTGGGGCAATTACCATACGTTGACATAACGCGCATTGGAACATTCGGATGGAGTTACGGAGGCTATTTAAGTTCTTTATGTATCACCAAGGGTGCCGATTATTTTAAAATGGCTATTGCCGTTGCACCGGTTACAAACTGGCGTTATTACGACAATATATATACCGAGCGCTTTATGAGTCTTCCTCAGGAAAATGCCAGTGGTTATGACGACAATTCTCCAATAAATTATGTAAGCAAACTAAAGGGGAAATACCTACTTATTCATGGAAGTGCAGATGACAATGTTCATTTTCAAAATACGATGGAAATGGTAAACGCATTGGTAAAAGCCAATAAACAATTTGACCTATTTATCTATCCAGACAAAAACCATGGAATATATGGAGGAAATACACGCTTACATTTATATAATAAAATGACCGATTTTATCCTGAATAATCTATAAAATGTATTCAAATAAAGGCGCTTCATCAATATGAATGCATCAGACTTTGTATTTATAGTTAAATTACATATATTCGCACAGTTCATAATAATAAATTCTTAATAAAAACTAATATGTCAGAAGTAAAACAAGGTCACCCGAAAGGATTATATGTTCTTTTCGTAACAGAAATGTGGGAGCGTTTTAGCTACTACGGAATGCGTGCAATATTTGTATTATTCTTAACAAAGGCGCTTTTGTATGATAAGACTTTCGGAAGTGAAATCTACGGAAGTTATACCGGACTAGTTTATTTAACTCCATTGATAGGTGGCTACATGGCAGACAGATATTGGGGAAATCGCAAATCCATTATTATTGGTGGAATAATGATGGCGATCGGACAATTTTTTATGTTCATGAGTGGATCATTTTTTCAAAATATTGACGTTGCCAGAATTTTCATGCTTGTAGGATTAACCTCTCTTATTATTGGAAACGGGTTTTTCAAACCGAATATTTCTACAATGGTTGGTCAATTATATCCTAAAGGAGATAAAAGAATAGATTCAGCCTTCACTATTTTCTACATGGGAATCAACCTTGGTGCCTTTTTCGCGCCTTTAGTTTGTGGTTTTTTAGGAGATACAGGTAATCCCGGAGATTTTAAATGGGGATTCCTTGCTGCAGGTATTGGAATGATTATGAGTCTTATCTTATTTATTTTATTAAAAGATAAATACATTGTTACTCCAGAAGGTGAACCAATTGGTACAACACCAAACAGCAAACGTTTACCAGCCGACATCGATACTGTTAAAGAAGTTAATTCTGAATTTTCAAAAAATCAAATTTTCACTTGGCTAGCGATAGAAGTTATATTATTTACCTTATTTTTCTTCTTAGGTCAAGGTGTAATCGGTTCATTTATTTTCTCATTATCGATAGCAGGACCTGGATTCATTATATCCGACAAGAGTCTTACTAAGATAGAAAAAGAGCGTATCTGGGTAATTTATATCGTTGCCTTTTTCGTAATCTTCTTTTGGGCAGCCTTTGAACAAGCAGGTGCTGCATTAACTTTCTTTGCTGAAGAACAAACAAACAGAAATTTATTCGGAACTGAAATTCCAGCAAGTTATTTTCAATCAATTAACGCAGTGGCAATTGTTATTTTCGCATCTATTTTTGTTGCGATTTGGGGATTCTTAGGGAAACGAAATATGGAACCGGCTTCTCCATACAAACAAGCAATTGGTTTATTTCTATTGGCTATCGGATATTTAGTTATCGCATTCGGAGTTAAAGGGATTGAACCGTCTACAAAAGTAGGGATGATATGGTTAGTGAGTTTATATATGATCCATACATTTGGGGAGTTATGTTTATCACCAATCGGATTATCAATGGTAAACAAATTAGCACCAGTAAAATTTGCCTCTTTATTAATGGGAGTTTGGTTCTTATCAACTGCTTCTGCAAATAAATTTGCAGGTACGTTAAGTTCTTTCTATCCTGAGACAATGGTAACAGTTGCTGCAGTTGAAGCAGAGCAAACTGCTCATGCAATTACGCTTTGCAACAAATTAGATAAAGCAGAACCTATTGACGGGACGAAATACATTAGCATTGATTTGGTTTCGTTTGCTGAAGCAAAAAGCAAAGATGAAAAAGCAGCCATGGTTGCAAATGTTTTTAAAGGCTCTTTAATCAAGAAAAAAACATTCGTTGGCTATACTATTGACAGTCTTTACTCCTTTTTTATGCTTTTTGTGGTGATGGCTGGTATAGCTTCTATTATATTATTCTTCCTATCCAAAAAATTAGTGAAGATGATGAACGGAGTGCTTTAAAACTTTTTATATTTAAAAAAAAAGGTCAAACATTTTTATAATGTTTGACCTTTTTTACTTTTAAGTATTATCTTTACTTATCAAATTTGATATCATGATAAAAAAAATATTATTTGCACTAGCAATTGCTACAATTGTGGTTATTGCACAAAGTTTTATCACAAAACTGACTGCTTCATCAGACGAAACAGCCGGACCCGTTAAATGGTATACGTTTGAGGAAGCGGTTACATTACAAAAGAAAAATCCAAAGCCCATAATGGTAGATATTTATACCAGCTGGTGTGGTCCATGCAAAATGATGACTGCCAATACTTTTGGTAACGAAATCATTGCAAAATACCTGAACGAACATTATTATCCTGTAAAATTCAATGCAGAGACGCGCGACAGCGTAAAGTTCAACGGATTTGTATTTGCAAATAAAAATCCGGAAGGTACACAGCGACCAGTTCATGACTTTGCGATTTCTATATTAGAAGGCAAACTCTCTTATCCCTCAATTGTTTTCCTAAACGAAGAAATAAAAAAAATCCATACGGTGGTCGGGTATTACAAAGCAGATCAATTCGAGCCTGTTATGAAGTATTTTGGCAGCGGAAAATACAAAGATATTACTTGGGAGGAGTATCAAAAAACATTTGTTACAGAGATAAAAGCACCTGAACCTGTTACTTTTCCTACGAAATGAGGAATTTAAAAAAACCTTCCTCCATTTATTTACTAATTAGTAAAACACCAATTAGTGTAATTTAACATTAATTATAAAAACAGTTGCAATATTATGAACTTGAAAGATAAAATACTTCAGGTCTTAAAGATGAAAGATATTTCCTATGTAGAATTGGGATCTTATCTCAATATTTCTGAAACTGAGTTGGATTATGCACTAGAAAACAATACAATTGAAATACGTACATTGGAGTTAATTTCTAAAGAATTACGGATTCCTTTATATAGTTTTTTTCGTGAAAATTTTGAAGGTTTTAATTTTGAAAAAGAACCCTATTATAATATTAACATATGGAGTAAGGAAGAAACAAAATTCAACCTGGAGCTGAAGGCAATTCGACAAGAAATGGAAGATTTGAAAGCGGAAGTCCGACAAAAAAATTTATTAATTGATGCGTTAGAAGCACAAATAATAAAAAAATAACCACTACAAGCACTTGCTATTATGCTGATTTTCTTGGGAAATCAGCATTTTTTTTGAAAAGTTGAATGGCTGACGATACGTATGCCAGAGGAGGATTTTTTTTTCAATTTATAAAAATCAAATAGGATCTATCATGCTTTTCTTTAAAACTAAAAGAGCATATAGAAAGTCTTTTTCTTCATTATTTAGTAAATACAAGAAGGTCTAAGCCCTATTCTCGCATTATCATTCGTTTTAAATGAAAAAAGCTTTGCATTTATGCAAAGCTTTTCCGTTAAGGCTGGCCAATGGGGCTCTCCTCGACTCCACTCGGGATAAACTTCTCGCACAAAAATTATCAAAAAAAATCTCAGCTTTCGCTGAGATTTTTAAGGGTGGCCAATGGGAATGAAGTTGAACACTTTTTGAGGATTATTGAGAAAATAATAAAGAATAAATCTATTTAAGTGCCTTGATAAAATCAATCATATCTATTTTTATTAGTTCCCAATGCTTTTCTCTTAAACATACCGGATCAAAATCTCCATCAGCATTTTCAAACTGGGTAAAATTCTTTTTTAAAACAACTTTGTCATGACTATAAGGATATCTTTTTTCGTGTAAAGAAACCATTTCATCAACACTATACGCGTCCATTAATTCATGTATATCCCAAAAATCTTTTTTACGACCACCTCTTTGTATTACATCTAATTTCATTGCAATAATTTCTTCAACACTTGCAATACGAATATCATCAATCACAGTAATACCATCAATAAATTCATCCGTATAGAAAAGGTCTAGCTTAATGCTGTTACTCTCGCTTTCCCCGACAAAATAAGATTTACCAAAGCCTATTATATCATCGTTACTCGTATCAACGTAAGGATAGTGCGAACGTAAAAAAGAATCTATCTTACCAAAATCAATTGAATCATAAGCTGCATCAGTAAATAAATCAATATCAACCGATTCTCTATGTCCTCTGTATAAACTTAATCCTGTTCCTCCAACCAATCTGAATTTATCAAACTCTTTAGCTGCCATAAGAGTTTTCAAAACACTCAATAACAAAGGAGTTACTGTTTTATAAAATAAACTATTTGCCATACAATTTTAAAATTCCAGTTACTATATCTTTACCGTAAAAACGAATAATCTCTTTTTTTTCGATTTCATTACCACGTTCAAACACTCTTTTTATAACTGCTTTTTTTTGTTTCTCCCAAGCAATCTTCTCCATTTTTGTATCCCAAAATAATATTGATCTTAACTTAGTAAAATCAGGATGTTCCGTATTTTGTCTTCTTTTCTCTTCTTCAATATCGTAATAAACCTGTAAAATCATGAAATACCCCTCTTCCATGCCAAGAGCTTGCTCAATCTTTAAAGCTAAAGGAGTGTTCATTTTTCTTTTCCCTTTAGTTATCGAAACTAGCGTCTGTGGAAACTCCTGCAAAGAAAGGGCAAAACGACCTTTGCCCATATTGCGTTGCTTCAACTCTCTCTCTAATACAATTCCAGGATGAATTCCTTTTATGATTTGAATATTTGATTTCATACTGCAAATATAAACAATTTTGTTTACACAAATACTATTATATCGATTAAATCAAAAACACATAATTAATATCATTTAGGAACTGGAATTAATGGATTTGTTTGTTCCGCTTGTTTAATAATAGACTGCACATATATTTTAGCGAGTGAACGGAGGAAAGCTATTTCATCTTCTGTTAGGCCTTTAAGGGGATTATTGTTCTCAGACATATTTATTAAGTTTAAAATTTATTTCTCAAACTTAATAAAAACCGATTACCCCTAATGGGGCTCGAACACGAAAAACATTCTTAAAACTATTGATTTTATTAGGAAACGGGATTGTTTGTTAGTGCAGAAAACTATCTAAAATGACAAAAGCCCCTAAAATTAGGGGCTTTTGAATTAAGGGTGGGCAGTGAGAATGAAGTTGAACACTTTTTAAGGGTAATTGAAAAAATTATTGCAAAACAATTTTCTTATTAATTACATTTTTATTTTCATCGATTACTTCTACAAAATAAACCCCAGCTAACATTTCTCCTTTTTCAATAACAAGTTGTTTTCCTGAAAAAACAATTGTCTTTATTTCTTTACCTAACACATCCTTTATTTTTATCGTGCTATTTTTTTGCACTTCATTAAAAGCAATTGTTGTTTGCTCGGTAAAAGGATTCGGGTAAATAGTAAATCCTGAATTGTTTGTAGTTAAAGCAAGCCCTGTAGCTAAAGGAATTATTGTTATCGAATCCTGAGGTGTATTGAATACCTGTAGCGTACCAATATCATTATTTGCTATGTAATCAGAAATAGCTAAATTAAAAATTGAAATTGTACTTATAGACGTCTTAGCTTGAAATTTAAAATCGGCTATTTTTCCAAAACCACTTACATTGTTGTGATCAATTCTTGTAATACCACCATATGCAGTTGATGAAAATGCGTCAATTTTTGCAATTGTTATAGCATCGGTTCCAGGCGTTCCTAACCAACTTGTTGGATAAGTTAAACTTTCTGTTCCCGGCTGAACCAATGAAACATCATAATTAATATTAAAGGCAACTCCATATAAATTACTAACTGGCAATGTTGAACTTCCTGCCCATACCTCCACATCTACTATATCACCTGCATTATAAGTGCTGCTGGCTGTAACAAAATAAAGATCAGAGACTAATAATCTTGCATTACCAATACCTGGAGCAAATGCATGCACCAAACTAAAATTTAAATTAATTGCCAACGTATCGTTATTGTCAATTACACCATCACCATTGCAATCGGCATGTTTTATGTCTGAACCGTTGGTTTCTAATGTCCCCCAATCGCTTGCAGAATAGGCTTGCCAAGTATTACTAACACTTGCACGTGGTGTTCCTGTTTGAGAATAAAATAAGCCAATAGGTAATAAATCGAAATTATTTGCAACAGAATCGTTGTTAGCATCACCTGGCCAAACGTAACAATCGTTATTTACAATTACGTTGACTGAACTAGAAACAGAAGAACAACCATTTATATCTGTAATCAAAACTGAATCAATTTGAGAAGATAACACCGTAATATTTTGCGTTGTTGCACCAGTGCTCCATAAATATGAGGTTGCGATACTAGATGAAAGAATTACCGAATCTCCCAAACAAAAAGTTGTTGGGCCGCTTGGAGTTATAATTGGCGTGGAAGGCAATGCATAAACTGTTACGGCTGTGGCAACTGAAGTTGCTGAACAACCAGAAAAATCTGTTACAGTTACTGAATCATTTTCGGAAACAGCAACAGTAATGTTTTGCGTTGTTGCTCCATTTGACCATAAATAAGTGGCAAATCCAGAACCAGCATCAAGCATTACACTGCCACCAGCACAAAAACTTGTGGAACCACTTGGAGTAATAATTGCTGTTGGTAATGGTAATACCGTTACTGGTGTAATAGTTGAGGTTGCTGAACAACCATTTATATCAGTTATTGTCACAGAATCATTTTCGGAAGTTGAAACAGTAATGCTTTGCGTTGTTGCGCCTGTACTCCATAAATAAGAATTAGCAAGAGTTGATGTAAGCGTCACTGAATTTCCGGAACAGAATGTTGTTGGTCCGCTTAAAGTTATTGTAGGAGTAGCAGGAAGAGGATAAACAGTTATTGTTACAATTTGTGGTGTTCCTACACATCCTCCTACAGTTGCTGTGGGCGTTACAGTATAGGTTAATGTTTGAGCTACACCAGAACTATTGACTATCGTATCATTTAATGTACTTGTTGTTTGAGCAATTAAACTTTCACCTGTTGTATTAACATTATCACCCGCCACCCACGAATAAGTAGAAGCCACAGAACTTGTAAATACAATATTTACCGAACTACCACTACAACTTGCTTTAGAACTCATACTGGTCATTATCGGTCCTGCACTTATTTGATTTGAAAAAGTTACAAAGCTACCAGAACCGCTCCCAGGAACTGAAACTGCCAAGTCGGGTCTATTATCGCCATCAATATCACCAATACAAATATTCTGAGGCCAAAAGTCAGTAAAGTAATCCACTTTGGTAGCAAAATCAATTAATCCTATTGTTGACTGATTTTTTAATAATGAAATTGTACTATCATTTTGATTTGCAACCGCAAGATCAGGTTTACCATCACCATTAAGATCACCAATTGAAAGAACACCTGCCCCAGCCCGTGTTTGAAAATCAACCTTTGTAGCAAAAGATATAATTCCTATTGATCCAATATTTCTCAATGTTGAAAGATGTGTGGAAGAAGAATTTGCGTTTGCGATTGTCAGATCGGGTTTACCATCTCCATCTAAATCACTTATATAAACACCTTCTGGATAGGAACCTCCAGTATTAAAATTTACTCTTGGTGCAAAGGAAATAACTCCGATAGTGCATGTATTTTTGCAGACCGATACGGTGTAATCAACTTGATTTACAAATGCAAGTTCGGGTTTAGAATCCCCATCAATATCCCCGATAGCAACCCCCCAAGGAGCTGATCCTGTTGAATAGAACTGAGGTGATGCAAAAGATATCATTCCAATAGTAGAAGTATTTCTCAATATTGAACCATTATACACAGGTATTGTATAATTATCATTTGTTACTGCAATATCAGGTTTCCCGTCTCCATCTAAATCACCTGACGTAAAATGTGGGTTCATTGCTGCTACAGTAAAATCTATTTTAGATGCAAATGAAATCGAACCAACAGTACTTGTATTTCTTAAGATCGATATTAAATTATTATTCAGCATTGCAATATCTGGTTTCCCATCCATATCAAAATCAGTTATTATCGTTTCAACAGGTACTATAAATGAAACGCTCAGGGGAACTGCAGCTGCGTATGAAATGCTTCCTGGAATACTGGTATTTCTTAATGCTATAATTCCTACACTTCCTCCACCATAAGATAATACCATATCATTTTTCCCGTCACCATCAAGGTCCGCTGCAGATGCAAACCCATGATCTCCCGCAAGCCTGGTTGTTTTAGGTCCGAAAGACGAGGCTGTTAAATCTCCACTACATGGAAATGTTACAATAAATTGCTGATCTGAATAAGCAGTAGTATTGCTTGTTAAATTAGTAACTGTAATATATGCATACGTTGCCCCTCCAGGGACAACTACAGACAATGAAGTTGACGTTGCAGAAGTAACAATAGCTTGAGTCGCACCAAAGAAAACTGCATTATTTAATGGACTTAGATCAAATCCGCATCCTGTAATAGTAACTGTTGTTCCTACATTACCCAAAATAGGAGAAAAAGAACTGATTGATGATTTTATCACGGCACTTACAGCTGTTCTTATAAGAGTTGTGCAACCTGCATTTGTTGCATCAACATAAAATAATGTAGTAGTATTTATGACGGGAGTATTAAAACTATTTCCTGTTCCTAATGAAACTCCCCCCACAGGATTAGCATACCAATTAATTGTACCCACTGATGCTGTTGCGCTTAAAGAAACTGATCCGGCACCACAACTATAAGAGGACACAACTGAAGTAATTGTTGGTCCTACATAAGCTGTATTTCTGAAAAACGAAATTTTGTTAACTCCATTTTCAGAGACTATCAAATCTGGGCGCCCGTCACCATCAATATCACCAATTGCAATCCCTTGCGGATTTGTACCCGCAGCAAAATCAACTTTTGCAGAACAAGATATAGTTGCAATAGTACTTGTATTTTTTATTACTGAAATTGTAGTAGCTCCACTGTTAGCAATCGCAAAATCAGGTTTTCCATCTCCATCAAGATCCGTAATCGCCAAATGGAAAGGAGATGCTCCAGTTGCAAAATCTACTTTCGCGGCAAACGAAATAGTTCCAACTGTACTTGTACTTTTGAATATTGAAATTGAATTTGCTCCATAATTTGTTGCAACGATATCCATTTTTCCATCTCCATTGATATCTGCTATACCAACACATTGAGTTGTTCCTGTAGTTGTAAAATCTATTTTTGCTGCAAATGAAATTGCGACCCCTGCACTCGTATTTCTGATGACGGAAACAGTACTAAAACTATAATTTGCAGTTACAATATCTGCTTTCCCATCACCATCAATGTCATTTAATTTGACACTAACTGGTGCGACACCAGTTGCAAAATCCACTTTAGCAGCAAAAGATATTGTTATAACATTGCTTGTATTTTTAAAAACTGACGCAGTATTGGAGCCTTGATTCACCACAACAATTTCAGGTTTGCCATCACCATTAATATCACGAATTGCAACATCTGCTGGATTGGTACCCGTTAAAAGATCGATTTTAGGTGCAAATGAAATTATTCCTGGTGTACTAGTGTTTTTTAAAACGGATACCGTATTTGCAGAATAATTCACAACAGCAATGTCTAGTTTTCCATCTGCATTTATATCCCCAAAAGCTGATGCATATGGAGCCGTTCCTGTTACAAAATCAACCTTGGGAGCATAAGAAATCGTCCCCGCAGTTCCAATATTCTGATAAACTGAAACTGTATTGGTTCCGTAATTTGAAACAACCATATCCGTTTTCCCATCTCCGTCCAAATCGACAAGCGAAACACCTTTAGGATTTGCGCCTGTTATCGAATCAACTTTTACAGCAAAAGAGGTTGAATTAATAGCTCCAGCACAAGGAAAAGTGACATTAAATGACGATGTTGAATATCCCGTTAAAAGTGATGATAAATTTGTTACAGAAATTGGCTGATATGTTTCCGCAACAGGAACGGTAAAAGTAAGTGATGTCGTACTTGCCGAAGTAACGGTAGCCTTGATGGCTCCAAAGTACACACTATTATTTGCAATTGAAGGATCAAAATCAGTTCCAGTAATTACTACCGATGTTCCAATACTTCCGGAAGTTGGAGTAAACGAAACAATAACTGGAGCTGGAACAGCGAGCGTAGTGATTGTCTGGACATCAGAATTTGAGCTTAAACCACAAGCATTCGTTACTCTTACTCTATAATAATAAGTTATGTTCGGATATAACCCCGATACATTATAGCTAATAACATTTCCAACATTCAAATTTGTATAACTGCTCAGCAATGAAGTAAAGGCTGCATCATAAGCAACATCCAAATAATAATTGACTGCCCCAGAAAAAGCACTCCAATTAGCATTAAATGATCCACTTGTTATGACCGTTCCCGGAGATGACACTGGCGCGAAGGATCCTAAATTTCTTAAAACTGAAACTGCTCCTGCACTCGTTTGATCTGCTGTTGCTAAGTCAGGACTTCCATCACCGTCCAAATCGCCAGTTACAAGATAGGCTGGAACAGGTCCTGCGGAAAAATCATCTTTGGGTTGAAAATTAAAAGTACCAATTGTGCTTGCATTCTTTAAAACTGAAACGACTGTTGAACCGGTACAGGCAAGTGATACATCAGGAAATCCATCTCCATCAATATCATTTATAGAAACACAGAATGGGCCTGTTGCGGTTGCAAAATCAACTTTTGGTGCAAAAGAAATTGTTCCAGGTGTTCCGGTATTTCTTAACAAGGAAAGCGTATTTGCACCATTATTTGCAACGGCAAGGTCCAGCAAACCATCCCCATCCAAATCACCCAAAGCTACATTTCTAGGATTCGCTCCCGTTGCAAAATCTATATTAGGAGAAAATGTTACTGTTCCCACAGTGCTTATATTCCGGTATAACGAAATAGTATTTGAATTATAATTTGCAACAGCAATGTCAATTTTCCCGTCATCATCAACATCTCCAGTAGAAACACATTGTGGTGAAAATCCACAAGAAAGGTCAACTTTTGCCGCAAAAGAAATTGTAACAATTGTCCCCGTATTCTTAAAAGTTGAAATTGAAGATGCACTGCTATTTGCAACAGTCATGTCTAATTTTCCGTCTCCATCAAAATCAGCAAGAGAGATACTTCGTGGAGATGTTCCTGTTACAAAATCGACTTTGGTAGCAAAAGATATTGCACCAATTGAACTGGTATTTTTCAAGATTGAAATTGTACCACTTCCATAATTTACAGTAGCCAAATCAAGCTTCCCATCTCCGTTAATATCTCCCATTTTAAGATCAATTACCCCCGAACCAACGGTAAAATCTACTTTTGGAGCAAACGAAACAGAACCACTTGTACTTGTGTTTAAAAACACAGATACTTTTGTGCCTGCGCCTCCGGATGCATAATCTGCCAAAGCAAGTTCTGATTTTCCATCACCGTCCAAATCTCCAATCGCAACACCATAAGGGGCAGAAAGTGCACCTGTAGAAAATGTTAACTGAGGTGCGAAAGAAGATGTATTGATTGCACCACCGCAAGGGAAAGTAACAAGAAACGGTTTAGGAGAATATCCAATAAGATTTGTTGAAATATCAATAACGGAAATAAATTGATAAGTAGCACCAACCGGAACTGTTAAGGTTAAAGAAGAAATGCTCGCTGCAGAAACAACAGCCTGCGTTGCACCAAAAAAAACAATATTATTTGCAGGAGTCGCATTAAAATTACTTCCAGTTATTGTTACTGATGTTCCTACAGGGCCAGACATAGGAGCAAATGAAGTAATAATCGGCTGTGATATGGCAATATTGATAAAGCCAACAAACGCAAACAATGCAATGAAATAGATTTTTTTCATTCTTTTTAATTTTAAAATGGGAGTAACATTGTAATCAAAGAACTTGCTTTGATTTTCAATTAGCTAATATACTGTTTATTCAAACAAGAACCTTTTTCTTAATTATTCGACTTGTTTTATAATACTAACTAATTCTTTTACTTTTAGAAATTGGAAGCAATGACGTTTGTTCTTCTATTTTTTTAACAATAGACTCTACATAAATCTTAGCTAATAAACGAAGAAAAATTATTTCATCTTCTGGTAAGCCTTTTAGCGGATTTTTGGTCTTAGACATTTTTTAATTAGTTTAAAAATTATTTCTCAAACTTAATTAAAACCTATTACCTCCAATGGGGCTCGAACACGTAAAATATTCTAAAAACTGTTGATTTTATTAGGAAATGAGATTGTTTGTTTGTGCAGAAAACTATCTAAAATGACAAAAGCCCCTGAAATCAGGGGCTTTCACTTTAAGGGTGGCCAATGGGGCTCGAACCCACGACCCTCGGTACCACAAACCGATATTCTAACCAACTGAACTATGGCCACCATTTTATTTTAAGGGTGCAAAGATAGAATTTTTTATAATTACACGAAATATTAAATAATTATTTTGCCCATTATAAGCAATACGGCCAGCATTTTATTAGTAATTTCGTCTATAAATGAATGAAAAGACTCAAAATACAACCCTCCACATAGAAGGCATGGATTGTGCAAACTGTGCAGCAGGAATCACAAAAAGTCTTCAAAAAAACGGAATGGAAAATGTATACGTTGATTTTTCTACCGGAGAAGCTATTTTCTATTTAAAAGAAAGGTCAGCTCTTACTCCTGCAATAAAAAATATAATCAAACTTGGATACAAAGTTATCGACAGCGAAGTAAAAGAGGCGAACGAAGGAAAACTATCAACCATTGAAAAACGCTTGTACCTTAGCTTACCATTTACAATTGTTCTCTTTTTTAGTCATATGCTATTCGGTCACAAATTTATTCTTAACCAACCGCTAACTCAACTGCTATTGTGTCTCCCTGTTTTTATCATTGGTATCTTTCAATTCGGAAAAAGTGCATTCGGCTCTGTAAGAATAGGGGTACCCAATATGGATGTTCTCATTTTTATTGGTTCCAGTTCAGCTTTTGTATACAGCCTTGCTGGAATGTATCTGTATGATGCACACGAAGCCCACAATTATCTTTTCTTTGAAACTACTGCAACCATCATTACACTCGTTTTACTAGGGAATGTTCTTGAGCACCGTTCTGTCAAACAAACCACATCTGCCATAAAAGACCTTTCCGCTTTAAGTGTGAGTACTGCAAAAATAGTAGGCCTCCAGTTTGGAAAGGAAGTTATTACTGAAATCAGTTATAAGGATATCCCCCTTGGAGCTATCTTACAAGTGAATTCCGGAGATAAGGTCCCTGTTGACGGAGAGCTTTATTCAGGCGAAGCGAGTATTGACGAGGCAATGCTAACGGGAGAAAGCATTCCTGTTGATAAAACGCTGAAGGACAAAGTAATTGCTGGAACGATTGTTCTGAGCGGTAATTTCAGGATGCGGGCAGAAAAAGTAGGGAATGAAACAACGCTTTCTAAAATCATTGACCTGGTAAAAAAGGCGCAACAGGCGAAACCAAACATTCAAAAACTAGGCGATAAGATCAGTGCGATATTTGTGCCGATAGTTTTGGGTATTTCAATCCTCACATTTTGTTTTGCTGTTTTTGCTTTTCATTTAACAATACAGGACGCACTTATGCGTAGCATTGCTATTTTAGTGATCTCTTGTCCGTGTGCCATGGGGCTCGCTACACCAACAGCGGTGATGGTTGGAATTGGCAGAGCTGCAAAGAAAGGAATCCTTATAAAAGGTGGAAATACTTTAGAAGCTTTTGCCAACATCAAAAATATTGTTTTTGATAAAACAGGAACCCTGACTACCGGAGAATTTCAGATCAAAAAAATTGAATGTAACATTGATATCGAGCAAGAAGTTAAAGAAATATTACTCAAACTCGAACAGCATTCCTCCCACCCTATTGCCCAATCTATTGTAAAAGGATTGGCCGGAACACCTGCTACAAAAACATTTTCCAATATTTTTGAAGAAAAAGGATTGAGCATTTCGGGAAACGATCAGGAACAAAATCAATACAAAGTAGGATCCTTTAAAATAGCAAAACACCTTACCTCGGAAGATAAACACAATGTTTATGTTTTAAAAAACGATCAATTAATTGCAACCGTTGATTTGAAGGATGAATTAAAATTAAATGTTAAAGAAAGCATTTCTTTCCTTCAGTCATCTGGCATTAACACTATACTATTGAGTGGCGATAGTAAATCCAAATGTGATGCGATCGCAGAAAAAACAGGAATAAAAAGCAGTTATAGTGAACAATCGCCTGCACAAAAATTAGAGCTCATTGAAAAACTAAATGCAACTGCACCCACAGCAATGGTTGGTGATGGAATAAATGACGCACCTGCTTTAGCAAAAGCTGCTGTCGGGATTTCATTGAGCAGCGCTTCACAAGTTGCAATTCAATCGGCTCAAATCATTTTGCTAAAGAGCAATGACTTATCGTCCCTTGCCGAAGCGCATTTAATTAGTAAACATACATTGATCACTATTAAACAAAATTTATTCTGGGCCTTCTTTTACAATGTAATTGCCATTCCAATTGCTGCTGCCGGATTATTAAATCCGATGATCGGAGCATTAGCAATGGCACTTTCGGATGTAATTGTGATTGGAAATTCGATAAGGTTAAAGACAAAAAAACTGAAGTAATCGGAGCGCTTGTCCCTAATCTAAAATTAAAGATATTATATTGCTGAAATAAAAAGGTAAATTCTGAATGACGAATAAAAAATTAAATATATTATTCTTATCTAGCTGGTATCCCAACAGAGTTTTACCAACGCTGGGAAATTTTGTTCAGAAGCATGCCGAAGCTGTTGCAATGCTTTGCGATGTAACTGCATTGTTTGTTTCTTCAGATGCAAACAATAAAGAAAAATATGAAATCGTTGAAACGTTTGTCAATAAAGTGCATACGATCAACGTGTATTATAAAAAAGTAGAACACGGCATTCCGGTTCTTGCACAAATCCAAAAAGCAAATCGTTACCTAAGAGCACATTTCATCGGATTAAAACTCGTAATTCAAAAATCAGGCTCGATCGATCTCGTGCATCACAATATCTTATATCCGGCAGGAATTATTGCTTGGTATTTAAAAAAATTAAAAGGCATTCCTTATATTATTACAGAAAATTGGACCGGTTATTTACCATCCAAAAACACCCATCAAAGCTGGCTGCAAAGGACGCTTTCTAAACGGATTGCAAAAAATGCCGCTTGTCTCTGCCCTGTTTCCAATGATCTAAAAAAAGCGATGATCGGACAGGGTTTTGTTTCCGATTATGAAATCATCTTCAATGTTACAGACACCCGATTATTTTATCCAAAGAAGGATAAAATAAAAATCGATAAAATAAAAATTGTCCATATTTCCACCTTAGATGATGCGCATAAAAATGTGTCGGGAATGCTGCGTGTAACGGAACATCTATCAAAACTCAGACAAGATTTTGAAATTTGGTACATTGGAGATGGAGATATTCATCCGCATATTAAAACAGCGACAGAACTGAATATATTCAAGAGCTTTGCTTTTTTTGACGGTACAAAATCAACGGCAGAAGTGGCCGAAATCATGCGCACAGCAGACTGTTTTTTACTTTTTTCAAACTACGAGAACCTACCTTGTGTCATGGTGGAAGCGCTAGCAAGCGGCATTCCGATCGTATCATCCACAGCGGGAGGAATTCCTGAACACATCACTCCAAACTTAGGATTACTAGTAAAGCCTTTAGACGAAACCGCTTTATTGAATGTATTAAACAAAGCCATCGATAATATTAAGGCTGGAAAATACAATTCAGAGGAATTGAGAAACTATGCTATTAATAATTTTAGCTACGAAAAGGTTGGAGAAAAATTTGTTGATTTGTATAACAAAATTCTAAACGAAAAAAAAAATCATTAGCATATCATTGACAGGAAAGCGGCCATCTATTAAATGTGTAAAAAGATCAGATAGCTTTGAACTTCGCAACGATAATAATAAAAAACTACCATGAACAAGTTATCTAAACTTTTTAAAGCAATATCGTTAATACTAAAACAACCTGCTTTGCTAAACAAAGTGCTGGACGATGATTATGTAAATAAATCCGAAGTTGTAAAAAAGTATAGTCTTACAAATGGTTTAAAAACAATAGAGATCACCAACCTACTGCCAGACTTCAACATTACAGTTGAGCCTTATGCAGCGTTGGATGGAGGTTCAACCCCAATCGATCTAGCATTATTAAAAGGTTTGGCTGCATCAAAACCGGATTGCGACTATTTTGAAATTGGCACCTGGCGGGGTGAAAGTGTTGCAAATGTTGCAAGTGTAGCTAAAAAATGTGTAACGCTCAATCTTCCCGATGATACAATGTTATCGATGGGAATGGATAAAAAATATGTGGACTTGCACCGCCATTTTTCGAAGGATTTATCGAATGTAATTCACTTACAAGGTAATTCACTTTCTTATGATTATCCATCACTAAATCAAAAATTCGATCTCATCTTTATCGATGGAGATCACCATTATGAAAGCGTTAAAAGTGATACAATTAATGCGTTCAAACTTTTAAAAGATGAGCAATCCATCATCGTTTGGCACGACTATGGAAATAATCCGGGAGATATCCGCTGGGATGTTTTCAGAGGAATATTAGATGGAAGTCCTTCAGATAAAATCCCCAATCTTTATCGTGTCTCCAATACTTTATGTGCCATTTATACGCAACAGAAATTAATAGCGGAATATCCCCTCAATAACAGCATCCCCAGGAAGCATTTTTCAATCAACGTACAGGCTGTAAAAAATTGCAAATAAGGCTAATTTTATCACTTATCAACATTCCACTACAAGATATTAGTAAACAATTTGCATTTTATTACCATTATCTTATATTTGTGAATCAGAATTAACCATCAATTAATCTAAAATTTAAATTCTATGAAAAAATACTTACTAATTGGTTTGGCTTTTGGTGTAGGAAGTACTGCTTTTGCACAAGGCACTGCTACCAACTCAACGTCAAAGCCACTTCAAAAAATCAATCCGATTGCGGCAAAACAAAAAGCTTCGGTGCAAAAAAATCAAGCTGTTGGTGGTTCAAACGACTCATTTGAGTCGGTTGTAAACAAAATAGGTTCTAAACCAGCGGCTGTTGCTCCTCAAAACAGAGCATTCACGTCATTACCTATTGGAACATCAGAATATCAAAATCAAACAAACGCGTCTATCTGTAACCGAGTTGAAAACAACCCAGACGGAACGATTGCTGCAACGTGGACATTTGCTGCGGATCCTGCTTGGACCGACAGAGGAACCGGATACAATTATTTTGACGGAACAGCTTGGATGGCAAGTCCGACTGTTAGAGTTGAAAGCGCTAGAACTGGTTTTACCAACATTGGTACTACAGGAACAAACGGTGAGGTAATTATAGCACACGAAGCAAGTGATCTTCACGTGTCAAGAAGAGCAGTAAAAGGAACTGGTGCATGGACAGAAACAACATTAGGTTTCCCTGATGTATGGTCTCGTTTATCCGTTGGTGGTCCTGCCGGACAATCACTACACGTAATTTCACAAACAACAGGAGTTGGTACAACTCCTTTCATGGGACAAGATGGTGCAGTTGCATACTCCCGTTCATTAGACGGTGGTGCTACATGGGATAAATTAAGAACTGTTATTCCTCAGATAGATGCTGCATCTTACTTAGGATTCGGTGGAGATTCTTATTCAATTGACGCAAACGGAAGTACGATTGTAATCGTTGCCGGTGGTTTTGATGTAGATGTTGTTCTGATCAAATCAACTGATAATGGTGATACCTGGACAAAAACAATCGTGAAAGATTTTGGTGTTCCATTATTTGATGCGGCAACGATGATCACCGATGCAGATGGTGATGCTGTTGCAGATACACTTGAAACATCAGATGCTTCTTTGAATGTTGTTTTAGACAATTCAAACAATGCACACGTATTTTACGGTAGAATGCGTGTTATATGTGATGCTCCAGGAACAGGAACAGGATTAGGTTTATCTTATTTCCCATACACAGATGGATTAATGTACTGGAATGAAACGATGGCTCCAAATGCACCAGTAATGATTGCAAGTGTTTTAGACCTTAACGGCGATGGTCTTTTGAATGTTTATAATGATCCTGCTGGAACATTATTAGGAATGGGAACTTTCCAACGTTCTTTAACATCATTCCCTAGTGCTGGTGTTGACGCTTCAGGTAAATTATATGTGACTTACAGTTCATTATTTGAAGGGATTAATGATGTTGGTGAAGGTTATGACACAGAACTTGGTGTTTTAAATGCTATCACTCAGGCTGGAAAAAGTTTCCGTCATCAATATGTTATGCGTTCTAATGACAATGGTGCAACATGGTGTACTCCAATTGACATTACACAACCGGATTTAACAAATTCTGCTTACCAATATCACGAAGGTGTTTATGGTGCGATGGCTAAAAGAGTGGATGGTTTTGTTCATGTTGTCGTTCAAGATGACCAAGCTCCAGGACATGGTGTTTCAACTACAACTACCCCAGATATTCAGGCAGGTGCTGCTAACATCATCTACTACAAAATCCCTGTTGCTGATTTAACTTGTGCAACTTCAATTGACGAAAACACATCTGTTTCTGAAATTAGCTTATACCCAAACCCTGCTTCAAACAGTGTAAATCTTGTTTTAAACACAACAAAAACTGCTAAAGCAAACATCACCGTTTACAATATGGTTGGACAAGCAATTGCTCAATTAGATAAAAGCTTAGTGAATGGAAACAATACTATTAAATTAGATATCTCTGCTTATAACACAGGCATCTATTTTGTAAGTATAATTGTTGAAGGCAAAACTTACAGCCAAAAACTAATTGTTAAATAATTCATTCTTTAATTATTTTGAAAGCCCCAAGCACATCGCTTGGGGCTTTTTTTATATCTTTGATATATAATTTCACCTCATGAAGATCAGAAATATCGTAGCCGTAATAGCAGGATTTAGTGCAAGCATTATCATCATTATTATTGGTGAAGCCTTAGCACACGTTATGAACCCACTTCCGGAAGGAGTAAACATGAACGATCCGGAATCGTTTAAAATATTTATTGCAAATGCACCCGTTTCATTGCATCTGATTATTTTGTGTAATTATGCTTTAGCTTGTTTTGTAGGGGCTTTAATTTCCTCATCCATTGCCCTTGATAAAAAAATGAACAAGGCGATTAGTTTAGGAGGAATGTTCATGGGTGTTGGTATGTTCAGTCTAATTTCGCTGTCACACCCTATCTGGGTGGTAGTTTGCTCTGTATTTGTGTTCCTGCCTTTTGCCTACTTAGGTGGAAAGCTTGCAGTAAGAATCTCTACTCAGAAAAAATAAATTTGTCCTAGGCACCTTATGCCTTTTCTTAATAATTATCCAAAGAAATAGTCATTCACTTTTTTGAACCTAATTATTTTATCCAAGCAAATTCATAAAAAAAAGCCCCTCTGAATTTATCAGAAAGGCTTTTTCAAATTTCGCAACCTATTTAATTAAGGACCATTTCAAAATGTTCACCATTTTTTGTTTTACGGATGGAGAGCGCTTTTGAATAGTTGAGAATGTTATTGATGATACTATTTCCGGGCTCATAGGGAAATTCTTTGCTATCATCACTTTTATCATTCATCTCGGTAAGCTTAGGTACACTATTTTTTTTAGTAGAAGTTTTATTCATTCGCTTTGTTTAGAGGTTTATAAAAGAATAACGAAGGTGAAAGGGGTTTATTGTATTAGGGGTAAAAAAACATAAAAAATTTCTCCACTTCGGTCGAAATGACAACTGAGTAGGCTCGAAATGACTGCCCAGATTGATTTTCAATAAAAAAGGGCCATTCCTTTCGAAACAGCCCTTATCCTTATAACTTAACCACCCAATTACTTAATCACTTAGTTACCCTATTACTTAATAACTTACTTAATCACTTACTTACCCAATTACTTAATCACTTACCCAATTACTTATAACTTAATCACCCAATTACTTAATCACTTAACCACCCAATTACTTAATCACTTACTTACCCAATTACTTAATCACTTAATCACCCAATTACTTAATCACTTACTTACCCAATTACTTAATCACTTACTTAATCACTTACTTAACCAATTACTTAATCACTTACTTACCCAATTACTTAATCACTTAGTTACCCAATTACTTAATAACTAATAATCAACTCCTTCTCCTCAATCATTTTACGCAAGTTAATCAATGCATAACGCATCCTTCCCAAAGCTGTATTAATACTCACATTGGTTTGCTCGGATATTTCCTTGAAGCTCATATCGTAATAATGACGCATCATTAACACTTCTCGTTGCTCTGCAGGTAGTGCCTCTATCAATTTACGGATATCCTTGCGAATCTGTGACTGTATAATTTCCTCTTCAGCAGTTTTATCGAATACACCCAACACACTAAAGATATCAAAATCATCACCTTCCTCATTTGTACCACCGCTTATGGTAGGCATGCGCTTGTCTCGTCTAAATGTGTCGATGATCAAATTGTGTGCAATACGCAATACCCAAGGTAAAAACTTGCCTTCTTCATTATAATGACCTTTTTTTAGAGTATTGATCACTTTAATAAAAGTGTCCTGGAATACATCTTCCGCTAATGCTTTGTCTTTAATAGTAAGCATAATGTAGCTGAAAATTCTGCGTTTGTGTCGCGTGATTAACAAAGATAAAGCTGATTCATCACCCTTGATGTACTGGTTAACGAGTTCTTGATCGTCAACAAACTGTTGAATAGGCATAGGACCTCCTTTTTTATGTAATGATTAATTATAAAAAAGTAGAGATTTTCCTTATGATGCTTCAGTTTTAAAGGCTTTTACAATTTTTGTTAAATAGCCTCGGGTGAATAATAAAATGAAATATAACGTGTTGAACGAATGAATAGCTGAAATGTTACATTTCGCAAAAAAATAATTCATTCGCTACAACAAATATACATTTATTAATATAACTAACAAATCAAATTGATTAATTTTGCATTCCCTAAAGATTCAATCCTATTAGTAAGATTAAAAATTTCTGCGTTTTCATCTTTTACAATATATCTTTAGAGTCAAATGACAACAGGGTTAGTAAATGAAGATTAAAAGTAATTATGGCAAAGTCCAAGAAAATAGAAGATTTTAACGCAAAAGAATTCATCATTATCAAAGGAGCACGAGTACATAACCTCAAAAATATTGATGTGGCTATTCCGCGCAACAAATTAGTGGTGATAACCGGACTTTCAGGTTCAGGGAAATCGTCCTTGGCTTTTGATACTTTATACGCAGAAGGACAAAGACGATATGTAGAAAGTTTATCTTCATACGCCCGTCAGTTCCTCGGACGAATCGACAAGCCCGAAGTGGATTATATCAAAGGGATCTCACCTGCTATAGCAATAGAACAGAAAGTTAATTCAAAAAACCCTCGCTCCACGGTAGGTACTTCAACCGAAATTTACGATTATCTTAAATTATTATTTGCGCGTATCGGTAAAACTTTTTCTCCCGTATCCGGTAATCAGGTAAAGCGCGATACCGTTAATGATGTGGCTATTTTCATCAATGCATTGGCGCCAGAAACAAAAATATTAGTTCTTTCTCCAATCAATAAAAAAACGGACAAACCCCTAAAGAAACAACTTGAATTGCTATCGCAGCAAGGCTTTACACGCATCCTACAAAATGGATTAGTACAAAAAATAGAGGATTTTGTAGCTACGAAATTTTCAGAAAAAGAACAAATCTATATTGTTGTAGATCGTTTAACTGTTCGTCCCAATGATGAAGACAATGAAAACAGAATTTCCGATTCAGTTCAAACTGCTTTTTATGAAGGTGATGGTGAATGTGTTATACAGCTCATGATGGACGAAAGTGTTACGACTAAAACTTCAGTTTCAGACAAAGACTTTAAGTCAAAAATAAAAAGTAAAAAGTTAAAATCCAGCGTCAACCTGATTGGAGTCAAAGGGCGTTCTTTTTCAAACAAGTTTGAGTTGGATGGATTAACCTTCGAAGAACCAACTACCAACTTTTTTAGTTTCAATAATCCCGTTGGAGCTTGTAAACATTGTGAAGGATTTGGTTCTGTGATCGGAATCGATGAAGATTTGGTAATTCCAAATAAAAATCTTTCCGTTTATGAGGATGCGATCGTTTGTTGGAAAGGTGAAAAAATGAGCGAGTGGAAAAATGTATTGGTAACTAGTTCTCATAAATTCGATTTCCCGATTCACCGTTCCTATTATGATCTCACAGATAAAGAAAGAAAACTACTTTGGACAGGAAATAAATATTTCGAAGGACTTACAAGTTTTTTTAAGCACCTAGAATCACAGTCATATAAAATCCAGTACAGGGTGATGCTTTCACGCTATAGAGGAAAAACTGTTTGTCCGGAATGCAATGGCACCCGTATCCGCAAAGATGCTACATACGTTAAAGTTGAAGATTGCTCTATCAATGATGTGGTATTGATGCCCGTTTCTGATTCATTAAAATTCTTTTCAAAATTAAAATTATCAGACTATGATACCGAAGTTGCGAAACGTATTCTTATAGAAATAAAAAATCGTTTACAATTCCTGGATGATGTCGGACTGGGTTATCTTACACTAAACCGCTTATCGAATAGCTTATCCGGCGGCGAATCGCAGCGTATCAACTTAGCAACATCTTTAGGAAGCAGTTTGGTTGGCTCGATGTATATACTTGATGAACCAAGTATCGGATTACATTCACGAGACACAGACAGGTTAATAAAAGTTTTGTATTCCTTACGTGATATCGGCAATACCGTAATTGTTGTAGAGCATGATGAAGAAATAATGAGGGCAGCAGATCAACTTATAGATATTGGTCCGCTTGCAGGAACACATGGTGGTGAACTTGTTTTTCAGGGAACGCATAAAGATCTGAAATATGAAGAAAAAAGTTTAACAGCGCTATATCTCACAGGCAAAGAACGTATTCCTGTTCCTTCGTCCAGAAGAAATTGGAATCAATCAATTGAACTGACTGGAGTAAGAGAAAATAATTTAAAAGGACTGAATGTTAAATTTCCGCTTAACGTGTTGACTGTTGTAACAGGAGTGAGCGGTTCCGGAAAAACATCTTTAGTGAAGCGGGTTTTATATCCTGCATTAAAAAAAATTCATGGTGGATTTGGTGAACAAACAGGTAGCTTCGAAAAACTGAGCGGAGATTTTAAAAATATTTCAGCCATTGAAATGATCGATCAGAATCCGATCGGAAAATCTTCCCGATCAAATCCAGTTACGTATGTTAAAGCATACGATGAAATTCGTTCTTTATATGCGGATCAGACATTAGCCAAACATAGAGGATACAAGCCTTCACACTTTTCCTTCAACGTGGATGGCGGACGATGTGAAGTGTGTGAAGGAGAAGGAGAAGTGACTGTTGAAATGCAGTTCATGGCCGATATTCATTTGGTATGTGAAGCCTGTGAAGGGAAACGATTTAAGCAGGATATTTTAGAAATTCAATATCAAGAGAAAAACATTTCGGATATATTAAACATGACTGTTGATGATGCGATCGACTTTTTTAGTTTGCCAATTCGACCGACAAACACCGAAAAAAAAATTGTACAAAAACTCCAACCATTGTCGGATGTAGGACTAGGTTATGTTCACTTAGGACAGCCCAGCAGTACACTTAGTGGTGGCGAAGCGCAACGGATAAAACTGGCTTCATTCCTGGGAATAGGACAAAACAGTAGCACTCCTACTCTTTTTATTTTTGATGAACCAACAACTGGTTTACATTTTCACGACATCTCAAAATTACTTTTTGCTTTTAATGCATTGATCAAACAAGGTCATTCATTGATAATAA
Organism: Bacteroidota bacterium; assembly: GCA_947466965.1. Classification (GTDB taxonomy): domain Bacteria; phylum Bacteroidota; class Bacteroidia; order 2-12-FULL-35-15; family 2-12-FULL-35-15; genus 2-12-FULL-35-15. The sequence continues at coordinate 37,553 of CANIFU010000014.1, forward strand.
TTGAACACAACGCTGAAATAATTAAGTGTGCCGATTGGATCATTGATTTAGGACCTGAAGGAGGGACAGCAGGTGGTACAATTATTTTTGAAGGTGTTCCTGAAGATTTGGTGAAATGCAAAAAATCGTATACCGGAAAATATCTGAAAGGTAAATTATAAAGCAAGAAATTAGAAAAAAGGTATCAATTAAATTATTTCCTCTTCTTTAAATTGTAATTCAAACAAACGTTTGTATTGTCCGTTCATCTTCAGTAATTCCTGATGATTGCCCATTTCAACAATCTCGCCTTTGTCCAAGACTATAATTTTGTCAGCTTTTTGAATGGTTGCCAAACGATGGGCAATGATAATGGACGTGCGTCCTTTAGTAAGAATATCTACAGCATTTTGAATCATTTTTTCAGATTCAGTATCTATAGAAGATGTTGCTTCATCCAATACTAAAATCTTCGGATTATATACATACGCTCTTATAAAAGAAATCAACTGACGTTGGCCGGCAGAGAGCATTCCGCCTCTCTCCATAGCATTATAGTCGTATGTATTTGGAAGCTGGCTGATAAAATCGTGTGCACCAACTATTTTAGCGGCTTCAATTATTTTATCTCGCATTATCTCCTGATTATTCAATGAAATATTATTCGCCAATGTGTCAGAAAACAAAAACACATCCTGCAAAACAACACCAATATTTTTTCTTAATGAAGACAATTCATATTCGCGAATATTAATTCCATCTATACTTATTTCTCCTTTATTATATTCATAAAACCGGTTCAGTAAATTTATGATAGAAGATTTTCCAGCACCTGTAGCACCAACCAAGGCAACTGTTTCACCATGTTTCACCGAAAAAGAAACATTTTTCAGCACCCAGTCTTCATCATTGTATGCAAACCAAAGATCTTTAATTTCTACAACACCTTGTATTCTTGAAGCATCCTTTGTTCCATTATCAGCTATTACATCAACCGTATCGATTAATTTAAAAACACGATCGGAAGAAACCATTCCCATTTGCAAAGTATTAAATCGATCAGCCAATTGACGTATCGGACGAAACATCATATTCAGAAACAATATAAATGCCATCAAATCACCAACAGTTGTTTGCTTTTCCAACACTCCTTTTCCACCCCACCAAACAATAAGTGCTAAAGCCAGCGAAGATAAAATTTCAACAACAGGAAAAAATATAGAATACGCCATTATTGAACGGATATTTGCATCACGGTGTAAAACATTTATTTTTTCAAACTTTTCATACTCCGCCTTTTCTCTGTTAAAAATCTGTATAATATTCATACCAGTAATGTGCTCCTGAACAAATGCATTTAATCGAGCAACCTGATTTCGGACATCCTGAAAAGAGCTCTGCACAGATTTTTTAAATATGTATGTTGCATATAATAAAATAGGAATGGTTGTTAAAGCAATAAAGGTTAATTGATAATTCATAAAAAACATCACAACAATGATCACGGATATTTTGAGAATATCACCAATAATTACAATTACCCCATCAGAAAAAATATTTGCGATCACTTCAATATCAGAAACTGCACGTGTTACAAGTGTACCTATGGGAGTATTATCATAATACTTTAAACGCAAATTCACAATGTGTTTATACAACTGAACGCGAATATCTTTAATTACCTTTTGACCTAAACTATTTGTAAGATAGGAATCAATAAATTGCATAAAGGCTTCGGAAATAAGAACGAAAATCAATACAAATGTCATAATCAACAACATGGATGCATTCGGTTGTGCAACAAAATGATCAAATGTATATTGAATAAGCAATGGACGAATTGGAGAAAGAAATGCAAGTATAACAGTTGTAGTTACTGCCAAAGCAAAATTTTTCCGATATGGTTTTACATACGTAAATATCCTTTTTAGAATAGCGAGATCAACTGCTTTCCCGATGATTGTTTTTTTCTTTTCCTTAGACATTAAAATAACCTTCCGGATAATCTACCCTTTTAAGATATAGTCCGCATGCATGAGCTGACAGACCAGCATTTGAACGCGTTTCACTTTCTATAATTTCTCTGAATTTTTCGATACTCATTTTACCTTTTCCAACCTCCAATAATGTACCTACAATTGCCCTCACCATGTTCCTTAAAAATCGATCAGCAGCAATAGTAAAAATCAAAATATCATCTTCTTCGCTCCACTCAGCTTTGTATAACTTACAAATATTCGTACCGGTTTGAGTGTTACTTTTTGCGAAAGATGAAAAATCTTTATAATCAAACAGCACCAATGCCGCTTTGTTCATTTCAGCCACATTTAAATCGCCATAAACATAACAAGCACTGTTTATTCGGAATGGATTTTTTGATTTATTAATAAAGTATTGATATGTTCTTGCCACAGCATCAAAACGCGCATGCGCATTTTCTCTTACCTTATAAATTTTATGAATAGCAATGTCTGCTGGGAGCGCATGATTAAATTTAAATATCCATTTAGCTTCATCCGCGAGTAAATCTATAGATGTATCGAAATGAGCGTAATAATCAGTTGCATGAACACCTGTATCTGTTCTACCACAACCCATAATAGAAATCTGTTCGTTGAGTAAACGAGAAAGCATTACATTCAAGACCTGCTGCACAGTAGCAAACGTATTTATTTGCATCTGCCAACCATGATAGGCTGTTCCGTTATAAGAAAGCTGTATAAAATAACGTTTCATTAACATATAAATAGCTTGGACTTTTCAAACGTAAGAAGAGAAATAATTATTACCTTCCGATTCAGCCGGACAAATGTAAGAAAATTAATGGTCGTGTAGTGCTGTAATAAGATGTTGCCTTTAACAATTTTTAACAGCCAGAATCAACTATTAGATAGGGTTTGTATTAATTTTGCAAAATCAAAAATATTAAATTGAACATCAAAAAAAATTAAACAAATGACTGATATTAAAGAACTGAACGAGCGTATTCAACGCGAAAGTGCCTTTGTTGACTTGCTTACCATGGAAATGGATAAAGTTATTGTAGGACAAAAATACATGGTTGAACGTTTATTGATTGGCTTATTATCAAACGGTCACATCTTGTTGGAAGGTGTTCCGGGATTAGCGAAAACATTAGCTATTAAATCATTAGCAAACTGTATTCATGCTGATTTCAGTCGTATCCAATTCACCCCCGATTTGCTTCCAGCCGATTTGGTGGGAACCATGATTTATAGCCAGAAAAAAGAAGAGTTTTCTGTAAAAAAGGGACCCATTTTCGCAAACTTCATTTTAGCGGATGAAATCAACCGTGCACCTGCAAAAGTTCAGAGTGCTTTGCTTGAGGCAATGCAAGAGAAACAAGTTACAATTGGTGAACAAACATTTAAGTTGCCAAATCCATTTTTGGTTTTGGCAACACAAAATCCAGTAGAACAAGAAGGTACTTATCCTTTACCTGAAGCACAGGTAGACCGTTTTATGTTAAAAGTTGTGATCGGATACCCTAGCAAAGACGATGAAAGAAAAATTATCCGCCAAAATTTAGCAAGTGAATATCCTACTGTTAATCCAGTTTTAAAACCAGAAGACATTTTAAAAGCACGCCAAGTGGTGAAGGATGTTTATATGGATGAAAAGATTGAAAAATACATTGTAGATATAGTATTTGCAACACGTTTTCCAGCCGACTATAAACTTGAAAAATTTGCTGGCTTGATTAGTTTTGGTGGTTCCCCGCGGGCAAGTATTAACCTAGCAATGGCAGCAAAAGCATACGCATTCATCAAACGTAGAGGTTATGTTATTCCGGAAGATGTCCGCGCAATATGCAATGATGTATTACGTCATCGAATCGGGTTGACATACGAAGCAGAAGCAGAAAACATAACTTCCGAAATGATTATCAACGAAATCTTGAATACAATAGAAGTTCCTTAATAATTTGGAAATTTGGGAATATGTCAAATTGGAAATTTTTAAAAAATAATTCCGACATAGCCCATTTACAAATTTTCAAATTAGCACATTTTCAAATAAAATAATGGAAACAGCAGAACTTCTAAAAAAAGTAAGAAAGATTGAAATAAAAACACGTGGACTCTCGAATCAAGTTTTTTCGGGAGAGTACCATAGTGCATTTAAAGGTCGTGGTATGACCTTTAGTGAAGTACGCGAGTATCAGCCTGGTGACGACATTCGTTCCATTGACTGGAATGTAACAGCTCGCTTTAATACACCATTTGTAAAAGTTTTTGAAGAAGAACGTGAGATGACAGTTATGCTCTTAGTTGACATCAGCGCTTCAGGAGCATTTGGCACACAGAAACAATTAAAACAAGATTTGATTACAGAATTATGCGCAGTGATTGCCTTTTCATCTATTCAAAACAACGACAAGATTGGAGTGATTTTTTTTACTGATAAAATTGAAAAATTTATTCCTCCCAAAAAAGGGAAAAGTCATGTTTTAAGGATAATCCGTGATTTAATTGAATTCAAACCAGAACACAAAAAAACAGATATTGAACTTGCATTGAAATATTTAACAGGTGTAATCAAGAAAAAAAGTATTGCTTTTCTGATTTCCGATTTTTTGGATACCAAATTTGCAGATGCTTTAAAAATTGCTAACAAAAAGCACGACCTGATTGCATTGCGAATATTCGATAAGCGAGAACAAGAGATCCCTAATGTCGGACTTATAAAATTAATGGATTCGGAAACAGGAACAATAAAATGGATAGACACATCCGACAAAAAAGTAAGAATGCATTACGCTGTAAATGCAAAAAAACAAGAAACTTTGCTGAAAGATATTTTTAATAAAAGTGGCGTGGATACAGCAAATATTAATACAGTAGAATCTTATATTCCGCCATTGACAAATTTATTTAAAAGAAGATAGTACTATATGCAACTAATTAAAAAAAATCGAATTGGTGTTTGTTAAAATGAAAACAAAAACTACATATTATTCAATTTCAACCTCAATGATGTTGGGGATATTATTGTTGCTTGTATTTACAAAAACTGCCAGTGCGCAGCAAACGAAAGCATTAGCATCGCTCGACAGCAGTGAAATCATAATTGGACAACAGGTTAAATTAAAGTTGAGCATCCAATACCGTGTTGATAATGGAAAACAAATTCGCATCATTTGGCCACAGATAGAAGATACATTAAGAAAAGAGATTGAAGTTGTAAATAAAGGCAAAATCGATACAATTATTGATAAGAATGATCCGTATTTATTTACACAATCACGAATATTAACTATTACATCATTTGATTCTGGTTACTGGGCCATACCACCTTTTAAATTTTTGGCAGGTGATACCAATGGAATATTCACCGATCCGCTTTTAATGCAAGTTAGTTCCATTGAAGTAGATACCACACAAACAATCAAAGATATTAAAGCGCCGTTTGAAGACACCTATACATGGCTAGATTGGCTTAAAGACAACATGAATGTAATTTGGATTGCTTTAGGCGCTTTGATTGTACTTATTATCCTAATTTATATTTTCAAATATATTCTTAAAGTTAAACCACCAATGGTAATTGTTGAGGCTCCTATGATACCAGCTCATATTATTGCATTCGAGAAATTAGAAAAATTAAAATCAGAAAACTTGTGGCAAGAAGGTAAATTAAAATTATATCACAGTAAACTTACGGATATTATCCGTGAGTACATTGAAAATCGATTTAAAATTCAAGCACAGGAACAAACAACAGAGGAAATTTTATTTGGTTTCAGAAATATTTCGATTGACGAAGAAAGCAGAACAAAATTAAAGCAGACGTTAATATTAGCAGATTTGGTGAAATTTGCAAAAGAACAACCATTGCCAAATGAAAATGAAAGAAGTCTAGCTTTTAGCTACGATTTCATCAATGGAACAAAAAGAGAAGAAGACGAAGAGAATAATAAAAAAATAAGTAGAGATTAAGTTTTATATAAGATGTTTGATTTTTTTAATGATATTACATTTGCTAACAAAGAGCTCCAATGGTTGTTTTTAACCCTTCCGGTGGTTCTTGCCTGGTATGTTTTTAAAAATAAAACATTGAGTGCAGAAATGACAATGTCTTCTCTCAGTGGATTTGAAAAAATTAAACCTTCATTCAAACAACACTTGCGACATCTTTTAATTGTATTACGACTAATCGTATTATCATTTTTAATTCTTGTATTGATGCGTCCACAATCACGATCGAGCTTTAAGGATGTAAAAACAGAAGGTATTGACATAGTAATTGCGCTTGACATATCCTCTAGTATGCTTGCGAAAGATTTTAAACCGAATCGTTTAGAAGCAGCTGAAGAATTAGCAATAAAATTCATTGACAGTCGTCCGAACGACAGGATTGGACTCGTAATTTTTAGTGGAGAAAGTTTTACGCAATGTCCTCTCACTTCCGATCATGCTGTTATAAAAAATCTTTTTTCAGGCATAAAACTAGGAATGCTTGCCGATGGAACTGCAATTGGAAATGGATTAGCAACATCTGTTAGCCGAATTAAAGATAGTAAAGCAAAAAGCAAAGTCGTTATTCTCCTAACTGATGGTGTTAACAATCAAGGCTCAGTTGCACCTATAACAGCTGCAGAAATTGCAAAAGCATACGGAATACGTGTATATACTATTGGTTTAGGAACAACAGGAAAAGCATTATCTTTTGCAGGAATTTATCCTGATGGAAGTTATGCTTACGAATATATGGATGTTGTAATAGATGAAAAAACAATGACCCAAATCGCAGATATGACTGGAGGGAAATATTTCAGAGCTACGGATAATGATAAACTAAAAGAAGTATACAAGGAAATCGACCGTTTAGAAAAAACAATTTTCGAAGAAAAGAACTACACCAATAAATCAGAACATTTTCTTCCTTTTGCAATAATGGCAGCGATATTATTAATAGCAGAATTTTTATTAAAAAACACAATTTTAAAAAGTATACCATAACGTGCTTCAGTTAGAAAACACCTTTTTTATATACGCATTCGGAATTATTCCAGTGTTTTTTTTCATCCTGTTTTTGCTAAACAGATGGAGAAAAAAAGCTTTGGCATCCTTCGGAGAGGCGAACATAATTATGCAACTCTTCCCTGATGTTTCAAAAACGAAACGTGTGTGGAAAACAATATTATATATACTTGCATTCACATTTTTGATTATTGGAATGATCAACCCTCAGATTGGAACAAAATTAGAGGAAGTAAAACGTAAAGGAGCAGATTTGATGATTTGTCTGGATGTTTCAAACAGTATGAAAGCGGAAGATCTTCAACCCAACAGATTAGAAAAATCGAAACAGGCACTTTCAAAATTGATTGAGAAATTAGAAGGAGACAGGATTGGAATAATTGTATTCGGAGGCGAAGCATATGTTCAACTTCCGATCACAACAGATTATTCCGCTGCAAAATTATTTTTAGAAAGCATTAGTACGGATCTGATTCCAACACAAGGTACAGATATCGGGAAAGCAATTGACTTAGCAGTAACATCCTTTGGCAAAGATGAAGGAAAAAACAAAGCGATTGTTGTAATTACCGATGGTGAGAACCACGATCAAAATGCAATTTTATCAGCAGAAGCAGCTGTTGAAAAAGGAATCACTATTCACACTATTGGTATGGGATCAGCTGAAGGCGCTCCAATTCCTTTATACAGAGACAATGTGCGTGAAGGATTTAGAAAAGATAAAGATGGAAATACAATTGTAACAAAACTAAATGAACAAATGCTATTGGATTTAGCGAATAGCGGTAATGGTGTTTATGTTCGCGCTAGCAATTCCGATGCAGGATTAAATACAATTTTAACAGCAATTGATAAGTTAGAGAAAAAACAATTTGATAGCAAAATTTACAGCGATTATGAAGATCGATTTCAATGGTTTATCGCAGGAGCATTTATTTTACTTATGATTGAAACATTTTTAACAGAACGAAAAAGTAAATTTTACCAACGTTTGAATTTATTTGGAAATGAAAAAAAATAAATTAGATATTTTTTCAAAATTAGCCAGCCTAAATTTACTTATGTTGTCGCTATTGTTACCTTCTGGATTTTATGCACAATCAGAAAAGAAGCATTTGAAAGAAGGGAACACATTGTATGAAAAATCGGATTATAACAATGCTGAAAAAGAATATTCAAAAGCATTAAGTAAGAATAAAAACTCCTATAAAAGTTCATTTAACTTAGGAGACGCCTATTACAAACAAGGAAAATATGAAGAGGCTGCAAATCAATTTCAACTTTTGACGCATAGTGCAACTTCAAAAGACACATTGGCAAAAGCGTTTCATAACCTTGGAAATTCATTACTTAAATCTAAGAAATATCAGGAAAGTGTTGACGCATACAAAAATGCGTTAAAGAACAATCCAAATGATAAAGAAACACAATACAACCTAGCATATGCCCAGCAATATCTAAAACAACAACAACAACAACAACAACAAAAGAACAAAGATAAAAAAGACGATAAGAAGGAGAAGAAAGACGACAAAAAAGATAAAAAGGAAAAACAAGAAGAAAATAAAAAAGATCAGGAAAAGAAAGAAGAAGAGAAAAAGGAACAAGAAAAAAATAAAATTTCTAAAGAAGATGCAAAACGATTATTAGATGCCTTGCAGAATGACGAGAAAAATCTTCAGGAGAAAATGAAAAAAGGTAAAACAAAAGGAGTGAAAATTGAAATTGAAAAAGACTGGTAAAAAATATTTTAGTTTTAAGATAATAAAAAAAAATCAATGCTAATTAAATGAAAAGAGTACTTTATATATTAATATATATTTTATTTCTGACAAACTATTTGTTGGCACAAAAGCTTGTTACCACTACTAGTAGCTCTAAGGTTGCTGTTGGCGAAGCGTTCCAGATACAATTCTCTTTAACTGGAAGCGGTTCCAATTTCAAATTACCTTCGATGCCCGACTTCGAAATATTTGAAGGACCTTACCAATCTTCCAGCACTTCTATCACAAACGGAATAGTAAATCAATCATCCTCACTTACCTATGTTCTAGGAGCAAAGAGAGAAGGTAAGCTAACAATCGGACCCGCATCTGCTGTTTCTGGAGGAAAAACAATTCAATCGAATCCGATTACCATTGAAGTCACAAAAGGAAAAGCAAATGCAGGATCACAAGGTGGAAGCCAAGGCGGACAAGCAGTTTCAAAACCTACAAGCAAGGACATCAACGAGAATGTTTTTGTAAGGGCTTCTGTTAACAAATCCAAAGTTTACTTAGGTGAAGTAATCGATGTTACTTTTAAAGTTTACACCCGAATGGAAATGCAAATGCGCAATTTCACAAAATTTCCAACATATGATGGTTTTTTTGTTCAGGATATTAAAAACAGAAATAAAACAAGTCAAACAAACGAAACCATAAATGGGACGACTTATGTAGTTGGAGAAATTTATAAAACGTTTGTTATACCACAACATACCGGAAAATTAATCATCGACCCTTTTGAAATCGAATGCATTGTCCGTCAGAAATCTACTCGTAAACCACGCGATATTTTTGAACAAATTATGGGAGGTGGTTACGAAGAAGTGTTATACCCACTAAAAAGTTTACCCGTTTCAATTGATGTTCAGGCGCTTCCAGAAGAAGGAAAACCAGCAGGTTTTTCAGGAGCCGTTGGAAACTATACGTATAAGGCAGCTTTATCAAAAGAAAAAGTAAAAGCAAATGAAGCGGTAAATCTTACACTTACTCTTTCGGGAAAAGGAAATATTAAATTAATAGAACCTTTAAAGGTAAATTTTCCAGAAGATTTTGAAACCTATGATCCAAAAACAAATGAAAAAATAAGTGTGACCGAAAATGGTATCAATGGCTCAAAAACATTTGATTATTTGGTGATTCCTCGTCATGAAGGAGCATATACAATCGAACAATTACAATTCAGTTATTTCGATCCTTCAAAAAAAGAATATGTTAGTATCCCTACTCCTGAATTTAATTTACAAGTTGAAAAAGGTGATGAAACATCGGCAGTAGTTAGCGTTGGAACTTCAGCAAAAGAGGAATTAAAAGTGTTGGGAAATGACATCCGATATATTAAAACAAAAACAAACTTAAAAGATAAAGGACAGTATTTTTTTGGATCTGCGTGCTTTTTTATCCTATTAATAAGCCCTTTCATAATTTTTGTTTTCTTTTTGATCTTGAGAAAAAAACAAATCGAAAAAAACAAAGATGGTATTGCTGTAAAAAGCAAAAGAGCAACAAAAATGGCTAAAAAAAGATTGTCAATTGCTGCAAAATATCTAAAATCAAATAACAAAGAATTATTTTACATCGAAATTTTCAAAGCTCTCTACGGATTCGTAAGCGATAAATTAAATATCCCCGCAGCAGATATAAATAAAGAACATATTGCAGAAATACTTAAGAATCGATCAGTTTCAAGCTCAATAATTCAACAATTAATAAGCACATTAGACAATTGCGAATATGCTCGATATGCGCCGGGATCTGTTTCAGGTGATTTAAATTCTATATATAACATTACAGTTGAACTCATCACAAAAATTGAAGATGAAATTGTTTAAACATAAAATAGTATTTCTATTAATCCTCTCATCATTGCTTTGCATTATAACAAAGGCCGATGAGCAGACAAGCATTTTTGACAGTGCAAATGCTTCATACTCTAACGGTAGGTATGAAAAAGCCATTCAACAGTATGAACAGCTGGTTGCAATGAATTCAGAATCGTCAGAGCTCTATTATAATTTAGGAAATGCATATTATAAAAACAATCAACTTGGACGCGCCATTTTAAATTTTGAAAGAGCAAAAAAATTAAATTCAAAAGATGAAGATTTAATTTTCAATTTAAAACTAGCGAATCAAAAAACAGAAGACAAGATAGATTCTGCCCCACAGTTTTTTTTAAAAGATTGGAAAAACAGTATTATCAATCTGCTCAGTGAAAAAGCATGGTCGATTATTTGTATACTCCTATTCGGTTTTTCATTGATATTATTTAGTATTTTTTTACTTTCAACTAAAAACGGATTCAAGAAACTGGGATTCTTTTCTGGAATTGGATGTATAATTTTAACAGTTATTTCGATCTTCATAGCGAATAAAAAATACGAACAAACTATAAATAGAAATGAAGCTATTATTACTTCTGCTACCGCAACAATTACAGGCTCTCCGAATGTAAAAGGAACCAAATTGTTTATTTTACACGAAGGCACAAAAGTGGAGGTTACTCAGGAGCAAAACGACTGGACAGAAATAAAAATTGCCAACGGAAATGTGGGCTGGATCAAGTCCGATTTTCTTCAAAAAATATAGATATTCTCATCCCCCCCCGGTAATAAGTCATCTAATTTTTAAAAATATAAATTATCCCTAAAAAATCAATCCTTTTTTTAAATTTAGGCATGCAACCTTTTGTCTTAATTTGCATCTAACTTATAGCCTTATAAAAAGAGTATAAATATAACTCATAATAATATTTAAAAAATAAATCGATTTAAACTTCGAACAAATAAATAGATGGGAACGTAACTCCCAAAACGGGACATCCTGATTATCAAAACATTAATAATTTACTAAAAATCAAAGGATTAGATCAAGGAACTATTTTTGAAACGTAATACTAATCGTGCAAAGATATAGCAGCAATAGGCCGCACTAAAATTATAAAAAATCATTTTTACTATGCTTTTCTCAAAAAAAACAATCCTCATTTCACTTTTTATAATTTTAAAAGCTTCAATTATATTTTCACAAATTGTTGATGCATCACCTGAAACACAAACTATTTGTTCAGGAGGAAGTGCAACCTTAACTGCAGTTGTAACTCCAGGAGGCCCTGGTAGTTTACCAACAACTAGTTATGCTATAAGCTCTGCTCCCTATGCGCCAGATCCTTATAATTCAGGAACAGCAGTTACATTAACAGATGATTCTCAAACAGGTTTATTACCAATAGGTTTTACATTTTGTTTTTATGGCAATTCATATACACAATTCATAATTGGTTCTAACAACTGGATTGGTTTTCAAGCCGGCGAAACCTCCACTTGGGTAACAGCAGCAATTCCTAATCCATCCGCATTTATTGCACCTAGAAACACGATTATGGGAGCGTGGCAAGATATTAATCCGTCCTTGGGTGGCACTGTCAGATTCGCTCTATATGGTGTTGCACCCAATAGACGTTTAAGTGTGTCTTGGAGGAATGTTCCTACTTTTAGTTGTGGCGCTTTGTATACGAGTCAGATTACGATTTATGAAACAACGAATATTATTGAAACTCATTTTCAAAACAAGCCCATTTGCGCAACTTGGAATGGTGGTAAAGCAGTTCATGGCTTACATAATTCCACAGGAACATTAGCTACCGTTGTTCCAGGAAGAAATAATACATCATGGACGACAACCAATGAAACGACTCGATTTACTCCTAACGGAATTGCTACCTATACAATTAATTGGTATGTATTACCTTCGAATACCTTAGTAGGAACAGGTTCACCTATAACAGTAACGCCTCCTGCAGGTCAACCAAGTACATCCTACTATGCTCAAATAACTGGAACATCAGGCTGTGGAACCGCCCTAAGTAGCAGGGATACAGTAGTCGTTTTGCAAACAACACCCACTCCACCAATAGTATCTAATACTACAATTTGCAATGGTTTTTCAGCAACCTTAACTGCAAGTGGATCTGGACCAGTTTATGAGTGGTACAATGCCCCAGGAGGAACATTATTGGGAACGGGTGCCACTTTTACAACACCTGCATTAACTTCCACCACATCTTATTATGTTCAAACAAATGCTGCGGGTTGCATCGGCTCTCAGGCACCCGTTACAGTAACTGTTGCATCCATTATCACAGTTAATGCAGGACTTGATGATAGCATTTGTTCGGGTGAAAACTATTCTCTAGGAGTTACTCCAATTGGTTTAGGTTATACTTATTCATGGGATGCTCCCGGATTACCCGGGTTTTCCAACAGCGCAACTCCAATTGTAAATCCAGCAGTCACAACAACCTATACTGTAACAGTAACGGATACTTTGGGCTGCACTGGAACAGATGTGGTAACAATTATAGTTGGCACTCCAATAATTATAACAGCGAGCGGATCACCCACAAATTGTTCCGGTTCATGCGACGGAGCAGGAAGCGTTTCTGCAACAGGAA
>CANIFU010000015.1 GCA_947466965.1 Bacteroidota bacterium
CATACCCTTGCATGAAAAACAAAACACCTAAAATTACTCTGAGTATCAAACCTAAGATCGATTCGTTTGTAATTAATTCCATACAATAAATGTCTGTATTAATTTTTAACTACGATATGATTTTAATCATTTGATAAAACTTTCAATTGCCAGACGGTAGGAATCCAACCCAAATCCGGAAATGGAGCCGTAGCATTTTGGCGCGATCAGCGAGTTGTGCCTAAATTCTTCCCGGGCAAAAATATTTGAAATGTGAACCTCGATGGTTGGGGTTTTTATTGCTGCAATGGCATCGCGTAAGGCAACAGATGTGTGCGTGTATCCACCTGCATTCAGTATGATTCCATCAAAAGTAAAACCCGTTTCATGCAGTTTGTTTATCAATTCACCTTCTACATTGCTCTGGTAATAGTGTAATTCAATGGAGACGAATCTTTTTGTTAATACTTCAAAATATGCTTCAAATGTTTGATTTCCATAAACAGATGTTTCGCGGGTTCCCAATAAATTCAAGTTTGGACCGTTAATAATGATCAGTTTCATTAATTCGAATGAGTTGTTAGATGTTGTTTGTTAGTTACTTGTTTGTGCTGTAAAGATATATCAAAAATCGGATTCGTATTTTTACTTACGTTTAATTTAAATATTAACGTTTTCAACGTATTGCATCATTGAACTGGACGGTATACATAAAAGGTTTTAAATCTTTTCTGGCATTGGAAAAATCCTTGTCGGAAAACTCAATTGAAGCTTATATACATGATGTCAATAAATTAGTCACATTTCTCGAATTTAAAAAATACGATCTTTCACCGAAGGATATAGAATTGAAACATTTGCAGGGATTTGTAAAATGGGTAAACGACTTGGGCATGACGGCCTCCTCACAAGCTCGACTGATAAGCGGAATTAAAGGGTTTTATAAATACCTCTTACTTGAAAATGTGATGAATACCGATCCGACAGCCTTACTTGAAGCACCACATTTGGCGAGGAAGCTTCCGGACACATTGAGCCTAGAAGACATTAATAAACTCATCGAGGCCATTGATTTAAGTAAGGTAGGCGGACAAAGGAATAAAGCCATGCTTGAAACATTGTACAGCTGCGGGTTGCGGGTAAGTGAGCTAGTGAATCTAAAGATCTCCAATTTGTTTTTTAATGAAGATTACATCAAGGTGAGTGGTAAAGGAGATAAAGAACGACTTGTTCCTATCGGAAGCATTGCCATAAAGCAGATCGGGATTTATCGCGATGAAGTAAGGTGTCATGTTCCAGTTAAAAAGGATAATGAGGATTATTTGTTTTTGAATAGCAGAGGAAAAAAGCTATCGAGAATATATGTTTTTACAACAATCAAAGACTTGGCCATGAAAATTCAATTGAATAAGAAGATTAGTCCGCATACTTTCCGTCACTCCTTCGCAACCCATTTGATAGAGGGTGGCGCCGATTTGAGAGCTGTACAAGAAATGCTCGGACACGAATCAATCACCACTACAGAAATATATACCCACCTCGATAGGGATTATCTGAGAGAGGCCATTATACAGTTTCATCCACGGTCCTAAGGTCCTTTTTTTATGACTTTCATTCCTAAAAGTTATATGGAATTCCTTGGGTTTATTTTCTTTTCATTACCTTTTTTACCGCTTCAACGATGTTTACGGCATCAAGCCCATATTTCGTCATCAGCTGGTCAGGCGTTCCACTTTCACCAAAACTGTCGTTCACAGCAACCATTTCAACCGGAGTAGGTAATTCGCGGGCTAAAAGTTGCGCAATACTGTCACCCAATCCGCCATTCATCTGATGTTCTTCCGCGGTAACCACGCAGCGTGTTTTTTTAGCTGAGTTTAGCACAGCAGAAAAATCTAAAGGTTTAACGGTATGGATATTAATTATTTCAGCGCTTATTCCGGCTGCAGCCAATTGTTCACCCGCTTCAATCGCTTTCCAAACTAAATGTCCGGTAGCAAAGATGGAAACATCCGTACCTTCGTTTAGCATCACTGCTTTACCGATCTCAAATTTTTGGTCGGCAGGTGTGAAGTTAGGAACAGTTGGTCGTCCGAAGCGGAGATAAACAGGGCCATCGTAATCAGCAATTGCGATTGTAGCTGCTTTAGTTTGGTTGTAATCGCATGGATTGATTACTACCATACCCGGAAGCATTTTCATTAATCCTAGATCTTCTAGGATCTGATGTGTTGCACCATCTTCACCAAGTGTTAAGCCAGCATGAGAAGCGCATATTTTTACATTTTTACCTGAATAAGCAACTGATTGACGGATCTGATCATAAACACGACCGGTTGAGAAGTTCGCAAATGTGCCGGTAAAAGGAATCTTCCCGCCAATAGTTAACCCGGCAGCAATACCGATCATATTTGCTTCTGCGATACCGATTTGAAAAAAACGATCCGGATGTTCTTTTGCAAAAGCATCCATTTTAAGAGAACCGGTAAGGTCGGCACACAAAGCCACAACATTCGGGTTGCTTTTTCCTAACTCTGATAATCCTGCTCCAAAGCCAGAACGGGTGTCTTTCTTTTCGGTATACGTGTATTTTTTCATTTAATTTATAGTATAGATAATTTATATAAAATTCTGATATTTAAATTAATATAATTTTATTTGTGTAGATACTCCCGACTCAATCTTAAATCGTTTTTCAATTGTATAAATAGACTCTTTTGCATTTTTTGGTCGGAATTCAATCCTGTATTTTCCCGGTTGTAAATTGATTGTTTCCTGAACGAGTGAGCTGTTTAAATTACACACCCAAACCAGTTTATTGTTTTCTTCTAAGAATAAACTTCCCGGACCTTCACTGGGTTTTCCTATAGTAACACTTCCCGATTGAGGAATTTCAATGTAGGTAGTTTTGCTTTGTGACACATCTACTTTATCCAATTTGATTCGAGGTAATGTTAAAATCTCCAAATCGTACTTGCCTACAATGAATTTTTCTGTTGTGTTAAAATATTGATTGTGAAGTGTTTGCATGTCTCCATTTTTACGGATGATACAACTGATATTTTTGGTATAATCGGTGCTTCCCGACATTTTGAGGTTAAGGTAACCTTGTGGAGCATCTACTGCAATAATATTATGTTTACCAGGAATTAATTCGATACCTTTCTTTTCAACTGGTGGAATTGTATGTACCACCATTTTATAGGTACCGATTGGATCTATGACAATGGTATCTGGAACGCCTTTATTGTTGATCGTATGAATATAGTTATAGCGAATAAGTCCAGTTTGTTCATCATAAAAGGTCAAGTTAACATCCGTTTCGGTCGGACGGCCAACCTGATCGTTGAGATTTACCTGTGTAGTGGTATTGTTGAGAGCCTGGGAGATAACAATATTCAAGATATTTTTGAAACCTGTTTCGCTAGAAGCATCGTAAAATTTCCCGATACATCCAAACGAATTCATATAACTTTGATCAAGTCCGATCCCGATCACAAAGGGTTTTAAAACGATTCCTTTTTTCTGCAGCGCAAGAGAAACAGCACAAGGGTCGCCATCACACTCTTCGATACCATCCGTGATAAGGATAATAATGTTGCGGACACTTGCGCTGGAAGCGGAAGGGAAATCCCCGCCGCATTGTTCAAGCGTATAAGCGATAGGCGTTGTGCCCTTCGGTACGATCTGTTTTAGTTTGTTCTTAATAGCGATGGCATTGTTCTTACCAAAAGGAACTTCCAGTTTGGTATCGGTACAACTGCGTTCGGGACGGAGTGGAACCTGATGGCCATAACACCTGAAGGCTAATTCAAGGTTTGGGTTATTGACCTTTTGGATACTGTCCAAAAAATCGCTCAGCATTTTTTTAGCCATATCCATTTTCATTCCGTTCTGCCATTGTCCAAACATGCTGAAAGAAGCATCAAAAACAAATTCGATGCGGGTTAGAGGTTTCGTCTGCTGCGCAGATAAGTTAAAAGGGAGAAAGTTAAAAGTCAGAAGGATTACTAATGTTACAACCTTAATTTTTGAAATCTGATTCCGATAGATATGGGGACTGAAATTACTTTTTTTCATTTTTTGACTTTTGAATTTAGTTCTTTTGACTTAGAAATTAATAGTCTCCAAGTGTTTCGGGGTTCTGATTCAAAGCCTGTGCCAATTGTTCATCGTTAGGAGCAACGCCATGCCATTTGTGGCTTCCCATCATAAAATCAACACCGTGTCCCATTTCAGTTTTCATAAGAATCATAACCGGTTTTCCTTTTCCGGTATGTTCTTTCGCTTTATTTAATGTTGCGACAACAGAAGCGATATCATTTCCTTTTTCAAGATCAAGGACATCCCAGCCAAAAGCTTCGAACTTAGCGCGTAGGCTTCCCATCGGCAAAACCTGATCGGTAGAACCATCAATTTGCTGTCCGTTCATATCAACGGTAGAAATAATATTGTCTACTTTTTTGGCAGCAGCATACATAGCCGCTTCCCAAATCTGTCCTTCCTGAAGTTCGCCGTCCCCGTGAAGGGTATAAACGATGTTTTTATCGTTGTTTAATTTTTTTGCAAGAGCTGCACCAATTGCCACAGAAAGACCTTGTCCGAGTGAACCCGAAGCTATGCGCACACCTTCTAAGTGTTCGTGTGTAGTCGGATGACCTTGTAAGCGGGTATTCAGTTTACGGAAAGTAGCAAGTTCTTTAACGGGAAAATATCCAGAATGTGCTAAAACGCTATAAAAAACCGGAGATATATGTCCGTTTGATAAGAAAAAGAGATCCTCACCAATACCATTCATGCTAAAATTAGCGGAATTATGCTTCAACGTCTCAAAATAAAGAGCCACGAGGTATTCGGTGCAGCCCAAAGAACCACCCGGGTGTCCTGAATTTACTGCATGTACCATCCTTACAATATCTCTCCGAACTTGAGAAACAATTTTTTCTAATTCTGCTGTTGAAGCCATAAAATATGTTGATTAAAAATGATTTTTTAGTATTTAGTCTTCAAAAGTACCAATTTTTACAAGCCTTTTAGGTATTGTTGAAAATATGCAATTATTGTTGAAAACTCACGTAAATTAAGAGGAATAAGGGTTTTTATAAATTTTTGTTATGGTTATATTTGCAGACTGAAATAAAGCAGACCATCAAGGATGGGCAGAAGAGAATAGTACATATCAGTTCGTCTGTTTCTGTTTTTAACGTTATAACATTCAATCTTTTAACTAAAAAAAATGGCATTACAGTGTGGAATAGTAGGATTACCAAATGTTGGAAAATCGACTTTGTTTAATTGTTTATCGAATGCAAAGGCTCAGGCAGCGAACTTTCCCTTTTGTACCATCGAGCCCAATGTTGGCGTTATTACAGTTCCGGATGAGCGTTTATCCGCATTGGAAAAAATTGTTAACCCCGAACGCGTTGTTCCTACCGTTGTGGAGATCGTAGATATTGCCGGTTTGGTAAAAGGAGCCAGTAAAGGAGAAGGGTTAGGAAATAAATTCCTTGCGAACATCAGAGAGACTAATGCAATTATTCATGTATTGCGTTGTTTCGATGATGATAATATCATCCATGTGGATGGATCTGTTAATCCTGTTAGAGATAAAGAGATTATTGATACCGAATTGCAGTTGAAGGATCTGGAATCGGTGGAATCGAAATTGAAGAAAGTGGAGAAGATGGCAAAAACGGGTAACGACAAAGATGCAAAAAAGGCATTTGATGTATTGACCAGCTTGAAAGAACTATTAGAGCAAGGGAAATCAGCACGTTCGGCAAACTTGTCGGAGCAGGATCTGGTTCACGTTGCTGATTGTTGCTTATTGACAATTAAGCCGGTACTTTATGTATGCAATGTGGATGAAGCATCTGTGAAAACAGGAAATAAATATGTAGATCAGGTGAAAGAATCGGTGAAGGATGAAAATGCGGAAGTATTGATCATTACAGCAGCAATGGAGGCGGAGATCGCCAGCTTGGAGACTTACGAAGAGCGTCAGATGTTTTTAGGAGAAATGGGATTGACGGAGCCTGGAGTGAACTACCTTATAAAAGCAGCCTACCGCATATTGAACTTACAAACCTACTTTACGGCAGGAGTGAAAGAAGTGCGTGCATGGACCATCATAAAAGGGATGACAGCTCCACAAGCAGCCGGAGTGATTCATACAGATTTTGAGAAAGGATTCATCAGAGCAGAGGTGATCAAATACAACGATTTTATTACTTTGGGGTCAGAAGCTGCATGTAAAGAAGCAGGCAAGATGGGCGTTGAAGGTAAAGAATATGTTGTAAATGATGGCGACCTGATGCATTTCAGATTTAATGTTTAAGATAATTGTTTGTTGGATAGAAGTAGAATTCAAAACATCCAGCATCTCAAACTCAATACTAAAAATATGTCAAAAGAAGTAAAATATACAGAAGACAGCATTCGGACGCTAGAATGGAACGAGCACATTCGTTTACGTCCGGGAATGTATATCGGTAAGTTAGGGGATGGTTCATCACCAGACGATGGTATTTACATCCTCTTGAAAGAAACATTGGACAACTGTATTGATGAGTTTGTGATGGGGAATGGGAAGACCATTGAGGTGACGATCAAAGAAAAGACAGTACGTGTGCGTGATTACGGTCGCGGGATCCCATTAGGGAAATTGGTGGATGTTGTATCCAAGATCAACACCGGTGCGAAATATGATTCAGAAGCGTTTAAAAAGTCGGTTGGTTTAAACGGGGTAGGTACAAAAGCAGTAAATGCCTTGTCGAGTTATTTTAATGTGCAGGCTTTCCGAGAAGGGAAAACAAAATCAGCGGATTTCTCTACAGGTAACTTAACCAAAGAAACAAAGATTGTTGAATCGGATGCACGCATGGGAACATTGGTTTCCTTTATTCCTGATGAAAAGATTTTCGGCAACTACCATTTCATCAATGAGTATGTTGAGAAAATGTTGTGGAATTACGCCTACCTGAATACCGGCCTGACGATTGTTTACAACGGTCAGAAATTTTATTCAGAAAACGGTTTACTGGATCTGCTTACGCAAAATATCAACGGCCCGATCTTATATCCAACCATTCATTTAAGAGGATACGATATTGAAGTTGCTTTGACGCATAGCAATCAGCAATATGGCGAAGAGTATTATTCTTTTGTGAACGGGCAGCATACAACACAAGGAGGAACACATCAGGGAGCATTCAGAGAAGCGGTAGTAAAAACCATACGTGATTTCTTTAAAAAGGATTTTGAAGCAGTGGATGTGCGCACGTCTATCATTGCTGCGGTAAGTATTAAGGTGCAAGAGCCTGTTTTTGAATCGCAGACAAAAACCAAACTTGGTTCACAGGATATTGGTCCGAAGGGTCCATCGGTGAAAGCATTCATTGGTGATTTTCTGAAGAACGAATTAAACAATTTTCTGCATAAAAATCCGGAAACGGCACAAGCGATCCTTCAAAAGATCCAGCAGAGTGAGCGTGAGCGGAAAGATCTGCAGGGGATTCAAAAGCTGGCGCGCGACCGTGCTAAAAAATCAAATCTCCACAACAAAAAATTGCGCGACTGCAGAATTCATATGCAGTCGAACGATGAGCGTAAATTAGATACCACCTTATTTATTTGTGAGGGCGATTCAGCGAGTGGTTCGATCACAAAAACACGTGATGTGAATGTACAGGCTGTATTTAGTTTGAAAGGGAAACCCTTGAATGCTTTTGGACTGACAAAGAAAATTGTTTACGAAAATGAGGAGTTCAATTTATTGCAGGCAGCATTGAACATTGAAGACGGCATTGAGAATTTACGTTACAACAACATTGTGGTTGCAACCGATGCCGATGTGGATGGCATGCATATCCGTTTGTTGCTGATGACCTTTTTCCTACAGTTTTTCCCCGATCTTGTAAAAAACGGACATGTGTACATTTTACAAACACCCCTTTTCAGGGTCAGAAATAAAAAGGAAACGATCTATTGTTATAGTGATCAGGAGCGCAAGGATGCGATCGCGAAATTGGGTTCAAAACCGGAGATCACACGATTTAAGGGATTGGGAGAGATCTCACCGGATGAGTTCAAATTATTCATCGGCAAAGATATGCGTAAGGATCCTGTGATTATTGGCAGAGACCGCATCGTGGATATGTTGAGTTATTATATGGGCAAGAATACGCAGGAGCGTCAGGACTTCATTATCGACAATCTGGTAGTAGAGAAAGATCTGGTAGAAGGATAAAACGAAATTTAGAGTATTTGAAAAGATATGAGCGAAGAAAATATAACGAATGAACAAAATGGCGGAGGTGATGAACCTCACAACATTACCCATGTTTCGGGAATGTATAAGAACTGGTTCCTGGATTACGCATCGTATGTAATTCTGGAGCGCGCTGTTCCTTATGTAGAAGATGGCCTAAAGCCTGTTCAGCGTAGGATTTTACATTCGATGAGCGACTTGGATGACGGACGCTATAATAAGGTAGCGAATATCATCGGGCATACCATGAAATACCATCCACATGGCGATATGAGTATTGGTGATGCTTTGGTGGCCTTGGGACAAAAAGATCTCTTGATCGATACTCAAGGAAACTGGGGGAATATTTTAACAGGCGACAGAGCAGCAGCTCCCCGTTACATTGAAGCCCGATTATCCAAATTTGCACAAGAGGTTGTATTTAATCCCAAAACGACTACCTGGCTATTGAGTTATGATGGTAGAAATAAAGAACCAGAAACCCTGCCTGTAAAATTTCCATTGTTGCTTGCTCAAGGTGTTGAAGGAATTGCCGTTGGATTGGCTTGTAAAATGCTGCCGCATAATTTTAATGAATTGTGTGATGCTTCAATTGCGGTATTGCGTGGTAAAAAAACAGATATCCTTCCTGATTTTGCAACGGCGGGGATGGCCGATTTTTCGAATTACAATGATGGATTAAGGGGAGGAAAAGTAAGAGTAAGAGCGAAAATCTCGCAGTTGGATAAAAAGACCTTGGTGATCAATGAAATTCCTTTTGGTACCACAACTGGTTCGTTGATCGATACGATTGTGGCTGCAAATGATAAAGGGAAGATCAAGATCCGTAAAGTAGAAGACAATACATCGGAAAATGTGGAGATTGTGATTCACCTGGTGCCGGGTATTTCTCCAGACAAAACCATTGATGCCTTGTATGCATTTACTGATTGTGAATTATCCATTTCTCCAAATGCATGTATCATTGAAAATGATAAGCCTCGTTTTGTTGGTGTAAATGAAATGTTAAAAATTTCTACTTACAAAACGTTGGAACTTTTGAAGCGAGAGTTGGAGATTGAAAAGTCTGAATTACAAGAATCGTATATGTTTGCATCGCTAGAAAAGATCTTTATCAAAGATGAGATGTACATCGATTTCAAGAACTATTCAGATAAGCCAACATTATTTGACTATTTAGGTTCACGTTTTTCGAAATATAAAAAACAATTTATCCGTGCAATCACAGATGAGGATTATGAGAAGTTAACGCAGATCCCGATGATCCGTATCACGCGCTTTGATTCTAAAAAAGCGGATGAGAAGATGAAAGCATTGGATGCCCGCATCCAGGAGATCGATCATCATTTGGCGAATTTGATCGAGTATGCGATTGAATATTTCAAAAATCTGAAAAAGAAATACGGTGTTGGCCGTGAGCGTAAAACAGAAATTAAATCGTTTGAAACAATTATTGCTACCAGTGTAGTAGTAGCAAACGAGAAATTATATGTGAACCGTGAAGAAGGCTTTGCAGGTTACGGTTTGAAGAAAGATGAATTTATAGCTGAGTGTTCGGATATAGATGACATCATTGTTTTTTTGAAAGATGGAACAATGAAAGTGATGAAAGTAGCCGATAAAGCATTTGTGGGTAAGGATCTGATACATATTGCGGTATTTAAGAAAAATGATGAGCGGACGATCTACAATGTGATCTATCGTGACGGAAAAGCGGGAGCTACTTTTATGAAACGTTTTCCAGTAACGGGAGTAACGCGAGATAAGCAATACGATTTGTGTAAAGGATCAAAAGATTCGCAGATACTCTATTTTAGTGCAAATCCGAATGGAGAAGCAGAAGTGATAGAGGTGCAGCTGAAGCCGATGCCGGGATTGCGTAAAGTGCAGTGGGATATCAACTTTGCGGAGTTGGCAGTGAAAGGAAGAAATTCGATGGGCAATGTGGTCACAAAATATTCGGTGAAAAAAATTGTGAAGTTAAAAGAAGGCGTTTCAACACTTGGAGCGCGTGATATTTGGTTTGATGATACCGTACAGCGATTGAATACGGATAAGCGTGGAACCTTCTTAGGAAGTTTCGGTCCAGAGGATAAGATCCTGACCATTTCACAAAGCGGTCATTATAAACTAAACAGTTTTGATGTGTCGACACATTTTGATGAGGACATGATCCTGATCGAGAAGTTCAATCCTAAAAAACCGATTTCGGCAATTTATTTAGATGGCGAAAGCAAAACCTATTTCGTAAAACGATTTATGGTTGAGCCGACCGATAAAAAGATATTGTTTATTTCGGAAGCGGAAGGTTCGCGGGTAGAGATCGTAACAACGGAAGAAAAGCCGGCAGTGGAGGTGAAGTTCAGCAAGGTGAAGGACAAAGAATTGCCTGATGAGAAAATTGATCTGACACAATTTATCGAAGTGAAAGGATTAAAAGCCAAAGGAAATAAGTTGTCGTATTCGAAAGTGAAAGAGATCAATTTGTTGCCACCGGTTGAGGTGCATATCGAAGAAGAGGTGTTAGATGAATTTGAAGAGAGTGGAATGTCACCATTAGAAGCGATCAAAAAGGCACAAGAGCCAGCAAAAGAAAAAAACATAATTTCCATCGATCAAATGATCAATGCGGAGATCAAGTTACCTTCGCAGGAGAAGAAGAAAAAGAAAAAGGGAGATGGTGATGGAGCGGGAAAAGATCTGAAATTAGATTTTTAGACAATTGATTTTTTTTTAAAGCCCTGTATACCTTTATAATGGAATATAGGGCTTTTAAATTGTATCCTAATTAAAGGACATATATTTGAAAGAATATAAATGCTACTCAATGGCGGCTATACTCACCAAATTGGGTAGATTGCCGACATGATATGGCGGGTAAACACTAGTTAGCTGCAAAATTAAAAGACCACTGACAATGAAACAAATAATGGTAAAAAGAGAAATTTTCCACCCGACAAGAAATCTATTAATAATATTGGGATTTCTTGTTTCAGTAAATAACCTCCAAGCACAAGCTATTTGGAACAACACATCATTTGTTCATCGCAATGGACAAGAAATACATAATGGACAAAACAATGCCATCAATCTAGATGGTGTAAACATTGGCTCATGGTTGATGTGGGAAGGTTTGATGTGGGGTGGTGGACTAATTTCTGAAAAGGATATTACCAATAAAATGACATCAGTTATTGGTCCAGTTGCATTTGAAAATTTCAGAGACTCCGTTTACAAAAACTATATTACTCGAGCAGATATTCAACGAATTTCAAATGAATGTTATAATGTTGTTCGTATTCCTTTTAATCATAATTTATTAGAAGATGATGCAAATCCTTTTGTTTACAAACCTGAAGGATGGGCAATTCTTGACAGCGCTTTGAAATGGTGCGAGGATTATAATGTTTATGCGGTTTTAGACATGCATGCTGCACCGGGTGGTCAGGCAACACATTTTATAGCAGACCCGGATTCAATTGATTTATGGAACTCACCCCTGAATAAAAACAGAACGATTCAACTCTGGAAGGCAATTGCAAGCAGATATCAAAACAGAGGAATTGTTGCCGCTTACGATTTATTAAACGAACCAAATATTTGGTGGTGGCCCGATTTAGTTAATTTATATGATAATATAATTGACACCATTCGAACGGTTGACAACAACCATATGATAATGCTTGAAGGAAATAATTACGCTCAGGACTTCTCAATGTTTACCTCTTTACCTGATCCAAACATGTGTTTCCAATTTCATTATTACACCTTCTTTTTCAGTGCTCCAAATATTCCTGCCTGGACAGCACTTTCCAACACTTTAAATGTTCCAATTTGGTGTGGCGAATGGGGTGAAGATACCTTAGGTGGAATGCAGAATAAATTAACTAACATTATAAGGAATCCTGCCAATAAAATTAGTGGACAAGCATTCTGGACATGGAAAACTGTAACAGTAGGATTTCAGAATCCTCATAGTCTTAACGTAAACAATCCGACAGATTGGAATAATACAATGTTATGGGTAACTTATAATTCGCCAATCGTAACTCCTTTAGAAATGCAAAACGGCATTGATAGTTTTATCGTCAATATGAAATTGCAAAATTGTGTTGTAGACACTGGTGTTTTTAATATGTTAAACTTGTGTTCAGTGACAGGCATTCAGAACATCGAAGAATTAAAATATTTAAATGTTTATCCAAATCCATTTTCTTCATCAATCAACATAGAGGGTAAATTCGAAAACGAATATTATGAACTATTAAATTCAAGGGGGCAAATGATTTGGACAGGCAATCAAATCAACAACCAAAATTTTTCTTCACTGACAGACGGTTTGTATTTTTTGAGAATATATAATGGCAATTCGACCCAGACGACAAAACTTATTAAGGATTAAAACCAATGACCGAAAGAAAGGGAATTGCTAATCGAGTAGACGGATCCGCCAGCATTAACTGATGGATTGCGCCTCTCTCACTTTCAGGGCGGTTTTCTAGGCATGCTGCAAAAGCTTTCTCAATACAAATTTAACTAAATTTAAAGTACTGATTCGTTATTGTTTTATTTTACAAACTCGCAACCAAAACTTAACTGAAAATGTATAACAAAAAGTATAATTGCCCACAAAATAAAAATTAAACCTTAGACCATTTTTTTATTTCGAAGCATTAAATTTTGACACCATGAAAAAAAAATTACTAATTGCATGCATCGCTTTGACTTTAGGTTTAACTTCGTCTAACGCTCAAATCCTATATTTCCCGCCATTAAGTAGTACCGCTCCTTGGGACAGCGTTTCTCCGGCTTCATTAGGTTGGTGCTTGAATCAAATTGATACTTTATATGATTATTTACAGCTACAAGATACCAAAGGATTTATTGTATTAAAAAATGGAAAAATTGTTTTAGAAAAATACTTTGGAACATTTACGAAAGATAGTTTATGGTATTGGGCATCAGCAGGTAAAACAATCACTTCCTTTTTAATTGGTAAAGCGCAAGAAGAAAATTATTTATCAATTACAGACACTTCCTCAACTTATTTGGGAATGGGTTGGACGAATTGCACTTCAACTCAAGAAAATAAAATCAAAATTAGAAATCAGTTAACTATGACTTCTGGTCTGGATGACGCTGTTCCTGATAATCATTGCACGATCGATACTTGTTTAAATTATTTGGCTGATGCTGGAACACGCTGGGCATATCACAATGCACCATACACACTTTTAGAAAGCGTATTAACAAATGCAACAGGAGCACCCATTAATACTTATACGCTAACAAAACTAAAAATAAAAACAGGTATGACAGGGGCTTGGGCGTTTGTTGATTACGACAATATATTCTATAGCAAAGTAAGAAGTATGGCTCGTTTCGGATTATTAATGCAAAATAATTGTATTTGGAATAGTGATACTTTGCTTTATGATACAGCTTATATCAACCAAATGACTAACACTTCTCAAGGTCTCAATCTATCTTATGGCTATTTATGGTGGCTGAATGGAAAATCTTCTTATATGGCTCCAGCCTCTCAAATCGTTTTTCCTGGTTCTTTTGCTCCTGCCGCCCCAAGTGATATGTTTGCTGGTATTGGGAAAAACGGACAAATTGTAAGTGTTTCAAAAAGTTTAGATTTAGTTGTTGTTAGAATGGGCAACCAAACAACCAGCGGTGAAGTGCCAACACAATTGTGCAATAGTATTTGGGAAAAACTCAACGCGGTTATGTGCAGCGTAACTTCAACGGATGAAATCAATTTAAACAAAAAAACAATTTCGATCTTTCCAAACCCTGCTTCTACAGATATAAATATCAATGCGCCTTCTGGAGAGTCTTTTCAAATTGAAATTCGAAATTCTTTTGGTCAAACAATTCTGAAAGACCAAAACAAAAATAGAATCGATATCTCAAATCTAAAAAATGGATTATACTTAATTTCGGTAATACAAGGACAACATGGCTATACTCATAAAATAATGAAGCAGTAATAGTTAGAGATACAACCCCGCCAGGCATCATCACCAAATCAAGCTCTTGAAAATTCATTGATAAAATATCATAAGAAAATAAAAAATGAAAAAAAGTAACCGATAGCATGAAACAAAATCTAACGCATATTGCGCTAGTTATAGACGACTATGACAAAGCAATTGAATTTTATACTCAAAAATTACATTTTAAATTAATTCAGGATACTATTCTCTCCGAAACAAAACGTTGGGTGTTGGTTAGACCAAATGGTTCAAACGAGTGCTCTTTATTATTAGCCAAAGCATCAAATGAAGACCAAAAAAGTAGAATTGGAAATCAAACAGGTGGCAGAGTTTTTTTATTTTTGCAAACAGATGATTTTAAAAGAGACTATCAAAACTTACTAGACAATAATATAAAGATTGTGAAAGAACCAAGTAATGAAGACCATGGTACAGTTGCCGTTTTTGAAGATTTATATGGAAATCGGTGGGACTTAATAGAATCTAAAAAAACAGATTGATAAAATAATTACACTTTTTAGTTTATTGCTTAAAATATTCATAAGCATTGTGCAACTAAAAATTGTTACTTATGCAGTTAGTAAACGTAAAGAAACCATTTTTGATATAATGCAAATTTTATTTGGAATTTTTTTAACATGCAACTATCCGAATGTTAAAACAAAACAAAATAAAATAAATCAATAAATTAGTATGAAAAAACTATTTTACTTTTTAGTATTTGCAACAACCTTTTACGCTTGTCTTCCTTCATCCACAACTTATCCGTATGCAAGCCCTGCATCAGTTGTAGCCCAAGCGCAAACACTTTCCGATAGTTTAGAATCCTACATTATTAAATGGACACAAGGATTGGTTCCAAACAGTATTCCTGATAGCTTAATTCCACAAGGAATTACGGATTCAAGAAACTTTTATTTAAAGAATGCTGATTCGGTAACAAGTGCCGAAACTTGGGCAGTGCGCTTTGCAAATCCTATCAATCACGATTCGTTACTTGGTGGAATACCAGATCCTAAAGTTACTTACCTTTTCCTTGGTACTGCCCTTGCGCCCTTCGGAAGTAAATTGGTTATTGAAGGAGATTTTCCTCATTGTCGTTTTTTTTCTATACAAGTTACACCACCCTTAAATGGAAAAGAATATTATGCACAGCGACAATTTGGAACAGCCGAAGTAGGTTGGGCAGATGCTGATATAGAACCCAACATTGGTAGTATTAACCCTTTCAGAGTTGGAGCCAATAGAAATGCAACCAATAGAAGTTATAAAGTGGAAGTAGATTTAACAACAGGCGACCCTGTAACCCTTAATGATACTGCTTTTCAATATCCATACCGAGGAAATACCAATAAAAGAGCAGGTGCAATGATGGTGTATCAGGGACCACTTGGTTACCAAACTGTTGTAGGCAATGCTTTACCTGCTTATCAACAAGGTGATTGGAATTTAGGCGCAGTTTGGATCCGTATTTATGAACCCGATGACAATGTGGATCGATTAGGTGGTGTACCTATGCCAAAAGCATATTTTCAATTGCCAACTGGAGAAAAATATTTTGTTGGTTCGGACTTTTCTGCATTACAACGAAGAGCAGATACAACCATTGCAAATAGAGTAACTGCTCCGGGTAGTGCAAACGGATATGGTCCTGCATCTGGTTGGTATAAATCCTGGGGCATTACCCGTTCTATGTTAAATGGAGTTTGTATTTCTAATAATTGGCACCGTCCAGATAGTGGAGCAAGAGTAAGAACCATAGACCTTGGTTGGACAGGAAGAGGAGAGTTTCAGCCTGCCCCCGGAAATTATGAGCCACATGCGACCACAAATAATTATGCAACGTATCTTGGCAGAACAGTTTCAATTCCTCCAGGAATGGTAGCCGTATTAACTGGTAAACTTCCAACATTCCCTTCCACACGAAATGGTGAATCTACAATGACAGCTGCTGAAGTTCGCTATTGGAGTATTATTGGGCTTGACACCGACCCACTTTCTCCTATGCCTGCAACTACTATAAACGCTATCAGCGACGATGATGTAACCATTGATGCAAATAGAAATTATGTCATCTGCTATTCAAGAGATACTGAACGACCTACGAATGCGTATGCTTCAAATGGTGTAAGCTGGGTAAATTATGGAACCCAGAGCGATGTAGGATTATTAATGCGATGGGTAAATATAAAACCTGAATGGACTTTCCCCTTCGATCCGCATGAAGAAAATCTTGATTTCTCTCATTCCGATTGGGCAGGTACGCTATATGATAGCACATTAATAGGAATCAATTGGCGCAATGGTTTTATGCAATGTTATTTGCCACGGGTACATTATATGACAAAAGCCCAATTTGAAGCTATTGGTTCAGCTGTAGATGCTGAAAATGTTCCTGTTTGGGTTGATAATAGTTATACCAATGCAGGAGCTGCTGAATCAAGATTTTCAACGGTTACGGTTTCATCTGTTGCCGATACTGCTGCTGTAAATGCAGGATCAAATTTAATTGATGGCAATATGAGTTCAGCGTGGAGTAGTTTGTGGGGTGTTCCACTTTGTAATGCTGTTATTGATTTGGGAAGTGTAAAAAAAATATCAGCAATAAAATTAAATTGGGATTGGGTTTTCTTTGCTAAAGACTATACGCTTCAAGTGTCAGACAATAATATAACCTATACAACAATTGCAACTGCAGTGAGTGAAAATGGAGCTGTAGATTTATATAGTTTTTTACAAAATGTAAGCGGAAGGTATGTAAAACTTAATTTGACAAATTATAATTTTGGTTTTTATCGCTTAGGGGAATTTGAAGTTTATACAACTGATTGTAATTGCGGAAATAATTCAACGGTTGGAGTTGATGAAGATCATAAGGAAAACAATTTTGAACTCCATGTTTATCCAAACCCCACAACTGAATTCATTACAATTAAAACCAATTTAATTGAAAAAACAACGATTCAAATTTATGATTTGCATGGAAAATTGTGTTTGAATAAAGCAATAACAGCATCAGTAAGCACCATAAGTACTTCTCAATTACCAGTTGGAACTTACATTGCAGTTGTAGAGAACAGCAAAAAACAAATGACCAAAAAGTTTGTAAAAATAAAATAGGAAACAACAATACAGAATATATGAACCACTTGCTTAATCTTTCTTAAATTAAAAAAGGTACACAAGTTAATCCTGAGACTTTTTTTTAAAACGTTATATTTAAAATAATATTAAAATGAAAAAAGTATATGTAATCTTTTCGCTAATTTTATTAAGTGTTTGTTGTTTCTCTCAAAGTCGCTATATTTCAGTAACAACAAAAAAAATTGTTTATTCAAGGGACGGAGGAATATGCCAATGCTGTGGTGGTTCTCAAAGTTTAGAATATGACCATGTTATTCCATTTTCTTGCGGCGGTACCAGTGAATCCTCAAATATTCAGTTGCTTTGTTTAAAGTGTAATCGAAGTAAATCCAATAGTTGCATTTGTAAAGTCCACAATAAAAAAGTAGGTTATAATTGTTGTGATGGTAACACAGCTAGAAAGAAATCGAATGGATCTACTGCTGCGAAATCTTCAAGTGCTGCTCGACTATGCTCCGGTACAACAAAAAAAGGAATGAGATGTAAAAAAATGACAAGTAGCTCTAGTGGAAGATGTCATTTACACGAATGATTTATAAACTAAATAATAAAAAGTAATGAGCAATAATTTACTATTTGCAATCGACATACATACGGAAGAGGTCATCGTTTCTGAGTCTCCCAAAGGTAGTAATAAAATAAATTTTATTGAACGTATTCATCGCCAAGACAATGATATATTGTACAATGCTGTTCTCACGCTGACAAGTATAACGAAATCGGCTAAGGTTGATACAGCAGTTTTTAAAGCAATGGATAAAGTTTGTCAGCTGATTTACAACAGTATGAAAGGAAACAAATAGTAATGAACATAGTAGACAAAAAAGTAAAAGAATAGTTGAAAAAAAAAGAGGAAACGAAAAAGTTTAGTTGGGCTGCATGTGATGAATGCCAGGGACGCGGCAAAAGAAGCAAGAAGCTCCGAAAGAAAGTGCGACTGAGCTTCCAGAGGACAATCGAACAATTTGAAAAAATGAATAGCGAAGGTTCTGCTCCAGTCCGTCCAAACGGACATTTATTTTCATGCATGAACTGCTCCGGGTCCGGCTTAATTCAAGCAATCAGCCCACCTATACCAGATAAAGAAAACTACCCCCATGTTGCAATCATTGGTGGTGGAATAGGAGGCGTGGCCCTTGCTGTGGCTTGCTTGCACCGTGGAATTCCTTTTACTTTATATGAGCGTGATTCTAGTTTTGATGCCCGGTCTCAGGGCTACGGACTCACCCTGCAGCAAGCGAGTAAAGCCATCGGGGGATTGGGTATTTTGTCTTTAGAAGAAGGTGTTATTTCGACTAGACATATAGTGCATACTACAGAAGGAAATGTGATCGGTGAATGGGGGATGAGAAAGTGGATGTCAACAGATTTGAAAAAATCTCCCAGGCGCACCAATGTGCATATCGCTCGACAGTCGCTGCGTATGGCTTTGCTCGATCAACTCGGCGGACATGCTGCTGTTCAATGGGGACATCAGTTGATAGGTTATAAAGAATGTGAGGCTGAAGGTATTGATTTGTGCTTTCAGGTTGATGGAGAGATAAAAAGTGCTAAGGCAGATCTTGTTGTTGGAGCAGATGGAATTCGCAGTTCTGTGCGTAGCTTACTGATCGGCGAAGACATAAGCCCTTTGCGTTACTTAGGCTGTATCGTGATCTTGGGAATTTGTCCTTTAGCAGCTCTCGAAGGTATTGATAATTCTTTATTGGACTCTGCCACAGTCTTTCAAACCGCAAATGGAAATGAGCGGATCTACATCATGCCCTATTCGTCAGACACTGTGATGTGGCAATTGAGTTTTCCAATGCCTGAAAATGAAGCAAAGGCTTTAAGTGCAAAGGGTGTTCATGCACTCAAAGAAGAAGCGTATCGTAGAACGCAGTGGCACGATCCTATTCCTCAAATTTTAGCGGCAACCTTGGAAGCTCAAATATCCGGTTATCCAGTTTATGACCGGGAATTACTCAAACCAGAAATGCTGGAGAGAGCAGAAGCTGTAACGCTGATCGGTGATGCAGCTCATCCCATGAGTCCATTCAAAGGTCAAGGAGCCAATCAAGCACTATTGGATGCGTTGGCCCTGGCTCGTTCGATATATAAAGGATGTAGGCCTTTTTCTCTTTGGAGAAATGAAGGAATAAGAAAAAATGTATTGACAGGATTTGAATCAGAAATGTTACAACGCAGCGCAACTAAAGTGAAAGACTCCGAAGAGGCCGCTCATTTTTTACATTCCGAAATTGTGCTTCACCAAGGGGATGAACCGAGAGGACGATGTCTGAAAAATAAAGTGAAGAAAATTAAAACGAATGAAGGTCATACTTTATAAACTAAAATGTTTTTAAGAATAGAACATTATTTTGATACAACTAATAGAAAAATAATATAAGTTGCTAGTATACTGCCGTTCGCTTCTCCTCACTAATTAGGGCGATTAACTTTTCTTTAAACTTGTAAAGACGATATCGTTGAGAAACGCAATTATTTCTGCTTCCTTTTTGATTTTCCCGAAATCCGTAAGAGAAGGCAAATTATTCATGAAAAAAGTTTGAAAATGTGCCATTTCAATTATAGTTGAGGCTAAGGATTTTGGGTATTTATATTTCGGACTACATTCTAAAATAATTTTACCAATCACAGCGCAAAGGTCTTTGTACGGTTTAAAAAACTGCTGTTTATTATCTTCTCCAACTTGCTTTGTTAGGTAAGCCTTTGTTCCTTCTGTGATTATTATTTGATGAAGTAAACTTTCGTTTATATAACTTGTTTGTTCATCATCCTCAACAGCCGATGCCAATAACTTTATTACTCTTTTTAATTTTACAGTTGGATCTTTAATGTTGTTGGTTTGAAAACTTATCTGAAATTCAAGCCATCCCCAATACCAAGCTGTTAAATAAACCAATAATTTATGTTTGTTTTCAAAATAACGATATATACCGGCTTCTGTAGTGCCAATATCTTCCGCCAGTTTTTTAAAAGTAAAAGCCTCAAATCCCGCCTTAAATATTAGTTGAATACTATGCTTAAGAATATTCTTCCCTAATTCTGAACCTTCCGGATTTCGAAGAAAAAGGGCTTCATTCATTTTTATCTGTAAGTGTAACTTCATTTTAATTTTTTTAAAAGTCTATTAAATTCGTTTGTAAAGCTACGAAAAATATTTTTACAATTATTTATGATAGTAATGCTATCATTTAATAAAATATTCCTATCTTTGTCGCGAACTATAAAATAGCGTATGTTACTTAACAAAAAAATTCCCGCCTTTTATATAATAAACAAGGTAAAGTTGGATCTTTTTTATGTATTGGTTCTATCCTTTTTCGTTCTTTTTATTACGGAAAAGTACAATGGCCTGCTACCAGAAATGCCCTTGACAATTCCTGCTTTCCTAGGCACAGCGATTTCAATTCTTTTATCTTTTAAAATTAGTCAATCTTACGATAGATGGTGGGAAGCACGCAAAGTATGGGGAGCAATCGTCAATGATTCCCGCAGTTTTATTATTCAGCTTCAAACCTTAACTGCAAAAGGGAATGATGAAAAGATTAAGAAAATTGCTTTTCGGCAAATTGCTTGGTGTTATTCATTGGGACAATCACTTAGAGGTTTGGATCCACTTGAAAATCTGGAAAAATATATTTCTGATGAAGATATTGAAGAATTAAAGAAACATAATAATAAACCTTTGGCACTTTTATACCTGCATGGAATGGATATAAAAGAACTTAAAGAGTTTAATCAATTGGAAATATATTCTCAATTGCAATTAGATAATACGCTTGTTAGGCTTTGTGATGCCCAAGGGAAATCCGAACGCATAAAAACAACTGTTTTCCCTGTTACCTACCGTTTATTTCTGCATGCAATAATTTATTTATTCGTTGTTACGCTTTCAATTTCGCTGAAAGATGTAGCTGTAATTTTTGAAATACCTCTTTTATTGTTGATTTCCACTGCTTTCTTTTTATTGGAAAAAACAGCAACTCATATGCAAGATCCATTTGAAAATAAACCTACAGATACTGCAATGACTGCTATAGCTAGGACAATTGAAATTAACATTAAACAATTACTAAAGGAAACTGAAATTCCTAAAGCGCATCAACCTGAAAAATTTTATTTATTATAAACAATTAAATCCAAACACTATGAAAACATTAACAAAAGAAATGCAATCAGCATTAACTCCTTCAATGGCTTTAGAATTATTAAAAGAAGGGAACAAACGCTTTGTAAGCAACCTGAAAGTAAACCGTAATTTGTTGCAACAGGCAAATGAAACATCAGATGGGCAACATCCTTTTGCCGTGATCTTGAGTTGTATAGATAGCCGGACTTCTGCGGAACTGATCTTTGATCAAGGACTTGGTGATGTTTTTAGTATCCGTATTGCCGGAAATATTATCAATGAAGATATCCTGGGAAGTATGGAATTTGGATGTAAAGTTGCCGGCTCTAAAATTATTGTTGTATTAGGACATACTAAATGCGGAGCTGTAAAAGGGGCATGCGACCATGTTGAGATGGGTAATCTTACGGCTTTACTCACAAAAATTAGACCTGCTGTTGACGATGAAACTTCTACAATAGAAAATCGAAATTCTAACAATTCTGTTTTTGTTGAAAATGTTGCAACTATTAATGTTAAAAGAACAGTGAAATCAATAATGGAACGCAGCCCAATACTAAAAGAAATGATTGAAAGTGGAGAAATTGGAATTATTGGTGGTACGCATAATATTGCAACAGGTGATGTTACATTTTATCCTGAATCGTCTACAATTAAATTGATTTAATAGTTTAAATAGATACCTTAGATGGAACAGCTGGTAATATCAGATTTTAATCTTGGAATAATTGCAGGTGGTCAACTTGGAAAAATATTGGCACTGACGGCAAGTAATTGGAATATTAATACTTTTATACTTGATCCTGACGATCAATGTCCTGCTTCATCTTGTGCTACTGCCTTTTTTAAAGGCAACTATCTTGATTTTGATGATGTTTATAATTTCGGGAAAAAAGTGGATTTGCTCACTTTTGAAATTGAAAATATTAACATAGCGGCTTTAAAAAAATTAAAAGCGGAAGGATTGAAAGTATATCCTGAGCCGGAAATCTTAGAATTGATGAAAGATAAAGGATTGCAAAAGCAATTTTATTTGAGTCAAAATATTCCTTCTCCCCATTTTCAATTATTTTTTTCTAAAGCTGAAATCTGTGAAGCAATGGAAAGTGATAAAATTCAATTGCCATTTGTGCAAAAATTAAGAACGGGTGGATATGATGGACAAGGTGTTGTTGTAATTAAAAATAAAAATGAATATATAAAACTATTAGACGGTCCATCTGTAGTTGAACATTGTGTAAAAATAAAAAAAGAAATTTCTATTATTGTTGCAAGAAATATTCAAGGCGAAATAAAATGTTTTCCTCCCGTAGAAATGCTTTTTAATACATCTGAAAATATTGTCGAAAAAATTATTTGTCCCGCTTCAACAAGTGAAAGTATGAATACCGTAGCAACGGAGTTGGCAAATCGTATCGTTTCCGATTTAAATTTTGTTGGTTTATTGGCGGTAGAAATGTTTATTGATGAACAAAATAAAATATGGGTAAATGAAGTCGCTCCTCGCCCCCATAATAGTGGTCATCATACTATTGAAAGTGTAATTACATCACAATACGAACAGTTATTGAGGGCAGTTTTTAATTTGCCTTTAGGCTCTACGAATCTAAAAACGGCTTCTGTTATGATTAATCTTTTAGGTGAGCCTGGATTTGAAGGAAAAGTAAAATATGAAGGTTTATCAAAAGCAATGTCTATTGAAGGTGTTAAAATACATTTATATGGAAAAAAAACGACTAAAGCATTTCGTAAAATGGGACATATAACAGTGCTTGCAAACACAATTGAAGAAGCGAAGTCGAAAGCAGATTTAGTAAATCAAATTTTAAAAGTAAAAAGTTAATCTATGAAAAAACCAATTGTTAGTATCATTATGGGATCAGCTTCAGACATGAAAATTATGGAACAAGCGGCCCACGTTCTTCTTGAATTCAAAGTGCCTTATGAAATGACTATTGTTTCAGCTCATCGAACACCAAAAAGATTATTTGAATTTTCTGAAAATGCTCATAAAAGAGGTATTGAGGTTATAATTGCTGGGGCTGGGGGAGCTGCTCACCTGCCGGGAATGGTTGCAGCAATTTCTCCTTTGCCTATTATTGGCGTACCTATAAAATCATCTAATTCCTTAGATGGTTGGGATTCAATATTGT
This sequence comes from Bacteroidota bacterium, assembly GCA_947466965.1. Taxonomy (GTDB): domain Bacteria; phylum Bacteroidota; class Bacteroidia; order 2-12-FULL-35-15; family 2-12-FULL-35-15; genus 2-12-FULL-35-15. Next base: position 23,686 of record CANIFU010000015.1, read on the forward strand.
CTATACTTCAAATGCCAGGTGGCGTTCCTGTTGCAACAGTAGCATTAAATGGTGCAAAAAATGCTGCATTATTGGCTGTTCAGATACTTTCAGTAAATAAAAAAGAACTTCGCAAATCAATGATTAACCATAAAAATAAACTTCATTCATCGGTTATGGAAGACGTAAAAAAGATTTAAGTTTTCAAATGATATTCAAGCTTTAAGCACTCCTTTAACAGTTTTCTATTTATACGTTTAGATTTTCGCTTTTATTGGAGTGCTTTATAATTTATTTGACAATCCAGCACTCAATTAGAAAAATCGCTGTTACATTCTTTACTTATTTCCGATACAGAAAAGTCTTTGTATATCATAATGGAGCAGAATCTTACTATGCTAGTAGGGGTTTTAGAAGTTCCTTAAGAGTTTGACATCTCCTAAGTAATTTCTTATTAATTAGTTAGATTTTTTTATTAAAAGCTTTCATTTATTAAACAAAAGGACGTTGCTTTTGCCGATTTAATTTCCGTAATTAGCGCTGCAAATCATCCCTAAAATTAAATCACTTATTAAATGAAATTTTCAAAATTACTTTTTGTAGCGGCCTCTATTTTTGCCTCGGCAACTAATTCTTCCGCTCAGTTGAATGTTACTTTTCAGGCACAATTGCCTTACCCCGGAGAAACATGTGCAAATATTTGCGGTTATGTTGATTCATTAGGTAACGAATATGCCTTGGTTGGCGCTCAAATGGGAATGTCGATCGTAGATGTTACCATTCCGAACTCACCGGTTGAAGTACTTCAAATTCCCGGTCCTGATAATTTATGGAAAGAAATAAAGGTGCGTGGTAAATATGCCTATGTTACTTCTGAAGGAGGAAGCGGTTTGCAGATCATAAACCTAAGCTCATTGCCAAATACTGCTGGCATTACTTCTCGTTTTTGGGCGCCTACAATTCCAGGCGCAGGAACATTAAATACAATTCATGCTTTGCACATCGATAATAATTTTGTGTATTTATATGGCAGTAATTTATTCAATGGTGGCGCCTTAGTTGCAGATCTTACGGATCCCTGGAATCCAGTGTATGCAGGAAATTATCAGAACAGCGTTTCTCCTTATGTTCACGATGGCTATGTGAGAAACGATACTTTATATTCCGGACATATTTATGATGGTTTTTTCTCTGTTGTTGATTTTACAAATAAAACAACTCCTGTTGAATTAGCGAATCAATCGACTCCTAACAACTTTACACACAACACCTGGTTATCGCAAAATAGTAAAGTATTGTTTACAACAGATGAAAAGGATGATTCCTATTTAACAGCTTACGATATTTCTAATTTAGGAAGCATCAGTGAATTGGATCGCATTCAATCGAATCCAGGTTCCAACTCTATAGTTCATAATACACATATTATTAACGTGGCTGGAAATGATTTTGCTGTTACTTCTTGGTATAAAGATGGATTCACCATAACCGATGTTGGCCGCCCAATCAATATGGTACAAGTAGGAAATTATGATACCTTCGTTGGTTCAGGCGGTGGATTTGAAGGTGATTGGGGTGTTTATCCTTATTTGCCTTCCGGAACAATTGTCGTTTCCAATATTGATGAAGGATTATTTGTATTTTCTCCAACCTATGTGCGTGCATGTTACTTAGAAGGAATTGTTACGGATAGTATTTGTGGTGTAACATTAAATGATACTGATGTTTCTATTTCGGTTGTTGGAGTTACAGACAGTACAGATATTGTTGGACAATACAGAACTGGAACAGCAATTCCCGGAACATATACTGTTACATTTTCACATTCAGGATATGTAACAAAAGTAGTTACAGGAGTAGTTTTGGCTCCCGGAGTGTTGACAAATCTGAACGTTCAATTGGCACCGATCAGCACAGTAAGTATTACAGGAACCGTTTCAAATGCGATATCCTCCGCACCGATCGCTGCAGCAAATGTAACCATTACAGATGCCTCCAATACCTATAATTTTACGAGCAACGTTACTGGAAATTTCTCGAGCTGTAATGTGGTGAGTGGAACAAATTACAATGTGTATGCAGGGAAGTGGGGATATGAAACCTATTGTGCTTCGGGCCAAACGATCAATACAGGATCTTCGGTTTTAGCATACCCATTAACACCAGGATATTACGATGATTTTACGTTTAATTTTGGTTGGTCAGTATCTTCAAGTGCTTCAACAGGCGCATGGGTTCGTGGCATTCCATTAGGAACTTTCAATGCAGGAATTGCTGCTAATCCCGGACTTGATGCTGCATCAGATTGTTCGAATCAGGCTTATGTAACAGGAAATACTGGTGTTACTGGTTCGGATCAGGATGTGGATAATGGAGCAACTACTTTAACCTCTCCGATCTTTGATCTTACTGCTTATACAACTCCTTATCTTGATTATTCCCGTTGGTTTTATAACGGAGGAGGAACAGGTGCTCCTAATGATTCATTAACTATTTATTTAAGCAATGGCTTAACAAGTGTTTTAATTGAAACTGTTTTAGCAACAACGCCATTAAATTCAACATGGGTTCCGAAATCATATAAAATATCAGATTACATAACACCTACATCTAATATGAAGGTGATTGTTAGAACAGCAGATGCAACTCCCGGGCATATATTAGAAGCAGGTTTTGATAAGTTTATGATTGTGGAAGGTACTGCAGGAATCAATGAAAACAATTTAAATAATTCGGTTTCAGTTTTTCCAAATCCCTTCACAAACGAAACTTCAATAATGTATGAATTGAAAAAAACATTAGCTATTGGTGCATCCATTCTGATCACAGATGTTACTGGCAAGCAAGTTGCAACATACGAATTAAAGCAAAACAAAGGTGTTGTGAATATGAATCCTTCTTTAAGCAATGGTATTTATTTTGTTCGAATTGTGAATGGTGATGAGCAAACAAAGCCGGTGAAAATTATAAAAATGAAATAAAAAAAGATCAATTTAAAAAAAATCCCGTCAGAAAGCTGAGGGGATTTTTTTTTAGAAGGAATAACCTAAACTATAATCGAACATCAAATGGAGATGATTGTTGTACAATATTCCTAAATCGGATGTATCATAAGGAGTCATTGTATAACTGTTGTAATGATAATAAATGGTATTTGATTTATACCCGATTCCTCCACTAATATCCATAGTAATTCGACCAATTTTACCTACCTGCACACCTATAATAATATTTGCATTAAAATGGCGGATGTCATAATACGTTTGGTTGTAGAATCTGTTCAACCCAAAAGAAAGTTTAGCATTGGTATATGAAACATGTGGCCCTACATAAAATCCATACGGAGAATGATGTTTACGGTTTACCAGATAAAATTTATGAGCATATTGTAGGCGCCAACCTGTTACTTTTAAAACATCATTTGTTGGAACTTTTGTGGCATTTTCAATAATTTTCCATATTATATTTTTACTTAAAATTCCGATGCTCACCTGATCGGATTGTTTTCTACCGATTGTAATTTCAGCCGTTAATCGGTATTCTGAAGAAAATAACAGTAATCCACCCCCTGCCAAAATGCTAGTCAAACTGGTTTTTAATACAAGGGGTTGCACAGGATAGGTTTTTTTATTTTTTACGCCTGTGTTTAGCTTGATGGTATCCGTTAAGGAAATAGCATACGTATGGATACATCCCACAGCCAAAAATAAAAGAAAGAAACAAGCAAACCTTTTTTTGATCATTCGGTTTTACTATTTAGATCGTATTTTGCAGTGGGAGTAGCCGCTTGATTACTAAAATCATTTTTTAGGAACTTATAATATCCTGTTATAGCTATCATTGCTGCGTTATCAGTACAATATTCAAATCTAGGGATAAAAACGTTCCAATCCAATTCGCGTTCAAGCTTATTTAATTCGTTTCTTAGACCAGAGTTTGCAGAAACACCACCTGCTATAGCAATATGTTTAATATCGGTTTGTAATGCAGCTGTTTTTAGCTTGCTGAGTAAAATATCGATGATCGTAGATTGAATGGAAGCACAGATATCATTCCGGTTTTCTTCAACAAAATTATTATTTCTGGCGGTTTCATTAGTAATAAAATTCATGAATCCTGTTTTTAAACCGCTGAAGCTGAAATTAAGTTCAGGAACCTGAGGTTTAGAAAATTTGAATGCTTTTGGATTTCCTTCTTTCGCATACTTATCGATTAAAGGCCCGCCAGGATAAGGTAAGCCCATGATTTTAGCAGCTTTGTCAAATGCTTCTCCGGCAGCATCATCAATCGTTTCACCAAGGATAGTCATATTGAAAAAATCCTTCACAAGAACAATTTGTGTATGACCTCCGGATACAGTTAAGCATAAAAAAGGAAAAGGAGGTTTTGTTTTACCCTCATCATCTATGAAGTGAGCAAGAATATGTCCTTGCATATGATTTACCTCAATCAGCGGAATGTTCAAGCCGAGTGCGAATGCTTTTGAAAAAGAGGTGCCAACCAACAAGGAGCCCATTAATCCGGGACCGCGGGTAAAAGCAATTGCATTGATGTCGTTTTTACTTATTCCTGCTTGTTTTATAGCTTGATCTACAACCGGAATAATATTCTGCTGATGCGCGCGAGAGGCCAATTCAGGAACCACACCGCCATAAAGTTTGTGAATGCTTTGGCTCGCAACAATATTGGCAAGTATTTTGCCATCTTTAAGAACTGCGGCAGAAGTATCATCACATGATGATTCAATACCCAATATTACGATTGATTTGCTCATATTTATTAACTTTGCACGACATTTTAGTCTTACATTTATAACAGTTCAAAGGTATTAAAAAACTTTCAAACATATTATTCCGATTCCTTTCACTGATAATCTTTATTTTGTTAGTGCTATTTCTCCTGATACAGGTCAAGAAAGTACAAGTATACGCGGGGCATAAAGCCTCTGAATTTCTATCCTCCAAGTTAAATACGACCATACTTATCGTAAGTGTCGACATTGAATTTTTCAAAAAAATTGTTCTGGAAGATGTGTACATCGAAGATCTACATCACGATACTCTTTTTTATTCGAAACAGATAAAAGTAGATATAGGAAAATTGGATATCAAAAACCATCAGTTGTATGTGAGCAGCATCATCCTGTTGAATTCAAAAGCAAAATTGATTCAATACCTTAGTGATGAAGATCTGAATCTGCAGTTTATCATTGATGCGTTTGATACTGGTGATACTTCCAAAACAGTTAATACCCCTTGGGATATCCGCTTTGGGGAGGTGACTCTTGTGAATACCGATTTTACTTATCGCGGTGAACACGATACATTGGAAACAACTGGCGTTAATTATTTCGATCTCCGAGTGAGGAATGTGAATGGAAAAATTACGAATATCCAATTTGAAGAAGATACGATTTACGCTAAAATAGAATATCTATCGGCTTTAGAAAAAAGTGGATTTGTGCTGCAGAATTTTAGCTCCTATGTGAATATTAGTCCTGTAGGAATGAAATTTAATGAGCTTCATGTTAAAACGCCACAAAGTACAATTTCTACTGATCTGAATTTTACATATCCTAATTACATTGCTTTTAATGATTTTAATAATTCAGTAAAATTTAAAGCGGAGTTCGATAAAACAGAAGTAGAGCTAAGCGATATCGCATACTTTGCACCTCAGCTGAAAGGTCTTTATAGAAATGTTATTTTATCCGGTAAGGTGAGTGGAAAAGTTAGTGATCTAAAAGGGAAGGATATGAAAATAAAACTTGCTTCCAATTCAGAATTTGAAGGAGATGTAACATTAACAGGTTTACCTGAGATAGATGAAACACTTATTTATCTAAATATTGAAAAACTCACTACAAACTATTCCGATTTGAAAGCAATTCCAATTCCTCCTTTTGCTTCTCATCATACTCTTTTATTGCCTTCAAACATTGAAACACTCGGAAATATGATGTTCAAGGGAACATTCACCGGACTTTATAATGATTTTTATGCTTATGGAAATTTCACTTCAGCCCTCGGTCGTTTGTCATCCGATTTGTCTGTGCGTCACGATATACTTCTGGATAAGGAAATTTATAATGGAAAGTTAAAGTCATATAATTTTGATTTTGGACATTTTTTTGGTGCAAGCACTTTAGGAAAAGCATCTATGGATGTGAATATAAACGGTTCTGGTTTGACATTAGAGAAAATTGCTGCTGAATTGACAGGCACTTTGAATACGGTGGAATTCAATAATTACACGTACAAAAATATTGCGATACAAGGAAATATCGCAAAGCAGATCTTTAAAGGTAAATTAAATGTCAATGATGAAAATATTGATTTTGATTTTATTGGAGATATTGATTTTACAGGAAAATTACCGAAACTCGACTTTATAACCACACTGAATAAAGCAGATCTTGCTGCTTTGCATTTTTTGAAAACAGATAAAAAAACAGATCTTTCTACTCAGTTGATTATTAATGTTACAGGTAGTAATATTGATAACTTGATCGGACAAATAAATTTTGACAATACCATTTATAAAGAAAATAATGAAAATTATAAGGTGAGTGTATTCGATCTTTTGCTTGAAACTGCTCCAGAAGGAAAAACTATTAAGTTAACTTCTGATTTTGTCGATGCCAAAATTAAAGGCCAATTTAAAGTTCTTGATTTGCAAAGTGCTCTCGAAAAGCTATTAAGCAAATATATTCCTTCTTATTTTGATGCGAAGATTAAAGATGTTTCGCAACAGAATTTTGAATATTCCTTTTTGTTTAAAAAAACAGATGCGATTACACGTTTGTTTATTCCTTCTTTAAAAGTATCGCCTAAAACGTTCTTGAAAGGAAGTTTTAATTCCTTTGCAAAGAAGTTCTCATTAATTGGTAATTCAGAAAACTTGAGTTTGTTTGATGTGATCTTTAAAAATTGGACAATTGATGCAACTTCTTCTGTCGATGAATTGACATTCAATATTGCAAGTGAACGTTTAGTGATTACTGATAGCTTAGGCTTAACAGATTTTGCAATCAATACGCATACATACTCAGATAGCTCATCTATTGGCATCGCCTGGAATAGCCGAACAGAAAGAGAATATAAAGGAGATGTAAAATCTGTCCTTAATTTTAAGGCAAATAAAGTGATTGAATTAAAAATTCTGCCTTCGCTGGTTATTTTGTCTGATTCAATCTGGAAAGTTGATAACGATAATCTTGTTACGATTGATCCCGGATTTATTCGCATCAAAGAGCTTGCATTTGAGCATGGAAGCCAGATGGTTGCACTAGACGGAAGGGTGTCAGAAGAGAAAAACGATCAGCTTAAGTTTAAACTCAGAAATTTTAATCTCAGTAATTTAAATTTATTTACGAGTCCTGCTGGTTTGAATTTTAAAGGTGTAATAAATGGTGAGTCGAACATCAACGATTTTTATCACGATCTAGTATTAACAAATGATCTGGATTTTAAATCGTTTTTTATAAATAATAATGAGATTGGAAACGGAACAGTAGCAAGTGTTTGGGATAATGCAAAAGATGCACTTTATCTGCATGGAACGTTTGCAAAAAATGAAATTCCTAATTTGTTATTTTCGGGGTATTATTATCCTAAAAAAGAAGAAAATTCAATTGATCTAGAATTTAATCTTCAGGCCATTCAAATGCAATTGATGCAGCCTTATGTTAAAGAATATTGTTCTGTTTTTGATGGTTTTTTATCGGGTAACCTAACTTTAAAAGGGTCATTAAAAAAACCTAATTTGAATGGCTTACTAAATGTTAATGCAAAAAAGATACGAGTGAATTATTTAAATACGATGTATAAATTTAATCACGATATCACCATTGAAAACAACTCATTCGGCATAGAAAACATGGTGATCCATGATATCCCAAACAATAATAAAGCAATTATTTCTGGTAAAGTATACCATGATAATTTTAAAAATTTCCAATTAGATATTGACATGCGCGCAAATAAAATCATGTGTTTGAATACCACAGAAATCGATAATAGTTTGTATTATGGACAAGCATTTGTGACCGGTATTGTCAATGTTTTTGGATTTGTGAATAACGAAATATTCATTGATGCAAATGTTAAAACAGAAAAAACAACATCAAATGATAAATCAGATAAACTAAATATTTTATCCAAAACTGAGTTTACAAAAATTTATATTCCGTTAGGAGGAACTTCTGAAGTAAGTCAGAGTAACTTTATAACGTTTATTAAAAAGGATAGTTCATTAAAAATTAATCAAGATTATAAGGTTTCCTTGGGTGGTTTGGTGTTGAATTTTGATCTAGATGTAACTCCTGATGCTGAGATACAGCTCATTTTCGATCAAAAAGTGGGTGATGTGATTAAAGCAAGAGGAAATGGTAATCTGAATTTAAAAATTGATAAAGGTGAATTCAAAATGTATGGGGACTATATCATTGAGAATGGAGATTATTTGTTCACACTTCAGAACATCATGAATAAAAAATTTGATATCAAAAAAGGTGGAAATATAAAATGGAGTGGTATACCTTATAAAGCAGATTTAAATATCAGTGCGATATATAAAGCGCGAGCATCCATAAAAACTTTTTTTCCTGAAGACTCAACTAACTCGTCCTACAAAAAAAGATATCCGGTGGATGTTGTGATGAATATGACAGGAGATTTACTATCACCTGAAATTGATTTCGAGATAGGATTGCCTTCAGTAGATGCGCCAACCCGCCAAACGATAATGAGTTATATTAATAATGAAGCAGAAGAAAACCGGCAAGTATTTTCTTTGTTGATTCTGAATAGTTTCGTAACCCCTTATCAATTGAGTAATAATAATGGAGGTGGACCAACTGTGGCAAATGCTGCTAGTTCAAATACAAGCGAAATACTGTCCAATCAATTAAGTAACATGTTGAGTAAAATTAGTAATGATTTTGATATAGGAGTGAACTATCGTCCTGGTGATGCTATTACAAAAGATGAATTGGAGGTAGCGCTTTCTACTCAATTGTTTAATGATAAACTTTCAATTGAGGGGAATATCGGTAATAATACCAATACGCAAAATCCGAATAACATTGTAGGTGATGTGAACATAGATTATAAAATTACAGAAGATGGGAAAATAAGAGTGAAAGCCTTTAATAAGGCAAATGATAACAATCAGACAAATATTAACGGAACTTATACCCAGGGTGTTGGTGTTTTTTACCGTGAGGAATTTAATACCATTGGCGAATTGTACAGGCAATATCTGAATACAATGAAAGGATGGAAGGTTGGAAAGAAAAAGAAAAAAGAGGAAATGACTTCTCCATAGTTTTAAAAAAAAAGGCAACTGTGCTGTATACTTATGCTCAACAATAATTTAAATTGAAATCATTATCCTTGAATTATTATAAAGACATTTTAAAATGCGAAAAATAATGGCATAACTTTAAATCATTTCAAAAGCTTGCATTTTTTTTAATCAATTTTTAATGAGTGGCCCATTTTATCTCTTTTTGTTTGCAGGTAAAATTTATTGTGTTCATTTGATTCCACTTCAATAGAAATATTTTCTACGATTTCTAGTCCGTAACCAATTAGTCCTGCTCGTTTCTTTGGATTGTTACTCATTAACCGTATTTTTGATACACCAAGATCTCTGAGAATTTGAGCACCAACACCGTAATCGCGTTCATCCGGTTTAAATCCAAGATCTTCGTTGGCTTCCACAGTATCTCTGCCTTCTTCTTGAAGTTTATATGCTTTCAGTTTATTTAGGAGTCCGATTCCACGGCCTTCCTGATTCATGTATACTATAACACCTTTACCTTCTTTTTCAATCATTTCCATTGATTTGTGAAGTTGAGGACCACAGTCACATCTGCAAGATCCAAAAATATCACCGGTAAGGCAGGAAGAGTGTACACGAACCAAAATAGGTTCATTCCTTTCCCATTCACCTTTTATCAATGCAAGATGTTCCTGGTCATTTGTTGTCTGCCGATAAGCTACTAATTCGAAATTCCCCCATTGGGTTGGCATCTTGACCTGAACATTTTTAATAATGATCGTTTCGTGATTTATTCTGTATGCAATCAGATCTTCTATTGAAATAATTTTAAGGTCGTGTTTTTTAGCAATTTTCAGAAGCTGAGGCAGTCGAGCCATCGAACCATCTTCATTCATAATCTCTACCAAAGCACCTGCGGGTTCAAATCCTGCAAGCCTTGCTAAATCAACAGTCGCTTCAGTATGGCCTGCTCTGCGAAGTACACCGCCTTTTTTAGCTTTTAATGGGAAAATATGCCCGGGTTTACCAAATTCTTCTGGTTTGATACTTGGATTAATTAATGCCTGAATCGTTTTTGAACGATCGGAAGCAGATATGCCCGTTGAACATCCATAACCAAGAAGATCAACAGAAACGGTAAAAGCAGTGGAATGTTCTGCTGTATTGTTTGATACCATCATTTCTAAACCCAGTTCGGTGCAACGCTCTTCAGTAATAGCAGCACAAATCAATCCTCTTCCATGTGTTGCCATGAAATTAATTACTTCGGGACTTACATTTTGAGCTGCAGTTAAAAAGTCACCTTCATTTTCGCGGTTTTCATCATCGACAACAATAATGACTTTGCCTGCTTTTAAGTCGGTAATAGCCTCTTCAATGGTATTTAATACAGATTGCATCTTTATTAGTATTGGAATGTAAAGATAACAAAATTAAATAGTTTTTGTTTATTACTTGAAAGAGCGGTGAACCTAAAAAAGCTCTTTTCAGCTTCTTTGCTAAAACATACAAAGAAAACTGAGCGCTAAGTGTTTACCTGTTCTTATCCGAACGAAATGTATACCGCCTCATTTCTATTGATGTCTTAAACCATCTATGTTATCATTTTATTTTACCTTAAACTCTAAGGAATATATCGTTGTTCCATTTTTTAATCTATTATTCAAATAATTTTTATTTTTATAAATATAAAGGTATTTTTAACTTCGATTTAGCTTCACCTGTATCCAATTATGTCATCTTATTGATAGTTTATTACCTTATTTTTTATAAAAAATACAATCTTTTAAAAATGATATCATTTTTTTCTATTCTAAGGAATTCTACAGCTATTATTTTTTTTTACGACTATTGATTTTTAAAACGAAATTTGTGATCTTTATAGAAGATAAAAGAATGCAAAAATCAAGACAACAAAATGATATAAAATAATGACAGAAATTGATCGATTGAGCATTTTATTGGAGGAGGAGAAAAAAAAGAATTTGCTGCTTTCCGAAGAATTAAAGCATAAAAAACAACTGTTAGAATCAAATTTGAATAATAGCGAATACGATACGTACCGCATTGTTATTGAATCTGCGAATGATATTATTTTTAAGACCGATCTAAAAGGTAATTTCACCTTTGTTAATCCTGCTGCAGAAATCAGAACAGGTTATTTGAATAACGAATTAATTGGCATGCATTTCATGTCAATAATTAGAGAAGACTTTAGAGGAGTTATTCAGCAAACGTATAAAGATCAATATTTTTATAAACTAAATACGTCCTATTCCGAATTTCCTTTTATTTCAAAAAGTGGAAATGAAATTTGGGTAGGACAAAATGTTCAACCCATATTTAAAGACAATGATGTAATTGGTTTTACGGCTATTGCAAGAGATATTACTGAACGCATAAAATCACAGGAACAATTACACATCGTAAATACACGCTTCGAATCGATTGTGAATAATCTTGATATTGGATTAGTATTGGAAGAAACCGATCGGAAGATTGTTATGACCAATCAAAAGTTTTGTACGCTTTTTAAGTATGAAATGAATCCACTTGATTTGATCGGATTTGATTTTATCGTTTGTTTAAATGATGCAAAAGACTTTTTTCTCAAGGGCAATAAGCAAATTGAACTATTTAATAGTTTTGTTGAAAATAAAACGATCCAATTGGCTCATGAAGTGCCGCTTAGTGATGGCAGAGTGTTAGAGTGTGATTTTATTCCTTTATTCGTAAATTCAGAATATTCAGGCCATTTATGGAAATATACAGATGTGAGTGATAGAATAAATGCACAAAAAAAGCTGATACAAAATGAAGAGAAATACCGATTGATCATACAAAATATGAATTTGGGACTTCTTGTTGTTGATAATGATGGGATTATTGTAGATTCAAATCCTAGTTTTTCTGATATGACAGGTTATGCAATTGAGGAACTAATCGGTAAGTCTGCAATGCATATTTTTTCACCTAATGATGAAATGTATAAACTGGAAAACGTTACGGATCTCAGAAAAAAAGGTATTTCTAATGCCTATGAACTCAACGTGAAGAAAAAAAATGGACAGAAAATTTGGATGCTGATAAGTGGTTCTCCCATTTTTGATGCAAATAATAATGTTATTGGTTCTATCGGTATTCACCTTGACATTACAGATAGAAAGCTGCAGATGATTGAATTGATGCAAGCAAGGAAAAAAGCGGAGGAATCTGCCTATTCAAAAGAAATATTTCTTGCAAATATGAGTCATGAGATTAGAACACCTATGAATGCTATTATAGGTATGGCTAGGTTGTTAGAGGAATTGCCGATGTCCTCCAAGCAAACCGATTATATAAATGCAATAAAAATATCTTCTGAAAATCTCCTTTTTATTATTAATGACATTCTCGACTTTTCAAAAATAGATTTAGGAAAATTAGAGCTGGAAGAAAGTAATTTTAATTTCTTTTCCGTTTTGAAAAATATCATGGTGCAGTTTGAAATCAAAGCTGAAGAGAAAAATCTAGTGTTCAAAAAAGATATAGATCCGAAAATCTCTGAATTTTTTATATCAGACTCTGGCCGCCTTGCTCAAATTCTTACAAACCTTATTAGTAACGCTATTAAATTTACGCACGAAGGAGAAGTTAATTTAAGCTGCTCATTAATAAGTGATTCAACAGATAAACAAGTCTTGAAATTTACCGTTTCCGACACTGGAATTGGAATTGAGCAGGAAAATAAAGACTTGATCTTTGAAAGTTTTATGCAAGAACATTCTTCTATTAATAGAAAATACGGCGGCACAGGTTTAGGACTTTCAATTTCACGTCAATTAGTTAAATTGTTTGATAGCGAATTTACCGTTTTAACTGAAAAAGAAAAGGGGAGTGCATTTAGTTTTGAGGTTGAATTGAAAAAAGGTAGCGCTTCTTTTACTGTTGCAAATCCTGAAAACACTATTGAAACATCTGAATTAAAAGGAAAGACAGTGCTTCTTGCTGAAGATAATAAGATAAATCAGATGCTTGCTGAAGTTATATTGCAAAATTTGGGTATGATTGTTACATTAGCTAATAATGGATATGAAGCAATTGAAATTCTTTTAGATCAAGATTTTGATATTATTCTTATGGATCTTCAAATGCCTCTTATTGACGGCTTATCTGCCTCTAAAATCATCAGAAACAAAATTAGAAGTAATACTCCTATTATCGCTCTTACTGCTAATGCAATCATTGGTGATAAAGAAAAATGTATCGATGCAGGAATGGATGATTATATCTCAAAACCTTTTAATAAGCTTGACCTTGCTCATAAAATGTTGAGATTGATCTTCAAAAAGTCGGTCAGACATAGCGCTCTTTTGTTCACAAAAAAGCCTATCGATCCAATTTATGATTTAACTAGATTGCGGGTTCAATCAGCTCATGATGAATTGTTTGTCTTCAGAATTGTCGAATTGTTTTGCGATTTAATTACTGAAACAATTCAGAACATAGATGAAGCAATCGCTTTAAAAAATCTTAATTTAATTAAGGGTTACGCTCATAAAATTAAAGCCTCTATTGATTTACTTGAAATTACAGAGTTGAAAACTAAGGTAAGACAAATTGAAAATTACGAAAATTTTTCAGATGAATTCTTTATGCAGCAGATTACACATTTTAAAGACAGTTTAAAATATATACAACTGTTGCTAAACAAAAATGAACTTTCTAAATAATCTGCCAAATTTATTTTTTATCACACCAAAAATTGCAATAAATTAGTATTCTGATTCAAATATTCAAATTGAAATCCTGATCTTATTAAATTGTTTTTGAGTACATCGAGATCTTTGGGATTCTTGATCTCCAATCCTACCAATGCGGGTCCGCTTTCTCGGTTATTTTTTTTTATATATTCAAAATGTACTATGTCATCCTCTAGCCCCAACACGTTGGAAACAAATTCTTTTAATGCACCAGCACGTTGCGGAAAACGAATCACAAAAAAATGTTTGAACCCTTCATATTGCAGCGATCGTTCTCTAATCTCTTCCGTTCGCATAATATCATTGTTACTTCCACTCACCACACAAATTACATTTTTATCTTTTAATTTTTCTCTTAAAAAATCCAATGCAGTAATTGTGAGTGCACCTGCTGGCTCTACAACTATTGCTTGCTGATTGTAGAGATTTAAAATAGTGGTACATACTTTCCCTTCAGGTACCAAAACAATTTCACTCAATCCTTCCTTGCAGATCGTAAATGTTTTATCACCCACTTTTTTCACTGCTGCGCCATCCACAAATTTATCGATTGATGCTAACTCGGTATTTACTCCATTTCTTATTGAAACATACATAGACGGAGCGCCCTCCGGTTCTACACCTATTATTTTTGTGCCGGCGGAAGTATGTGAGAAATAACTGATTACACCTGCAGCCAATCCCCCACCTCCAATAGGAACAAGTACATAATCGATTTTAAAATCAGCGTCTTCTATTATCTCTTTCGCTATAGTTGCTTGTCCTTCTATTACTTTTAAATCATCAAAAGGGTGAACGAAACTAGCAGCCTTGTCTTTGCAAAATTTAACTGCAGCACTATGTGCATCATCAAATGTATCACCTACTAATACTATATCTACATGTTCTTTCCCAAATAACTTCACCTGATTTACTTTTTGTGATGGAGTTGTTGATGGCATAAATATAGTGCCTTTTATGTTTAACATTTTACAGGAATAAGCAACCCCTTGTGCATGATTTCCTGCACTTGCACATACAATACCCTTTTGTTTTTCCTTTTCGGAAAGAGAAACAATTTTGTTATATGCCCCTCTAATTTTGTAGGAACGAACGATTTGTAAATCTTCCCGTTTTAGGTATACATTACAGCCATAGAATTCACTCAATTGTGCATTAAATTGCAAAGGAGTTCGTGTTGCTACGTGCTTTAAATTTTCTGCGGCTTTATTTATAGCTGCTAATGGTCGTATCATGGTCTTAGTTTTCTAACAGCTGCTCCCGCTTGCCATAATTCTGATTCTCTTATTTCTTTCAATTCTTTTTCTAAGTTTTCTCGGTACTCGGGTTTGCTGCCTTCAGCTATAACACGTTCAGCTTCTTTTCCCGAAGAAACGGCTTCATATATTTCTTTAAATACCGGTGTTGTTGCATTTCTGAATTTTATTTTCCAATCCAATGCTCCTCGTTGCGCTGTAACAGAAGTGTTTGCAAACATCCAATCCATTCCGTTTTCTGCTACAAGTGGCATCAAGCTTTGTGTTAACTCTTCTACGGTTTCGTTGAATGCTTCGGAAGGTGAATGTCCTTTTTCACGCAACACACTATATTGAGCTTCAAATAATCCTGCCAATGCGCCCATTAAAATTCCCCGTTCACCGGTAAGATCCGAATACACCTCTTTCTTAAAATCTGTTTCAAATAAATATCCTGATCCAACTGCGATACCTAATGCGAGCACTCTGTATTTCGCTTTCCCAGTAGAATCTTGAAAAATAGCGTAGCTGGAGTTTAATCCTTTTCCCTCTAAAAATAATCGTCTTAATGATGTACCCGATCCTTTTGGTGCAACTAATATCACGTCCACATCTGCAGGTGGTACGATTCCTGTTTTTTCATGAAAAGTTATTCCGAAACCATGAGAAAAATATAAGGCCTTGCCTGATGTAAGGTGTGGCTTTATCAATGGCCAGGTAGCAATTTGTCCTGCATCGGAAAGTAAATATTGTACAATGCTGGCGCGCTTTACTGCTTCCTCGATCTCAAACAAATTTTTGTTTTCTACCCAACCATCTGCTATTGCTTTATCCCAACTTTTACTTCCTTTCCGTTGACCAATAATCACATTGATTCCGTTATCTTTTAAGTTCAATGACTGACCTGGTCCTTGAACTCCATAGCCGATCACGGCTACGGTCTCATTTTTTAATACTGCACGTGCCATTTCTAATGTAAATTCTTCACGTGTTACTACGTTTTCTAAAACGCCTCCGAAATTAATCTGTGCCATAATTTTAATTGTAATTAAAGTGTTTAATTGTTTTTGTACTGTTATTTTCGATTTCTTTTAAATAGGTGTTCAATGTTTTCATCGGTTTAGTGATGGCTACTTTTCCACTGCGTGCAAATTCCAGCATTCCAAATTTTTCAAGTTCATTGAATAAACGGCTTATCTCTGGCTCTTCACCGGTTTTTTCTACCACAATATATTCTGATGATACACTAAGTATTGTTGCATGATTTTCTTTTATCGTACGTGTGAAAAGTTCATTTTCTTTCAAGGCATCCCCAGAAACTTTGTAGAGCGCAATTTCTCTACTCACAATCTCTGGTGATTGATGATAAAATGCTTTTAATACTTCTATTTGTTTATCGATTTGTCCGACTAGTTTTTCAACAAGGTCTTTTGTTACATTTACCACAATCGTATATCTGTAAATACTTTTTACTTCGCTTACGCTCGCCGTTATACTTTCGATATTAATGTGTCGTCGTGTAAAAATGATTGTTATTCTGTTTAGTAATCCTATTCTATCTTCCGTAAAGATGGAAATGGTATATGTTGTTTTCATGTTTTTATTCTAATATTATTTCTGATACACTCGATCCGGTTGTTACCATCGGAAAAACATTTTCTTCATTTTCAACAACTACCTCCAATAGAAAAGATTCTTTGCTGTTTAACATTTCTGATAATCCATTCTGTAGTGCATTTCGTTCCGTCACTTTTTTTCCTTGTATGCCATATCCTTTTGCGATGGTAATAAAATCAGGGTTTTTCATTTCTGTAAAAGAGTATCTTCTATCAAAAAACAATTGCTGCCATTGACGCACCATTCCTAAAAAATTATTGTTCAGGATAAGTATCTTTACTGCGATATTACTTTGCATAATGGTTCCCAGTTCCTGTATGGTCATTTGAAATCCACCATCTCCCAACACTGCAATCACTTGTTTGGTGGGCATCGCAACTTTTGCTCCGATGGCTGCTGGTAATCCAAATCCCATTGTTCCCAACCCTCCTGATGTTACAAAATGATTAGGCAGTTTGCATTTATAATAGCGGGATGTGACCATCTGATGTTGACCAACATCGGTTACTACCACCGCTTTTCCTTCGGTAAGCTTGTTCAATTTGTGGATAACTTCCGACATTAAAATATTTTTTGTGTTCGGCTGTATAGCATGTTTAATAACCTTATCATGCTCAATAGCATCACAGTATTTAAATTTTTCAATCCATGCTGAATGATATTTATGTTCGATTAGGGGAAGTATGGCTTGCATCGATTCTTTTGCATCTCCAATTATAGCTACATCTGTAGGTACGATCTTGTTGACTTCTGAAGGATCAATCTCAAAATGAATCACCTTTGCTTGCTTTGCATATTTTTCTAAATTGCCGGTTACACGGTCATCGAAGCGCATTCCGATTGCTATCAAAACATCGCAGGAATTGGTTAGTAAATTTGGTCCATAGTTTCCGTGCATTCCTAAATATCCTGCATACAAGAAATGATCCGGCGGAAATGCAGATAATCCTAAGAGGGTAGAGGCTACGGGTATTTTTCCTTTTTCTGCTACAGCCAATAATTCTTTTTCAGCTCCCGATAATAATACTCCGTGACCGCACAAAATAAAAGGGCGCGTTGCAGCATTTATGATTGCAGCCGCTTTTTTTATATCACCCTCTTTTACTTTTGCACTTGGAAAATAACTTCGGATACTTTCGCATTTTTTATAGTTGTAAATGGTCTTTCCGAATTGAGCATCTTTCGTTATGTCAACTAACACAGGACCAGGTCTTCCGCTTGTTGCTATATAAAAAGCTTTCGCGATTGCTGGAGCGATATCTTCCGCTTTTGTAACTTGTATATTCCATTTGGTAACTGGCATTGAAATACCTACTACATCTGTTTCCTGAAATGCATCTGTTCCTAGTAAGTGAGATGCAACTTGTCCTGTGATACAAACAATCGGTGTTGAGTCGATTTGTGCATCCGCTATACCTGTTATTAAATTTGTAGCACCGGGTCCCGAAGTAGCAAACACAACTCCAGGTTTTCCTGATACACGGGAATATCCTTGTGCTGCATGTGTTGCACCCTGTTCATGTCTCACTAGATAATGATTTAGTTGCCCGGTGTAATCATACAACGCATCGTAAACTGGCATAATCGCTCCACCAGGATAACCAAAAACAGTACTTACATTTTCATCCAGCAACGATAAAATCAATGCTTCGGCTCCGCTTACTTCTTGATTATCTTTTGTATGTTTTTTCATTTTAAATTTTCCTATAGATCAGTTAAACATCCTGTGCTGGCTGAACTTACTTGCTTTGCATATTTATACAGTACTCCGTTCTTAACTTTTAATTCGGGCTGTTTCCATTTTTTTTTACGTTCTGCTAAATATGCATCTGTGAGTTCTACATTTATTTTATTATTAACCGCATCTATCTTTATCATATCTCCGTTTAATATGAAAGCAATTGGTCCTCCGTCAAATGCTTCCGGACTAACATGTCCAACTACAAATCCATGTGTTCCCCCCGAAAATCTACCGTCGGTAATCAATGCAACGCTATTTCCTAATCCTGCACCAATTAGTGCGGATGTTGGTTTTAACATCTCCGGCATTCCTGGGCCTCCTTTAGGCCCCTCATTGCGTATTACCAAAACATTGCCTGGTTTTACCTTGCCCAATCGAATTCCCTGTATACATTCAACTTCATTTTCAAAAACAATTGCCGGACCGATGAATGTTTCACCTTCTTTGCCAGTTATTTTTGCAACGCATCCTTCCGGAGCGAGGTTGCCATACATCACTCTTAAATGTCCGCTGCTTTTTATAGGTGTCTCTGTTGGTAATATCACGGTTTGACCTGCCTTTAATTCTTTTACTTCAGAAAGATTTTCTGCTATTGTTTTTCCTGTTACTGTTAAGCATTCACCATGTAATAATTTTTTTTCTAATAAGTAGTTCATTACCGATGGTATCCCACCTACAGCATATACATCTTCCATTAAATACTTTCCACTGGGTTTGAGGTCAGCCAATACTGGCGTTTTTTCATTGATGCGGCTTACGTCTTTTAAAGTAAAGTCAATGTTCGCTGTTTTTGCCATTGCCAATAAATGCAAAACCGCATTCGTAGAACCTCCTAATACGATTACTACTGTTAATGCATTTTCAAATGATTTTTTACTAAGGATGTCTGAAGGCTTTATATCTTTTTCAAGGAGTACTTTTAAAAATTTACCTGCATCCAAACATTCTTCTTTTTTCTCTTTACTCATTGCCGGATTCGACGCGCTATATGGCAAACTTAATCCCAATGCTTCAATTGCAGAGGACATGGTATTGGCTGTATACATTCCTCCGCAGGCACCTGCACCCGGACAAGCATTTTTTATGATACCTTTAAAATCATCATCGCTTATTTTACCCGCATACTTTTCTCCCAGTGCTTCAAATGCTGAAACGATATTTAATTTTTTCTCCTTGTATTTTCCAGATGCAATCGTACCGCCATAAACCATTATCGATGGACGATTTACTCGAATCATTGCCATAGTAACACCCGGCATATTTTTGTCGCATCCGGCTATAGTAATCAAACCATCATAATAATGAGCTGAAGTAACAGCTTCAATAGAATCAGCTATTATCTCCCTTGAAACAAGAGAATAGCGCATGCCTTCCGTGCCATTGGTGATGCCATCACTGATCCCAATCGTGTTAAATTGCAGTCCGACCATACCGCTTTTTTGTACTCCTTCTTTGACATGTTTTGAAAGCACATTCAAATGCATGTTGCACGTATTTCCTTCATACCAGGTTGATGCTATACCAACTTGTGCTTTTTTCATATCGTCATCTGTTAATCCAACACCATAGAGCATTGCTTGTGATGCTGGCTGCGACTCATCCTGAGTAACTGTTTTGCTGTATTTATTTAAATCCATATTTATACAAATGAAAAATTTCCATATTCATTAAAAGAGACTCTGCGAGTATATTTTGCTTGCAATACCGATCCAAGTGTTTCTTCCCATTTTAATTTAAAATTGACTCTGTCTAAAGATTGTATGCCTGCCACTTCTGCTGCTGTTCCTGTGAAAAATGCACTATCTGCTCCTTTTACTTCTTCGGGTGTAAAATGTTTTTCTATTAATCTAAATCCTAACTCTTCACACAATTCAAACATTGTTGCTCGAGTAATACCTGGTAATATATTTCCTAAGGGGGAAGTGAAAAGTACTTCGTCTTTTTCAAAAAAGAAATTCGCTCCCGGACCTTCAGCTACAAAACCATTTGCATCCAATAGCAGTGCTTCATCATATCCTTTTTGTTTTGCTTCTGTTGTTGCTAAAATGGAGTTGACATAATGACCGGTTACTTTTGCTTCCACATGGCACGATTTAGGATTCGGACGTTGATAGGATGAGGTCATTACATCTAGCAATTTTGTTCCTAAATATTTACCCCATTCCCATGCGCAAAGCATTACATGTACTTCATTTGTAGGTATTAGCGACATGTTAGCACCAGCAAATACTAAGGGGCGGATATACGCATTTCCTAAATTATTTTTCTCCAATAACTCATACGTGAATTTTGTAAATTCTTCAGCCGTATAGGGGACTTTCAGATACATTTTTTCTGCGGAGTGCAATAAACGTTTGTAATGCTCCTCAGATTTGAAAACTTTTGTTCCATCAGGTGTTGCATATGATCTTATTCCTTCAAATACTCCGTTGCCGTAATGCATGGATTGTACATACGGACTAACCTGAAGGTCTTTTGCTTTCAGCCATTGTCCGTTAAAAAATACGAGTGTGTTGTCGTTGAAATACATTTTTTTGTTTTTTTTAATTAGTTGATATAAAATTAAAAAGCCCTTCACATTTTTGAGAAGGGCTTTTTTAAAAGTCACTTCTCAACCCTAAGGATGAATAATGATGAATGAAATAATTGTTGTTTTCATAATTTATAAAATAAAAAAAGCCTTTCCGGTAAGGAAAGGCTTTCTATAAAATATAGTAATATCCTCTCCCTTAAAGGGGGTGAATAATTACAATAATATATAAAGCTTGTTTTATCATTTTTTTAACGGATCAAAAGTATTTATTTTTAAATCAACTAAATTCAATAAAGAATTTAATTTTAGTAAGTCTGATTTAATTGTAATCTGTTTTTTATTTTATGCTAACGTCTTTTATTTTAGTTTACTATTTAAAACTTGCTTGATTTTTATTGTTGAAAGGGTTGGGAGTCACAAATCGCAAAACAATTTCTAATCCTCCTTTATAGGAACTCGCTGTTTTTAATCCCGACATGTTTACATCGTAACTTACACCTACGGCATAATTCGAGTATTCATAAAGTAGTGATGCTATAAGTGCGTCTTGTAAGCGATAATCTATTCCTAAAGAAAGTGCAGAATTCTTTTTAATAGCTGTATATTTCGATCCTTCCTGAAATAGATATTTGAATACACTTCCCACAATCACTTCTTGTTGGGTTCCTTGTCGCACATATAAAAATTCGGGTGCGATCAACAGGTTTGTATTCTTTATCCCGAATTCAACAGTTCCTTGTGCAGTATATTTTGTATTCAGCTTTTCTCCGTTTTCTCCGTAAAACGAATATTTTGGTAATCCGAAATGAAAAGCTGAAATACCAAACATAGCATGAACTCCATTGTTTGCAGAAATATATTGTTGGTCTTTTCCATATGCCCATGCAATCCCTGCTCCCAAATCCGGATAAGTATAAGAGGTTACACCAGCCGTTTCTCCTGATGGAGCAGTTGCATCAAAAGCAGTTCCTACATACTGACTTTCCCATTGTAAGGCAGCGTAGTTAACTGTTCGTTGACCGTATCCACCCATGATCCCCATACCTAATTTACTGCGGTTGTTTAACTTTACAACTCCCGACACATTTAATGAACCCAAATTATTTCCCATTTGAGAGTCACCTGCTTTATCTGATATCAATTGAATTCCCAAGCCAATGTAGCTGTCTTTGCTTTTTTTCTTAGCCGTATTCAACTCTGCCGATAATGCAAATGTTTTATAGGGTGATACAAAACTTCTCCATTGATCTTTGTAATTTAATACAATACGAAGATCCTTGTTTAGTGCTGTCATCCCTGGATTAATTGCCATAGGTGTTTCTCTGAACTGAGAGAAGTGATTGTCCTGCGCTTTCGTTTTTACATTGTAGAAAAAACTTATACTCAAAATTAGAATGATTATTTTACTAGTTATATTTTTCATTTTTTTATTTATTTAAGTAAACTAACATTTCCCGATTTCTTAATCACTTCAGTAGAATTTCTTAATGTGATAGACAAGTAATAAACAAACACGGCATTGTCCAATTTTTTTCCATGATAAGTGCCATCCCATGAAACAGATGGATCAGTAATTTCAATCATTTTTTCTCCCCATCTGTCGTATACAACTAAAAGCATTTCTTTCACACAAACTGGATTTATTTTTACTCGAAACACATCATTGCTCAAATCATTGTTCGGTGAAAAGGCATTCGGAACGAATAGTTCGCCACATTCTAGATCTACTGAAATTCTAACACAAGCGGTATCTACACAGCCTGATGTATCTGTAACCGTTACACAATAGTCGGTTGTTACAATTGGAGAAACCAAAATAGTGCCCGAAGTTTCTCCCGTGTTCCAGAGATATGTTCCACCTCCAGTTGCCGTTAAGGTAGTTGAAAGTCCAGCATTAATTGTTGCATCTGTTCCTGCACTTGCAGTTGGTCCGTTGTTCACACTCACATTTACATTTCCAGATGCTGTACATCCATTTGATGGATCAGTTACGGTTACAGTATATGTACCTGCAGCTGTAACTGATGGTGATGCAGTTGTTCCACCAGCTGCAATTCCTGGTCCCATCCAACTATATAATACACCAATTGTTGAAGATGTTGCTGTGATTGTTCCGGAGTTGGTTCCGCAACTCAATAGCAATGATTGTCCTGCAATTAAAGATGGAGGAGTGGTGTTGCTTGAAACAATTACGCTGGAAGTTGCAGTACATCCGTTAGTAGGATCCGTAACGGTAACCGTGTACGTTCCTGCTGCATTTACAGAAGGAGTATCTGTAGATGCACCAACTGTGATGCCTGCGCCTGTCCAGCTGTATGCGACTCCTGCAGTTGTTGAACTTGCAGAAATTATTCCACTTGAAGGAGAACATCCCAATGCAAGCGTTGATCCTGTAGTTACTGCAGGTGGAGTAGTATTAGATGAAACAATAACGGTTTGTTGTGATGAACATCCTGTTAACAAATCTGTAATTGTTAATGTATATGTTCCTGCTAAATTAACTGTATAGTTTGGTGATGCTGGCCCACCTGTCCATTGGTATCCTACACCCGAAGATGTAGAACTTCCGATAAGTGTTAAGGTTGGTGATGAACACGAAATAATTGCAGGAGTGGCAATACTTATATCAGGTAACGCACCGCTGGAACTTACAATAACTGTTGATGTTGCTGTGCATCCGTTTGTAGGATCGGTAGCGGTAACAGTATAGGTACCTGCTGCCGAAACCGAAGCCGGATTAGCCGCATTTACTAAGGAACCGCCATTCCAAACCATTGATGATCCTGCTGAAGTTCCTATTAATGTTGCTGTTGTAGTGGTACAAGAAATGGAATTGCTACTTGCTGAACTAACAGAAGGAGCAGTTGTATTTCCTAAAACAATAACTGTTGATGTTGCTGTGCATCCGTTTGTAGGATCGGTAGCGGTAACAGTATAGGTACCTACTGCCGAAACCGAAGCCGGATTAGCCGCATTTACTAAGGAACCGCCATTCCAAACCATTGATGATCCTGCTGAAGTTCCTATTAATGTTGCTGATGTAGTGGTACAAGAAATGGAATTGCTACTTGCTGTAATAACGTTAGGAGGTGATTCTACCGTGATTGTTACGTTCGAAGAAACTGTCCCATTCGACCATTGAAAAACGTTTGCACCTGTTGAGAGTCCGCTTACACCAGATGTTGGGCTGGCAGCATTTACAAATGATCCTGTACCACTTATTGTTGTCCATGATCCACTTGTAGGGCTCAATGCATTGAGTGTTGTACTGTTTGAACAAATTGTTTGATTTACTCCAGCACTTGCCGATTCTGTTGTAAAACTACCTGCTTCTAAAAACACACCACTGTCATATGCAGCATCATTGGCATCACCAATTAATAAACGAATATGATAGGTTACACCAGGTGTTAATCCAGTTTGCACAGCCGTTAATATTTGAGTGTTTCCATTGTATTGAGTTCCATTAATGAAGCCTAAAAATTCAGGTGTTGGAGTTCCGTTGATCCAACCTGGATTTTCGGATGAACACAAGCCGGCATTTTGAGGACTTCCGCTGGAACCGACAATGCCGTCATTTACGGAGTTGATTCCTACTTCTGATCCGTTTGTAAGTCGTGCAATATTTTTTGCGTCACTAATATAACCTTGTCCGCCAGCGATTCCGGGACCGCTAATTAAAAAAGCAAACTTGTCGTTATAAGCTGAACAGTTATAGTTAATAGCAAAAGCACTTCCGCTTTCATCGTTGTATTCTTCCGAAGCAAAAATATATCGGAAAGAAACACCAGAAGTAACCGGAATAAAATCAAACTCTAAAATGGCTGCATTGTAATAATTGTATGGTGAAAGTAATACTTGTGCATCAGCATCTTGTCCGGCAAGAGGATTACTGGAGCGAATCTCGCCAGCTGTTCCTGAAACAAACCCTGTACTCATTTGAGCAACGGATCCAGGATCTGTTCCTAAGGTCAATGGAACCGAAGATGTATTTCCTGTACTAAGGTAAACACCGCTTGTAAAGCCCATATCTGTGAGGGTTGGTCCTGTTGTAGAAAAGTAACCTACCTGATATTTTGAACTTACTCCATAAACTCCTCTAAAGTTAACCCCGGAAACAGAAGTGCCACTTCCAACTGGAACAAGAATATTGTTTACGAGTTGAGTTGGAGTATACAATGTATTGTTGACAGTAATTTGAGCTGAAGTATTTAAACAATTCAACCCTGATAAAAGGATTGCTGCAAATTGTGAGGCTTTTTTTAATGTATACATTGGATTGCGTTTTTAAAAGTGTATTTTCAAAAATAATAATGAAGCTTTTTTGTGATCAAACTTTATAACTAAAATAAATTATTATTTGTAACTAAAGTTTAAAAATATCTCTAATATTAGTGAGTCAGAGTTGTTTAAAATGTATTTTTTTTCTGTTTTTAAACTTTAGTATTAAATTTAATCGGATAAGTCCCGAATCCTGTATTTTAGCTAACTGAACTTTACTTTTAGCTGAAAGTTCCTGCCGTGTGAACAAATCTGTATAGCGAAGAATACGATCTATTATTCTTTTTTTTAAGATAGTGTCAGATATATCCGTTTTCATTGTCTTACTCATACTGCTGAATTTTTTTAATTAATTGAACTAAGAAAATTAATTATTTTCGCACTTGGTTATTTTATATTCTAAATATAATATAATGGCATTTGCAGGTTAGAAAATTAATCCATAATTTTAGTAAGTCTGAAATTGAAAAATATGAAAAAAAATAGTAACGCCTTCGTCCTTGTAAAAAGTCTGAGTATGTCGGAAAAGAGATATTTTAAAATATTTTCGGAACGCCATATAATTGGTTCACAAAATAAATATGTTGCTTTATTTGATCAGCTGGATAGGGCAACAATTGAAGAGGATGCTTCTTTTGTTAAAAATTTAAAGAAAGCGGGTGTTAATGCAGATTTTATTTCTGCAGATAAAAATTATCTCTATCAGCTTATACTAAAGAGTCTGAATGATTTTCACAACGGTAAGACCTATAATTTAGAAATTAAAGAAGCATTGATTTCTATTGAAATTCTCTTTCATAAAGGTTTATACCTGGAATGTTTAAAATTGATCTCCAAAACAGAAATTCTGGCTATTGAATGTGAAAATTTTCAATTAAGTATCGAACTGCTGATGTGGAAAAAAAAGTGCAGCGGCTATTCGCTCGGACTGAAAAAGGCTTCAGAGGTGAATAAGATGATTGATACCTATATTTTAAAACAGAAAAATCTAAAGAAGATAACTGATCTTTATTACGACTCAAATCTACTTCAGTCTGAAAACGAAAACTATTCAAAGAAAGAAGTCATCAAAAAGTATGAGCAGATTATCAATCAGCCCGAATTAAAATCGGAAAGCAAAGCGGAATCCTTTTCTGCCAAGATATTTTATTACCTCATTTATTCCAATTATTATTATGCATGCGATAGGAAGGAGAAAGAATATGAATGTTTACAAAAGCTCGTAGATATTATTAGTCGATCAAAAACCTATGCACTTGAAAACCCCTTAGACTACGTATCCATTTGCAATCGTTTATTAGCTATCAAAAAACATTTTAAAACAGATTCTTTTTTTGATGATATCATTCGTTTGAGGAATTTTTCAAAGCTTGTTCCATTTCAGAAGGAAGTTATTCTCGAACGGGTTTTTATTCA
>CANIFU010000016.1 GCA_947466965.1 Bacteroidota bacterium
ATAAAAGTAAAATACTACCTTCAGGAGAATTATTAATCGGTGGAAATGGTATCATGCTTAATTATTGGCAACCAGACGAAAAAAACAATCAAGCCCTAATCAAAGATGAACAGAATACCATTTGGTATAAAACAGGTGATCTCGTTGAAATTGATTCAGCTAATAATTTTATTTTCAAAGGCCGTATCGACAGAATGGTTAAACGCAATGGGTACAGAATAGAATTACTGGAGATTGAACAAGCCTTACATCAACATCCTGAAATAATTGAAAATGCTGTAATTTCAGGCACTGATGAAGAAAATGCGACTACTATTACGGCATTTGTCTGTTGTAAATCTGCCGATTGGGAATCGGTTATAAAAATGAAAGAATATTGCTCAAAAAACTTGCCTGTATACATGATTCCTAATAACTTTATATTCATAAAATCATTGCCCCAAACTGCAAGTAACAAAATCGATTACCAACAGCTAAAACAACTCATCTAATGGATTTTTCCTTAAGCATCGAACAACAACTGATAAAACAAAATATAATTCAGTTTGCTCAGAATGAGTTAAATCAAAATATTATTGAACGTGATAAAATTTCTGAATTCCCAAGAGAACTATGGAAAAAATGCGGATCACAAAAACTACAAGGATTAGCTGTTTCAGAAAAATTTGGAGGTGCCGGACTAAATGCTCAGTCGACAATTATTGCTCTTGAAGCACTTGGATATGGCTGTAAAGACGGTGGACTCAATTTCTCCATTTGCGCTCACTTATTAGCTTGCATCATTCCTATTTGGAAATATGGAAGCGAAGAACAAAAGCAAAGATATTTACCGGATTTGTGTAATGGAACTAAAATTGCTGTAAACGCAATGACAGAAACAGAATCCGGATCGGATGTATTCAATATTAAAACATCTGCAAAAAAATACAAAGACGGATACCTAATCAATGGTGTAAAAGCATTTAGTTCAAATGGTCCTGTAGCTGATAATATCCTTGTATATGCCATAACGGATGAAAGCAAAGGATTTCATGGAGGAATTACCGCCTTCTTACTCAATAAAAATACAGCTGGTTTTAAGGTTGGACAACAATACGAAAAAATGGGATTGCGAACATGCACCATTTCTGAATTAATTTTTGAAAACGTTTTTATTCCAGAAAGTGATATTTTAGGTGGTATAGGCGCAGGGGCTCCCATTTTCAACTATTCTATGGAATGGGAACGTATCGGTATTGCAGCCTGCCATGTTGGAACAATGGATCGTATTTTAGAAGAAACAATCGACTATGCTCAAAAACGAAACATTGGACAACAAGCTATTGGAAAAAACCAAGCAGTTGCGCATCGCATTGCTTCCATGAAAACACAACTTGAAGCGTCTCGACTTTTAACCTACAAAGCCGCTTGGAATATCGACTCAAAAATAAATAATGCCATTGATGCCTCCATTACTAAACTTTTTGTGAGTGAAGTTGTTACTTCTGTTGCATACGAATCAATGCAAATATATGGAGGAAATGGCTATATGACAGCATTTGAGATCGAGCGAACCTTACGAGATGCAATAGGCAGCACTATTTATTCGGGAACAACGGATATTCAAAAAAATATAATTGCACGCTGGCTGGGTTTATAGTATTTAATTTTTTTCAAAACTCCGAAATATGAAATTGTACGATGTTATTATTATTGGTGGCGGACCTGCAGGTTCCACATCTGCGACTTTTTTAGCACAAAATGGACACAGTGTTTTGGTGCTTGAAAAAGAAAAATTCCCTAGAGAACATGTAGGTGAATCACTGATTCCTACTTGTTATAAGATACTTGAAAAACACGGTCTGATTGAAGACTTAAAAAAAATCGCTACTCGAAAACCTGGTGTTAATTTTGTTGATATTGACGGCAAAAAACATTCCTTGTGGTGTTTTAAAAATGTAATAAAAGATAAAAGTTATCTGTCCTTTCATGTGATCCGCTCCGCCTTCGATAAACTACTGCTAGACAATAGTAAAAAAAATGGAGCAACTGTTCTTGAAGAAACAATGGTTAAAAATGTAACCCTCGATTCACCGGATGGAATAGTTCAGGTAGACGTTATGGATGTTGCAGGAAATAGAAAATCATTTCATTCGAAATTTATTATTGACGCAAGCGGCCAAAGTACTTTCTTGGGTAGTAAAATGGGAGTAAAAAAACCATACAGCGACCTTGACAGGGTTGCAATGTTTTCACACTGGTCAAATACCAATTTCGATAACATTTTAAAAGAAGGAGCTATTAAAATCATCTATCTTGGAGGAGAAAAAAAAGGATGGGTATGGGTAATTCCCGTAAGTGCTGATCACTTAAGTATTGGTGTTGTCAGTAACAACAGTTTCATTAAACAAGAAAAACAAAAATTCACTGAAGGGAAAAGTGCTGATTGGAAAAAAGACCTTTACTTACAAGAACTTTTCAATTCACCTGCTGTAAAAAAATTATTAGATGGAGCAACTATGAACCATCAGGTTCAATATATTGGAGATTACTCTTATTTCTGTGAAAAAAAATATGGGAGCAACTATGCAATGGTCGGAGACGCAGGTGCTTTCCTTGACCCCATCTTTTCAAGCGGTATTTATGTAGGTATGCACAGTGCTGAATTAGTAACTAATGCAATTCATAAAAAGCTAACTGGTGGTGATGGTGATTCTGCAATGGATGAGGCCTTTAAAGAGATAACAGGCGCAGTAAAATTACTTGAAAAATTCATCCGTTTGTTTTACACTCCGGATGCAGTAAACTTTGCCACTATTGGAAGACCTGAGGATATGCTTCATTTCGACAAATTTGAAATGGCTTATCAAATCTTTCACTATTTACTTGCTGGAGATTTTTTCCAAAACCATGAAAAATACAGTGCTTTTATTGATATGGTGAAGGACGAAAAAACACTTATGAAATTTCAGCACTTGATCAACCATTCTAAAGAAACTAGACCTGAGAGTGTTTGTGGCGAATCATTTGAAGAAATGTACGGAGAGATGACCCACAAAATTGAATTTGATCCTAGTATCTTATAACAAGTATCTCATAACAACTAAAATAAAAAAGCGAACTGAAAAAATCAGTTCGCTTTTTTATTGCCTCTCATATTATTGTGAAATATGTTCTATTATTTTTTCTGAAAATGACCAACCAGTTCAGATGTTTTAATATTTTCTCCATCTAAAACAACATTATTTAAACCAGCTGCAATTAATGCATTTTGAAAATACACGGATTTAAATTCTTTTCTTTTAAACGATACCAAAAACGTTGACTTACCATCAACTATTGGAGCAGCTGTAACTATAGCATTTGCACCTACAGATGCAGCCATTTTACTTCTAAGCGTTTCTACCTCAGCTGAAGTAGTAATTGCATCTACCTCAAACTTAAATTTAATACTTGTATTATCTTCTGTTCTTGAAGTTTTTT
The DNA here is from genome assembly GCA_947466965.1 of Bacteroidota bacterium. Classification (GTDB taxonomy): domain Bacteria; phylum Bacteroidota; class Bacteroidia; order 2-12-FULL-35-15; family 2-12-FULL-35-15; genus 2-12-FULL-35-15. The sequence continues at coordinate 3,463 of CANIFU010000016.1, forward strand.
TGTTTATAATTACAGTTTGCTGAGCACTGATAGTGCTTACAAAGAAAGAAAGAATGAATACAATTGAGGTTACTTTTAAATTTTTCATATTAAAATGTTTTATTTGTTTATAGAATTTGTTAGTTAAAATAAAAAAAATCTTTAAAAAAATGTAAGAGGTTAGTTTTTAAATATAAAAAAGTATTTAATAAGTCGAAAAAGAGTTACATCCTTTGCAAAAACATTCATTCATATACTTAAATTTGGAAATTCTTAACAAATGAAGAATTTTAATTTCGAAAATATATTTAGATACGTTTGAAATGGAAATGCATCTGATTTTTATTAATTTCCAAACAATAAATCCGTTCAACTATTTACGAATTATTTAACTCTTAATAACTGCAAATAACCATTATAGATATATTCTTTTCTATCCACCCCTTTTCCATTTATAATGTAATAATAGGTACCATCGCTTGCAAGTGCACCATTTTTTGTTTCCCCATTCCAGCCTGCATTTACATCTGACCATTCATAGATTTCCAATCCCCAACGATCAAAAATTGTTGCTTTAAATCCGGATAAATTTTCTGCGATAATCGGACGAAAAATATCATTTTCTCCATCACCATTTGGTGTAAAAATATTAGGAATGGTTAGCAAGGATATTTGGTCAACGTGAATCATCAAGGAAAAAGTATCCGTACATCCATTACTATTCATTGCAATCAAAGTAATTATATAATCTCCAAATGTATTATATGTATTGGAAGGATTTAAAACGGAAGAAGATGTTCCATCACCTAAATTCCAAACATAAGAAACTGAACCCGAACTCCCGTTAGTAAAATCGACAATAAGGGGCGCTAATCCGGATGTTGGTGAAGCAGTGAATAAAGCAACAGGTAAAATATCACCAGTTACAATTACATTATCTGTTGAAGTACATCCATTTGTAATATCGGTTACAGTAACGGTATAATTTCCTGGCTGACCAGCAGCTGCTGAAATTGTTGAAGCACCAGATACTATAGACCCTCCAGATGTTGTCCAACTATACGTATAGTTTGCTCCTGAACTTGATCCACTTCCATCCAAATTGATGGTCGTCAACGAACAAGGAAGTAAAAGATCGGCACCTGCATTAGCGATTGGAGCCGTTGTATTTGTATTTACAGTTTCAATTGCCGTAGAAGTACATCCATTAGAAGGGTCTGTGATTGTTACGGTATAAGTACCCGAAGTATTAACTGTGGGTGAAGCTGAGGAGCCACCCGAAACAATTCCTGCTCCCGCCCAATTATATGTTACAGCACTTGTTGTGGAAGAAGCAGTTAAATTCAGACTTGTAACGATACATGTTAATGTTTGTGTTGCCCCAATACTAACATTTGGTGGACCAACATTGGGATTAATTATTACGTTTCCTGTTGAAGTACATCCATTCACAGGATTTGTTACGGTTAAAGTGTAAGTTCCAGCAACACTTACTGTTGCACCTGGAGTTGATGCACTAAAACCTCCCGGACCAGACCAATTATATGATACACCTGTTGTAACTGAAGTACCCATTAAATTTATGGTTAGTGGAACACACGTTAACGTTAAAGATGTTCCTGTTCCACCAATATCAGGAAGAGTAGTATTCGAAATAATATTTTGAGTGGAAGTAGATGTACATCCATTTGCAGGATCAGTAACAGTTACCGTATACGTTCCAGCTGTTGAAACACCTGTTGGATTTTGAACAGTTGAAGTAAAACCACCAGGCCCGGTCCAACTAAAACTTGTACCTGCTGTTGATGACAATCCACTTAAACTAACTGAAAGAGCAGTACACGTTAATGTTTGAACTGTTCCTGCTGAAGCGTTAGGAGGGGTAGTATTCGTAATAACAAGCTGAGTAGACGAAGTGGCACAACTAGACGAAGGATCAGTAACAGTTAATGTATATAATCCAGCTACCGTTATTCCTGAAGGACTTGCAGAAGTTGAACTAAAACCACCCGGCCCAGACCAACTATATGTTACACCGGCTGTAGTTGAGCCACCGGTTAAATTAACAGCTGAAGTTGTACATGTTAAAGTCAATGAAGAACCAGTGCTAATATTCGGCAAACCTAAACTTGGGTTTACAATTTGAGTTGCCGTGGATGGGCAAGCCGGATTGGCGGGATCTATTACCGTAACGGTATACGTTCCGGCAGTTGTAGCTATGGGATTTTGTAAAGTAGAAGAAAATCCACCAGGGCCAGTCCAACTATATGTTACTCCTGCAGTAGTGGAGCTTCCACTAAGTGTAACGGAAGGCATGGCACATGTAAGTGTTTGGGGCGTTCCGGCAGATGCGTTTGGAGATGAACAAAGAATACTGCAGTCAGTTGTTCCTAATCCACCTGTTTGAGAAAAGGTAATTGTACCCGCTTGATTCGAATAATTGGTAAGTAAAAGTAAATAAAACTCTCCCGTTGCAGCACCAACAATGTTGGCTGTTTCGGTTGCTGCTGTCGAATAACTGCAATCGATAGAAGAAGAACTTGGCAAAGCGGTACAACCTGCTGAAACAGATGTGAACGGCCCCCATAAGTCAAAATCAACATCAATACCTACTCCACTCGTATTAACTTGTGAAATAAAAATATCAATGTTCCCAGGATCTGCAATTTGTAAATAATACCAGGCTGGATTTGGGGTGGTTAATAAACAATCCATTGTCCCCATATTTGGAATCCCTGTATTATTTGGGAAGGTATAGGTTGTTCCTGTACAAAAAGGATCGGCTAAACCACAATTTATTCCTTGACCAAAAGAAAAATTAGAACTATTAGCAAGAACAAAAAATAATAATAATTGGAGTAATTTTTTCATAGAATAAACGATTTGGAGTAATTTTTATAAGCTAAGATAGGAAAATAAATGAGAAACAACTGTTAAATTCTTTATTCAGATCGAATTTCAGAGAAATTAGTTGCATGATGAAATTTAAAATCGATATTAACTTTTCAACACTCCCTTAGAATTCGATTTGTAAACTTTAAATTTGACAACATTTTAAATCCATTTGTCAAAACAACATATGCCTAAAAATTATTTAGATGAATTAAATGCTGTTCAGCGTGAAGCGGTTGAATGCACTGATGGTCCGGTTATGATCATTGCAGGTGCCGGGTCTGGGAAAACACGAGTTTTGACATACAGAATAGCACATTTATTGAAAAAAGGAGCCGATCCTTTTCAAATCCTCTCTTTGACGTTTACGAATAAAGCTGCCAAAGAAATGAAGGAACGGATTTCTAAAATTGTGGGAGCAAGCGAGGCGAAAAATATTTGGATGGGTACCTTTCACGCTGTTTTTGCCCGTTTATTAAGAAGTGAAGCCGAAAAAATAGGCTATCCTACCAACTTTACCATTTACGATACGGATGATGCTAAAAGTTTAATTAAGACGATTCTAAAGGAACAAGCCCTAGATGATAAAATTTATAAGCCGGGAGTGGTTTTATCAAGAATTTCTTCTGCAAAAAACAATCTGATATCAGCCCAATCATACATCAGCAATGCCCAAATTCAGGAGGAGGATCGACAGTCAGCTAAACCAAAAATGGGAATTGTATACGAAATATATCGCAACCGCTGTTTTAAAGCCGGAGCAATGGATTTTGACGACCTTTTATTCAACACCAATATTCTCTTGCGTGATTTTCCTGCGGTTCTTCATAAATATCAACATAAATTCAAATATATTTTAGTGGATGAGTACCAGGATACAAATTTTTCGCAATATGTAATTGTAAAACAACTTGCTGCGGCTTTCCGAAATATTTGTGTTGTGGGAGATGATGCACAAAGTATATATGCTTTCCGAGGGGCTACCATTCAAAACATTTTAAATTTCGAGAAAGATTATCCCGAGTTAAGGATATTTAAATTGGAGCAAAATTACCGTTCTACAAAAACAATAGTTGGAGCTGCTAATTCTGTAATTGCAAAAAATAAAGATCAACTTAAAAAAAATGTTTTCACAGAAAATACAGAAGGAGAAATTATTAAAATTGTTAAAACAGAAAGTGATAACGCCGAGGGGAGCTTTGTTGCTAATTCTATTTTCGAAACAAAAATGAATGAGCAAGCTCACAATCGTGATTTTGCAATATTATATAGAACCAATGCTCAATCTAGAGCAATGGAAGAAGCGTTACGCAGACAAAATATTTCCTATCGGATATATGGTGGTTTATCTTTTTATCAACGTAAAGAAATAAAAGACCTATTGGCGTATTATCGATTAAGCATCAACAACAATGATGAAGAAGCGCTAAAAAGAATTATCAATTATCCTGCTCGTGGAATTGGAGATACAACTTTGGATAAAATAATTGTTGCCGCAAACGATCACAACATCAGTTTATGGAAAGTAATTGAACATATCAACGAATTTGAAATTGGATTAAATACCGGAGCAAAAACAAAAGTAGATGAATTTGCAATGATGATAAAAAGTTTTTCGGCCCAATTAAATTCACAAAACGCTTACGATCTCGGGCAGCATATTGCTATTCATTCCGGAATTTTACGCGACCTGTATGCGGATAAATCTCCCGAAGGTGTTAGCAGACATGAAAACATTCAAGAATTATTAAACGGAATAAAAGAATTTACCGAGAGTGATATCGAAATTGTGATTGATGAAACTGAAAAAGAGAATCAAGTAGAAAGAGAAAAAAACAATATTGCAAATAAAGAAAATCAATCCATTGAAAACGTTTTATTATTTGCAGACGACACAGCAGTAAATATTGATGAAACAACTACCGATGCTGTTGGTCCGGCATTAAATTTATTCATGCAAGACATTGCTTTAATGACTGATGCGGATAAAAAGAATGAAACGGAAGAGGACAAAAACAAGGTAGTTCTCATGACGATTCATGCTGCAAAAGGATTAGAGTTCCCCTATGTTTACATCGTTGGACTTGAAGAGAATTTATTCCCATCTCAAATGTCTCTAACCGACAGAGCCGATTTGGAGGAGGAAAGAAGATTGTTTTATGTCGCATTAACGCGAGCAGAAAAAAAAGTAACCATCTCCTACTCTACTTCCAGATATCGTTGGGGAAATTTAAATTACAATGAACCCAGCCGTTTTATAGAAGAATTGGATGCGAAATACATTCAATTACCGGCTGAAAACAATGGCCGTATGTTTGGCGATGAAGAAAATTCAGTAAAGCCTAAATTTACAAGCTCTAAACCTAAAGAAACGTTTGTTCAACGACCGGTAATCACCAAAAAACTAGTGAAAGTAAATAGTGCATCTAAAAATACATCTGACTTTGATACCGAAAGTTTACGAAACCTACAAGTGGGTATGATGGTGCAACACGACAGATTTGGAAGTGGCAAAGTAATAACAATGGATGGTGATTTTCCAAACAACAAAGCAACAATATTTTTTGAAGGAATTGGACAAAAACAATTATTAATAAAATTTGCAAAGCTTAGAATTGTTGAGTAACAGATACTATCTATTTCAATTTAAACAATTCTAATACAGTAATGTTATAGTATAAATTAAAAAAATGAAAAAACTCGTTTATCGATTGCTTTTACTTTTAAAAAATAAAGACATCAAAACAAGACCAAATTATACAGAAGCCTCTATGAATGCAAAAAAGTTTTACGACTTCAAAATAACAGCAATTGAAGGTAATGAAATTGATTTCTCTACCTACAAAGGAAAAAAAGTGATGATTGTAAATACGGCATCCGCATGTGGATTTACCCCACAATACGATGATTTACAGAAGCTGCATGAAACGCACGGAACCAAACTAACCATATTGGGATTTCCAGCAAACAATTTCGGTGGACAAGAGCCGGGAACAAATGATGAAATTGGTGCCTTCTGCCGAAAAAACTTCGGTGTTACCTTTCAACTATTTCAAAAAGTTGATGTAAAAGAAAATGAGCTATTCAAATGGTTATGTGACAAGGAACAAAATGGATGGAATTCAGAAGCGCCAAATTGGAATTTTTTTAAATACCTGCTCAATGAAAATGGTGAATTAGTGAAATTTTACTCCTCCTCCGTTAACCCCATGAGCGATGAAATTGTGAAAATGTTATAATTACATTTTCACCATTTTTTTTATACTTCTATTCTTATCAGAAATAATAACAACTGAATAAATACCTTTTGCTAAAGCAGAAATGTCAGTATTTTTTTGATGGCTTTCAAGAACTATTTTTCCGGTGACATCAAAAAATCTAATAGCAGAAATGTTTTCACATTCAATATTTATAACTGTTGTAGCCGGATTAGGAAATAAATTAATTGAATTCAGATTTTCCAACTCTGTCATTCCAACAAACTGATTTAATTTATATTTTCTAAAAAACAACCAAATCTTCTCTGAAGCTTTAAAATCCTGATTTGTAACACCAATAATATAGGGGGATCCAGGCCAAGTATGTCCACCTCCGATAATTTTATATTTCTCAACCGTTGATCCCATATCACCGCCGATATAAACAGAATGTTCAGCAGTACATCCGTCAGTTAAACTAACATTTGGAACGGTTGATAAAACAGGAGTTGAATTGCAGTTATTATTTGTTACCCAATAAGAAACCAACGCATCAATACCCAGAGATCCAGAACCACCAGCATAAAGAACTGTTCCATCAGCATCACCACTAATCTGCATCACTGGTACTGGGCGATTTGGAAAACAATTCAATTGCTGAAATGAAGACATACTTCCTGTAACAGAAGCAACTGCAGCAATACGATTATTTAATTCACAGGCTAACGTATGACTCATATAGCCACCGTTGCTCATACCGCAGGAAAAAACCATATCATGATCAATATTGTATTGTGTAAACAGTGTATCTATAAGATCAGAAATAAATGCAACATCATTCACAGCACCACCGAATCCGGCATTCCAATAGGGTTGTCCGCCCGACAATGTTCCGTTGGGATACACCATAATAACATTTGCAGTATCAGCAATGGGCATAAAGTTAGAATATGCTTGCTCTGCTATAGCACTGGAAGTATAGCCATGCAAATCGAAAATCAAGGGACGTGCAGAAGTTCCGGTATAAGCTGCGGGAATATAAATACGGTAGTTGCGATAAATCCCACCAGATACAATACTATCAATAATAGTCGTTTGCGCTGAAACAACTATTGTAAAGAAAATAAAAGAGGAAAGTAGTAGTTTTTTCATAAAGTAAATTTAGGGAAAATTAATGAGACATTCAGAACGTCATTTAGAGTTCCGCATTTTCGCGTGACTCGAAATCTCATTTTAAATGAGCGGAGATTGCGTTGCTTCATATGCAACAACGTCTATAAAACACAAGAGCGTTAAAACAAAAAAGCCGTTTCGATTTCTCAAAACGGCTCTATATTTTTTACAAATTCGCTTAGCTGTTAAGCATAACAGGCATTACAAGCATTAAAATATCTTCACTCGGATTTTCTTTTTCGGTAGGTAATAAAATTCCCGCGCGATTGGGTGCACTCATTTCCAAATTAACATTTTCGCAATTTAAATTACTCAACATCTCAGCTAAAAACTTAGAATTAAAACCAATCTCCATATCTTCACCACCATATTGGCATGTTAATCTTTCACTTGCTTCATTTGCGAAATCAAGATCTTCAGCAGATATACTTAATTCACTTCCTGCAATTTTCAAACGAACTTGGTGTGTTGTTTTATTTGAGAAGATAGAAACACGTTTAATCGAACTTAAAAAAGAAACACGATCAACGGTTAATTTATTGGGATTTTCTTTAGGTATAACCGCTTCATAATTAGGATACTTTCCATCGATCAAACGACAAATCAAATTTGTATTTTCAAATGAGAAAAAAGCATTGGTATTGTTGTATTCAATCTTCACATTTCCGCTAACACTGGATAATGTATTCTTCAAAAGATTCAATGGTTTTTTTGGGATGATGAAAGATGAAGCAGCTTGTGCTTTTGCGTCAGTTCTACGGTAACGCACCAACTTATGAGCATCTGTTGCAACAAAGGTGATACTATCAGTTGCTAATTGACAAAACACGCCCGACATCACCGGACGTAATTCATCATTACCTGTCGCAAAAATTGTTTTATTGATCGCAGAAGCTAAAACACTCGCATCAATATCTAGCGATGAGCCGGATTCCAGACTTGGTAATTTTGGAAACTCTTCACCGTTGTGACCCGTTAATTTGTACTTACCGTAATCGGAAATTATTTCTATTCCAAATTTTACATCATCAACAGAAAACGTTAGCGGCTGATCTGCGAATGTTTTCAAGGTATCCAAAAGCAATTTGGCTGGAACAGCTATACTTCCAGAATCTTTAGACTCAATGTTAATTGATGTTGTCATTGTTGTTTCCAGATCAGATGCTGAAATTTTCAACTGCCCTTTGTCTATTTCAAATAGAAAATTATCTAAAATTGGCAATGCATTATTTGAGTTAAGCACACCACTGATGGCTTGTAATTGTTTTAATAAAGATGAACTGGAAACTATAAATTTCATATCGAAATGGTTTAATAGGTTTTTTCTACTTAGCAAATATAAATATTAAAACAAAAAAAAAGCGGCATTTAAACTTTAGTTTCAACCGACTTTTTAACAAAAAAACGGCCTGTTTCTAAGAAGCTAATACTATTTTAGCTCAAATGAACTGCTATATTTTAGGCTTATTCACCGGCAGATTAACAGGCTGAGTAGACTGTACAGCTCCTTTCAGGAAATAATCAATGGAAGGCATAACTTTCCCGAACATATAGAATTGAACCATGACAAAATCGACTCCATTATTCATTAAAGCATCCATGCGCTCCTCATCAAAAACAAGTAACTGACCCTCGGAATCATAGGATTCTTTTTTGGGTTTTCTGGCATAAAATTTAACCTTATTGGTTTTACCGCTCTTATCAGTAATCGTAAGAATGTTGATCGGTTTAGAATGCAGGACCGAATCGATCTGATTTTGTTTCAAATCCACTTCAAAACTTTCGAACGTAAGAATTTGAAAATAGGACAAATACTGTTTAACAGCCAGCGGATCTATGTTCGCAACTTGCTTATTATCCGAAAGCATTTTTATTTCGTATTCATTGTTCCCTTTAACCGTTAGTTCATATCCGAATGAAGGATTATGAGGTACTTCCATCCTTACGGATTGAATATCATTCGGTTTGTATTGAAACATGGTACGGTCTCGCCATGCGCGCTCTTCCGTAAAATAACGGGTTGTTAAATAACCTTCAAATCCGGGAATATATGTTACAAAAGGACGTTCAGCGGTTTTCATTGTTTCAGGATCAATCATAATCATATATGTTCCTTTCATATCTTTGGTTTCAGTTCCAACATAATATGCCTTTGTGAGTTCAGCATTCTGATATATTTCACACTTTACTGCTTTTCCAGCCAGTCGTTTCAAAACATTATCCTGAGCCCGCTTTCCAACGGGTTCTTTCACATCAATCCGATAAATTGTTTCAAGTAAAGTTTCCAGCGCATCCATACGAACGTTAAATTGTCCATTTACTTTCCATATCCCACTTTGATCACGTTCAAGTGTTAGTTCACGACCATTTTTATCCGCCAAAAATATTTTATTGATAGATGCAGTATCTTTGACTGCAAAATTTTTCATTTCAGCAATTAACGTTCCTTTACGATTATTGATAATGAACCAAAAAGAAAGTGAGGCCATTATTACTACCAAAAGTAGTGTGATTCTGTTTTTACGCATTAGCAAGTGTATTTACGTTTACGTCTGATGTTGTATATGATTCCGAATACCAGCAATAGAAACAAAGGTAATGCGGTATTCACAAGCTGCCATTTCAATCGCTCATTTTTTAATTTCTTTTTATCCAGCAAACGCAGGCTTAACTCTCTTGCTCTAACGCCAATCAAGCCTGAATCGTCACACAGGTAATTCATACAATTCAATATGAAATTTTTATTGCCATACGTCTGATTTGTATATTTATCATAGCCTAAAGGCAATTTTTTTTGTGAACGGTAATCAATATCATTTCTAATTATATCTCCATCAGCAATAACAATCATTTTGGAAGCAACACCATTCTCAACAAAACCGATTGCCGAATCTTTTGCGATTTTGGGATCAAGATGATTTTTATATAAGGACTCAAATTGCCCTTCTAACAATACAGCAACATTTCTGTAAGGATTATTAAATTGTTTTTCGTCCTGTGGCATATTCACCATTCTTAAATCAACTCTAACTGGAGCAAGAATAGATTTTGAATATTTGGACGACTGAAGTAATATTGTTTTTTGAATACCTTTGGATGCAACAGTATCAATACTGCTTGCAAAATCGACTTTAATCACATCTAAATTTTTTACAATTGGGTGATTTGCAACAGGCATTATCAATGGAGAAAAAATCCAGGGTTTCATTTGAATATTTGCAGGCTGTCCCCTCATGGCCACATTTACAGGAATTGCAGAAGATTGCATATCTGCGATCATGTCAGGATTTATTCTTACGCCATATTTAAATAAGAGGTCTTCTAATCGTAAATTATAGGAAACAGCCAGTGTTCCTCCATTTTTACGCAAACTATCAGGGCTTGTGTATAAAGGATCAATTAACCAAAGTGACTTCCCACCTTTCATGACAAACTGATCAATAATGAACTTGTCTTTATCAGTAAATGAGGAGTCGGGTTTTGCGATTATAATCGCATCGAAATTCTTCAATGCATTTAATTGCTGGTTGATGTTAACTCTTTTAACAACGTAAAATTCATTCAAGGCATCTGCAATATCTTGAACAGATAGCGTATCCAATTCATCATGCCCTTCGATGAATGCGACTCTAGGTCTTACGGTGACACTCAAATTACGGATACAACTTGCAAATTCATATTCAAGTGATTGTATTGAATTATTCAATTGTGCTTCCGAAGACCTTCCCATTTGGGTTTTCAACAACTGCCATGGCAGTTCGTGTCCTCGATAAGAAACGAGCGCGCCGGGAAAAAGAATCTGTTGCGTTGTACCACTCTCCTCCTTTACCTCCAAATTTGTTGGCTCTAAACCTTTTTCATAAAGTTGCTTAAATACTTCGTTCTGTTGCTTTTTATCAACATTTTCGGAAGGATTAATAAACTCGTATTCTATATTGTTATCAGAATAGGCTCTAAATTCGTCGAGCATCTCTTTCGTTTCATTGCGCAAACGTTTGAAGCCGGCTGGGAAATCACCTTCAAGATATACTTTAACAAAAACAACATCATCTAAATTTTTCAACAATTCTTTTGTTGCATCGGATAATGTATAGCGCTTTTCAGTTGTAAGATCAAAACGGTGAAAAACAAACGAACCAACATAATTAAACATTACCAGAAGGGCAATGACTAATACTAGTGCAACTATATCTCGTTTTTTATTTTTATTTTTCATCAAGAAATTTCGAATCTGAATGCGTTACCTTTCGGTCTATTATTAATTTATAAAATCATTTATTTAAACTGAATAGTTTAAAGTACAAACTACCATTTTCTACTTTCTAAAACAGTTTTGGTACTAAATATAAATACCGCAATCAAGCTCAAAAAATAAATCACATCTCTGGTATCTACAACACCACGGCTCATTGAAACATAATGACTGTTTATTCCTAATGACAAAATGATATTATCTATTTTTCCAAAAAGTGAAAAGGAACTGATAAAATCAAAGCCCGTATAGATAAAAAAGCAAAGAAAAAGGGCAACAATGAAAGATACTACCTGATTATCTGTAATTGCCGAGGCAAAAATACCAATCGCAACAAAAGCGGCACCTAAAAACAAGAGACCGATGTATGAACCCCACATACCGCCAGTATCAATATTACCAACGGGGCTACCTAATTTATGAACAGTATAATAATAGATCAAAGTGGGAAGTAAGGAAAATAAAACGAGGAAAAATCCTGCAAAATATTTGGCAAGAATAATCTGAAGATCCGTCAAAGGGCGTGTCAACAATAATTCAATAGTGCCTGCTTTTTTTTCATCTGCAAAAGAGCGCATTGTTATGGCTGGGATCAAAAACAAAAACACCCAAGGAGAGATAATAAAAAGAGAATCAATATTTGAATATCCGCTGTCTAGTACATTTAAATTATTGCTAGAACCGGAATCGGATTTTATCCACCACATAAACAAACTAATCAACAACAAAAAAACGCCAATAGCGATGTAGCCAATGAGTGAACTTAAAAAACTTCGAATTTCCTTTTTTAGTAGTGTAAGCATAAGTGATTACAAAAATACTATTTAAATAGTATGGCGGGGATGTTTTACAACTGCTAATGTACAAATTATTTAACAATCGATCTTTGTAACTGTTAATAAATGCTAATCAAATTAGCACAATTATTTTTGGAAATCCCAATCCATTCAAAAAAACATGTTGACTACTTCATTTCAATGTGAGGATAGAAGCGAAATCGGTTTTGAGAGAATTGCGATTCAGAACAAAAATATAAAAAAAATGTCCGACATGTAGCCGGACATTTTTTTATAATTATAGCTTATTAAAACAACCCATTTATTTCGGCATCAATTTTATGAATGATTGATCCTAGATCTTCTGCGTTTTCAGAAAAGTTATTATTGTCAACATCAATAATCAACAACTTTGCACCAGGATGTTCTTGCTCGTAGGAAGTAATAAATGCTTCGTAACGTTCATTCAATCGTTTTAAATAATCCAAACGAATTGCATTTTCGTAATCGCGGCCACGCTTCTGAATCTGATTCACCAATGTAGGAACAGATGCACGAAGATAAATCAACAAATCAGGAGGAGCAATAAATGATTCCATCAATTTAAATAGCGCAAAATAATTTTCAAAATCGCGGGTGGTCATTAGTCCCATTGCATGAAGATTAGGTGCAAAAATATATGCATCTTCGTATATTGTTCTATCTTGAATAACTGTTTTTCCGCTGCTACGAATTTGTTGAACCTGACCAAATCGTGAATTCAAAAAGTACACCTGTAAATTGAAGGACCAACGTTGCATTTCTTCGTAAAAATCATTTAAGTATGGATTATCATCCGCATCCTCAAAATGAGGTTGCCATTTATAATGTTTTGCTAAGAGAGTTGTGAGTGTAGTTTTACCAGCACCGATATTTCCTGCGATTGCTATATGCATAAGAAGTAGTAATATAATAATTTGAATAAACTTAAAAACCGAAACGAAAATACGAATTCTAAGATGCTGTGCAAGAAAAAAAATGAAAATTGTGAATAAGTTTTTAAGTAGAATAATTCAGTCTTTTTACTTATTTGACGCTATACTTTAAGATAATCTCGAAATACGAATTTATATTGTCAGTAAATCCTTTTTAAGAATGGAGAAACGAATTCTATTCTGAACGGTATAGTTTAATTGAATTATTACTTTGAAGCATCAGTAAGCCCATTTCAAGTCTAAAATTGACAAACTCTTCTAGCGGCATCTCAAATTCTTTTTCTTCTGTTGTTTTGATATTATAGGCCTTAACATTCTTCCCATATCTGAAATATACCCAATCGGCAATAGGTTGAAACTGACTGGCATTTTTTAAGGGTATTGTTTTATAGTATGTTCCATAAATATCAAAAATCAAAATGCCAGATTTGGGATTATTCAAATAAACCCTGTTATCATATTCCAAAATACCGTTCGGTTGTAATGTATCATTCAACAATGTATTCAAATTGTTTGTCTGTTGAATTTTTTCGAAATTTCTATCCAGTCTGATCAAAGAAAAATTTTGCTGATCATAAATCCACAAACAATTGGTATGCGATGAGCAGACCAATTGTGCTTGTTGAAAACCGATCTTATCAAAACTTACTGTTTCACCATTCGCACTTAAGGTATTATCCAAAAAAACAACTTGAAGGAAATCTTTATAAAAAACTAATATCCTAAGCATATTTGAAGCATCAACATAGGAAATATCACCTAAATTTTTGTTGCTGTATTTATAAAGTAACGTTCCTTTTTTATCGTATTTAAAAAGTTCGTTTGCATTTACTAAATATACGTTACCCTGATTATCGGCAGTAAAATAGTCGGATTTAGCTTCAATTGAAGTAATGAGCGTATACTTACTTTGTGAAAAGCTGACAGATGAAATAACTAATAAAATAAAAAGTAGTGTTCTCATTTCAGCTCTAAGGTAACATTTATTCACATCGGGAACGAATGGTGTTGCAAAAAAATCGTGTTTTTAAAAAATCCTACTGGCCTCTTTTATAGGAGGGGAATTTTAACTTCTAGTATGTCGAGACGAACTCGTAATCCAACGTAAATAGAACTCAGCTACTCCTTAATCATAAAAATAATTTCTTCTACATATTTCCTGTCGTTACATAATCGCGGCACTTTATGCTGCCCGCCTAATTTATTTTTCGACGCTAACCATTTGTAAAACGTACCCTTCGGCAATGCTTTAACTATCGGTTGTTTTAATGCAATATTCTGATAGCGCTTTGCTTCATAATCGGAGTTAATAGATTTCAAGGCATTATCCAGTATTTCAGTAAAATATTCTATGGTGTTGGGAGGTGTATCAAACTCAACCAACCATTCATGCGCACCATTTTCATTACCATTCATATATACTGGAGCTGCAGTATATTCGGCAATTCGTGCACCTGTTTTTTCACAAGCAATCGCTATGGCTTTATCCGCATTGTCAACAATTATTTCTTCGCCAAACGCATTCATAAAATGCTTTGTTCTTCCTGTTATTTTAAAACGAAAGGGATTTAAAGAAGTGAATTTTATTGTATCACCCAATCGATACCTCCACAATCCGGCATTTGTTGAAATAACCATTTCATAATTCACATCTAACAGAACTTCATTTAGAGAAAGTGTTTCATCTGTATTCCTATCTGTTGAAATAAATTCATAATAAATCCCATAATCCAACATCAACAGCAATTCCTCTGAATTATTCTGATCCTGAATCCCAAAAAAACCTTCTGTTGCATTATACAACTCCAAATAATTGAGGTCGGGCTTATTGAATATTTTTTTGAACTGATCACGATACGGATTAAAATTTACACCGCCATGAAAATACACCTCCAAATTCGGCCACACTTCCGCAATATTTTTTTTTCCGGATTGATCCAATACTTTTTTCATAATCAGCAGCATCCAGGAAGGAACACCAGCCAAACTCACTACATTTTCATTAATGGTTGCCTTGGCGATCTTTTCTAGTTTTTCATCCCACTTATCCAAGAGCGCAATGGATAAATCGGGTGCCCGGAAAAACTCTGCCCAAACAGGTAAATTATTTATCACAATTGCAGATAAATCACCATTTTGAGATGCATGTTTGCCAAACTGATCGGTAACTAAACTTCCCGCCAATGCTAAATTTTTTCCAGTAAACAAATGCGTATCCGGTTTAAGTGAGCAGTGAATCGCAATCATATCCCTTCCACCATTATAATGACAATCATTTAACGACTCTTCACTAACAGGAATGTATTTACTTTTATCGTTTGTTGTTCCTGATGATTTTGCAAACCATTTAATATCGGAATGCCATAAAATATTCTGTTCGCCTCTTCGGACTCTATCAATAAAGGGCTTCAACGATTCGTAATCTTGCAAGGGGACATTATTTTTAAAGTGTTCTAGACTGTAAATATTTTTAAAATCGTGGGCTTTTCCCCACTCCGAATCCTTTGCCGAATGTGTCAACTTCAATAGCCATTCATTCTGAACATCCTCTGGATATTTCATAAAAAGCTCTATCTGATGAATCCGTTTCTTCATCCACCAGGAAGCTATTGAATTTAATAGAGGCATATTCGGTTTAAATTATAAATTGATTTTTTTAAAAACGTGATTACGATCGAAACGAATCTCTTTTAATGTCTTTACAGCAGCCATCATCGCTGTGATTGAAATATCCTGGGAAAATGCGTGACTCGAAAACGATGACATTATTTACTTTCTACTATTAAAATACGATTCAATCGCTGCTAATGACAATGAGTTGAAGCACATCTCTTTCCACAACATCCCTTTTCGTGCAACACATGTTCCATAATACATATCGTGATAACCTGACTTTTCGTGCGCATCGGGGTTAATAGAAATTTTAACCCCTTTTTCCAAACAATAGGGAATCCATCTCCAGTCGATATCCAAACGGTAAGGGTGTGCATTTAATTCGATAACAACACCGTTTGCGGCACATGCATCAATAACTTTTTTATGATCAATCGGGTATCCGGGGCGCGATAACAATAGCCTTCCAGTTGGGTGCCCTAAAATAGTGGTATAAGGATTTTCTATTGCTTTAAGTAGGCGAGCGGTTGCTTTTTCTTCGTTCATCTTTAAATTCGAATGTACCGATGCAACAATAAAATCAAATGACTTCAATACCTCTTCAGAATAATCAAGAGAGCCATCGTTTAAGATATCACTTTCTATTCCTTTAAAAATTTTAAAGGGCGCTAATTTTTTATTAAGTAAATCAATTTCGGCATGCTGCTCAAACACTCGATCGGGCTTTAATCCTTGCGCATAAAAGGCTGATTGAGAGTGATCACAAATTCCAAGATATTCGAACCCGAGCTCCTTACAATACTCCGCCATTTCCTTTAATGAATTCATTCCATCACTGTAGGTACTATGATTATGAAGAATTCCTTTTAAATCAGAAAGGTCAATCAATACCGGTAGTTTTTTCTCTTTTGCAATTGCAATCTCACCCAAACCTTCACGCAGTTCGGGCTCAATGTATTGTAAACCGAGTGCATCATAAATACGAGACTCTGCTTCATAAACATTGGCCGAATCGTTTATATCTTCGAAAGAAGATTTGAACCCAGCCAAACTCAAATGGGCATCCGTGGCAGTTGTTTCGAAGAGTTTAGAATAATAAAACTTTTCGGTACACGTGATTATATTTATTTTCACGTTCTGCACATTTTCGAATTCATCAATTGAAACTTCACCAGAAATAGCGATTAAAACCTCGATAAGATCAATTACTTCAACTTTTCGTCTCATTTGTCCTGTAAGAGAAACAAATTCTGTTTGATATTTATCTTTTAAAAATGCAACAAGGTCCAACGCAATTTTTTCAACAGAAGCAAAATGAAATTTGCCAATATTCAACTGAAAGAATTCAATTTGTTTTTTTACCTGCTCCTGTGTTTTAATTCCGAAACCATTTAGTGTTATCAACCTATTTTCATTACAAGCATATAGCAGTTCACCTATCCCTTCTATCTCTAATTCACGCCAAAGTTGTCCGACTTTTTTGGGCCCAATGCCTTTTATTTTTAACATTTCAATTACACCAACAGGTGTTTTTTCAACCATTTCGGTCAGCTCTTTTAAATTACCAGTTAATTGTAATTCATTTATTTTTGCTGCAATTCCTTTTCCTATTCCATCTATCTTTTCTAATTCTTCTATCGACTTTCCCTGCAATTCAACATCTGTTTTATCCAATTTATAAGCAGCATTGGCAATCGATTTTATTTTAAACGGATTTACTTCGTGCAGCTCCATTAATTGGGCTGTTAGTTTAAGTGCTCGGGCGATTTCTTCGGTGGTCATTGAAAATTACAAATTGAAAAATTAATAATTGTAAGATTTAGAGGACGAATTTAACGTTTTTAATCAAAGTGAATAGGGAGTTTTGAGAAGGAAATAAAAGAAATTGTTGTTATCTTTACATTTCAATAACTAAACACGATGCGTCTATCAAAATTTTTATTTTTATTACTTTTTACGATCACACTATCAAGTAATAATTTCGCCCAATTTGGCCCGTTGCCGCCATTTACAATTGAAATTGAACCGGTAATTACAGCACCGCTACCTGCATTACATTCGTTTGCATTTGCGCAATCCGGGAGTAAATGGTTAATTATTGGAGGACGAACCAATGGATTGCACGGTCTTAACAGCAGTGGTGGTTTTCCGGCTGAATATAAAAACGATGCGGTAATCGTAATCGACACGAACACATGGGCATATTACACTGCTGATCTCAATCAACTTACCAAAGCAATAGCTGATCCGATGCGTTCATCCAACATGGAATACATTCAGGAAGGCAATTATTTATATATGGTTGGCGGATATGGATATGATAGTGTTGCAAGCATGTTTGTTAGCTTCCCAAAACTCACGGCGGTGCATGTTGATAATATGATTAATGCAGTAATAAATGCGCAACCTATAGCTTCAACGATCAGACAAGTTGCAGATACCAATTTATCCATCAGTGGAGGTGAATTGGGAAAAATCGGGAATGATTATTATTTGATATTCGGACATAATTTCGGAGGACGTTATTCAGATCCTCCTTCCCCACTTTTTACACAAACGTATAGCAACTGCATCAAAAAATTCAACCTCTCGGATGATGGAACAACGATAAATTTATCGGGCTTTAGCTACCAATTGGATACAAACAATTTTCATAGAAGAGATTTGAACAGTGCACCAATAATTAATCCAGATAATTCTTTTGGAATTGGCATATATGGTGGTGCATTCCGTAAAGATTCCAATTTACCATACCGCGAACCGATTCGATTAAACACAGCAGCAACAAGCATTAATACGTATGAACAGATCATGAATCAATACACCTGCGCACTGATGCCGATATACGATTCTGTAACTCAAAAAATGTACACCACATTTTTTGGCGGTATTAGTTTGTTTAATTTCAATGATACAACTAGCTTATTAACGCGTGATATTGACGTCCCCTTTGTTGACGACATTAGCACGTTGTCGTGCAACGCACTAGGAATATATGAAGAATGCCTTATGTCGACCAACCTTCCTTCCTTGTTAGGTTCAAACGCAAAATTTGTTCCCAACAAACATCTTTCAAGTTATGCAAATGACGTAATACGCCTCAGGGATTTACCCAACACAAAAAAACTGGCAGGATATATCTTCGGAGGCATACGTGCACAGCAAGGAAATTTCGGAAGCAGCAGCGCGAACGATACCGTATATAGAGTTTATATTACTCCGAATAATGTAAACATAACAGGAATAGAAGAACCAATAAATAACATTCAAAATACGCAATTGTATCCCAACCCATCCAATCAGATTTCGACTCTTTTATTTACATTGAAAGAAAACTCGCAGATTGTGATTTCATTATCGGATATCACTGGAAAAAAAGTAGTGGATATTACCAATGAAGAAATGCAAAAAGGAAATCAAAAAATAAATATCAACACCTCCATTCTTAGTGCAGGAATTTACATTTGTAAAATCAATAGCAACTCTAGTGAACGAATACTGAAGTTGGTTGTGGGGAGATAATGACACCTTGGCCGATGCTTTACATTCGAGTGCTAGTTCCAGTATTAAAATTTTGAGTAGTATTTAAAAAAAAAGCTCCCAAAATATTGGGAGCTTTTCTTTTTATAAAAAATATATTCGTTATTGCTTACTTCACAATCAACATTCTTTTTGTTTCAGAATAAACAATTTTGTTTGACTGTGTTACAACCATTTTATAAAAATAACTTCCATTCGAAAAACGATTCATTCCAGATACTTCAACAGTATGCTTACCAGCTTGAACATCGGCGTTTAATACTGTTTTGATTTTCCTTCCGGTAACATCAAATAATTCAATAAAAACAGTAGAAGCATCGGAAACGGAATAATCAATCTGAGCATCACCTGTAGTTGGGTTCGGGTAATTTTGTCCGATTGAATTATTTATTATTTCAGATGAAGAAACACCTAGACCTGTAGGACAAATGCGCATTATATAACCTGTACCGGAAGGCGTATAACCCCCTCTTAAAATATAAATACAACCGTCGGCACCTTGTTTCATCGCCAACAAACCTCCACCTACGCCAGTTGGAGCGTTATCAAACCAAGTAGTTCTGCTTGTAATAATGTCGTATGCAGGAGGATTCCCTAAAACACAATCATACACTCGTCCATAATCATTATCGGAAATCAACATGTGATTATTGAATTCAGGCATTACAGTTCCGGAATAATATAAACAGCCCGTAACTGCAGGCAATGGACTTCCCCAAGTTGCTATCGGTGCAATAACACCGGGAGTAACGCAAGGCGAAGTGGTTGAACCATTCAAAAAATTTCCTTCACACGTATTCCATCCGTAATTTCCACCTTTGTGAACCACATTAAATTCATCCCAAGCATTCAAGCCATTTTCAGCAGAATACATGGTATCTGTTAAAGGACTGAAACACATTCCAAACATGTTTCTATTTCCATAAGTCCAAATACGGTCATCATTTCCGGTTGCAGGATTACCATCATCATAAAATGGATTATCAGTTGGAATTGTTCCATCGGTATTAATGCGGAGAATTTTTCCATAAGGCTTATTCAATTCATCCGCATAATTCAAAGCAGCACTTGCACCACTTTGGTTGTATGCAAGATCCCCTAACTGAATATATAATTTATCAGGCTGAGAAGGTCTGAAACGAATGATGCCACCAAAGTGATTTCCAGGATAAGTACTTGCAGAGGTTGCATATTGAATCTTGAGGATCAACGTTGGGTTTGTACCAACATTTCCAACAGTCGTAAAACGGACAACTCTGATTTGCAGTTTTGTTTGAGCAGAATTACGATAATCATAATACGCATAAATGTATCCATTTACCGAAAAGTTCGGGTCCACTGCAATCCCTAATAAACCACGTTCAAAATCAGCATCAACAGAATCAGTTAGATCATAGTAAGTCCCCAAAGAAACACCCGAAGCGCTATAAATTCTGATCAATGCACTTACGGCAGGGTAAGCTGTTCCACCTTTTTGTGTGGCAACATAACGACCGTCAGGTAACCAATCAAAATCGGTAGCATATGTAATTCCGGTCACAACATTTGTGGAAGTATATGTTGCAGGTAAGGTTTGTGCATTTAACAGAAACAAGGCAACAATAAAAAAGGAAAGAGTAAGGAATATTTTTTTTGTCATCGTTTAATTTTTTAAAGAATTTAATATTTAATTTTTTTACACTAAAGTATATTCATATCAAACAAAGGTAACAAAATTAATTGCCAAAAAATAGTGTATAAAAATATTATTTGCACAAGCCCTATAAGACATCACTTAGTTTTTTTATATATTTGACAACGATGAATACCTGTTATCTTTTACTGGGCGGAAACATAGGCGATAGCGCACTAAAATTAAAGCAAGCAATTGCTTTGATTGAACAAAAGATTGGAGCAACGCTTAAAAAGTCAAGCGTTTTTAAAACTGCTGCCTGGGGCAATAAAGACCAAGCCGATTTTTACAACCAAGCGATTATTTTGGAAACATTAAACGCTCCGACTGAACTTCTCGCAAACATATTAAAAATTGAAGAGTTACTAGGAAGAACTCGAACAAACGACAGATGGCAAGAACGCACAATTGATATCGACATCCTGTTTTATAACAAGGAGATCATTGATCTACCTGATTTAAAAATCCCACATCCCTATATACAAGAAAGAAAATTTGTTCTTGTTCCAATGAATGAGATTGCTGGTAATTTTGTTCATCCTATATTAAAAAAAACAATTGAAGAATTATTAAATGAATGTGTTGACTCATGCGAAGTGCAGATCGAAAAGTAAAAAGAAACCTTATTTTTTCACCAAAACAGAATCATAATAGTAGTTTATCAAAGCGAAATAAGAAGCCGTTTAACACAAATTAAATCAACAAATCCTTGAATAACGAATCACCATATAATTTCATTGTTATTGAAGGCAATATCGGAGCCGGAAAAACGACACTCGCTACTAAATTGGCAGAGGATCAAAATGCACGATTGATATTGGAACAATTTGCAGACAATCCTTTCCTTCCAAAATTTTATGAAGATCCTGAAAAGCATGCGTTTCCATTAGAATTATCATTTCTGGCAGAACGATATCATCAATTAAAAAAGGAACTTTCCACTCAGGATATATTTAAACCCACAATTATTACTGATTACTATTTTGTAAAATCACTCATCTTTGCAAAATCCAATTTAAAAGAAGACGAGTTTGGCTTATATACGAAGTTGTTTCATATTATCAATGATTCGCTGCCCAAACCAGATTTGTTTGTTTACCTGTTCCATGACATTGAACGCTTGCAGCAAAACATCCGCAAAAGAGGAAGAGCATACGAGCAAAAAATAGCAGACAGCTATTTAATCAAGATACAAGCAGCGTATTTCGATTTTTTCAAGCAACTGCCCGAACTCAGAATCCTTGTAATAGATGTAAATGAGGTAGATTATGTAACGAATACCGAAGATTATGAATTAATGAAAAACCTCCTAAAAAAGCCTTACAATCAGGGTATAACACACATAAAGGCGACAAAAGGCGGAAACAAATAAGAAAAATCCACTATATAATTGCTTAAATCCTTTCATTAATTAAAAATTTAATTATTTTTGCACTATATAGTACAAGTTAAGAAACCCTATCATATATTTATAAAAACAGAACTAAAAACAATAATAATGAAAAATCAATCTTTACAAACTTTAGGTTTAGCTGTTATCACAGCAGTAGCGTTGACCTCTTGTAGCGGATTAGGTAAATTGGTTAAAAATGCCGATAAAATTACCTACAAAGTGACTCCTAACCCTATGGAAATGCATGGCGACAGTATGACAGTGACCATTACTGGTACTTATCCAGCTAAAGTGTTCCCTAAAAAGGCTACCGTTACTACTATCCCAGTAATAAAATACAATGGTGGTGAAAAGGCGCTTAATCCGGTTGTGTTGATTGGTGAAAGTGTTGAAGGAGCTGGAAAGAAAATAGCAAATAAAACAGGTGGAAGTTTCACATATACTTCTGATAAGATTGCTTACATGCCGGAGATGAAAGTTGCTACATTAGAGCTTAGAGCATCTGGACAAGTAAAGAAAAAAATAAAAGAACTTCCAGCAAAAAAAGTTGCTGACGGAACAGTAATCACTCCATTATTGGTGAAAGCTGATGATAAAGCGATTGTTGGAAAAGATAATTTTCAAAAAGTAATTCCTCATTCTGAAACTACAAACATTTTCTTTGCAATGAACCAAGCTCAAGTTCGTGGATCAGAAATGACAAGTGCTGAAATGAAGGCATTCAAAGAATATGCAACAGCATCTTCTAAGAATCCGAACATTGCTTTCAAAAACATGAACGTTTCTGCTTATGCTTCTCCAGATGGTGAATTATCTCGTAACAGCGAATTAGCTGAAGACCGTGCTAAAGAAGCAACAAAGTCGATGATGAATATGTTTAAAGACAAAAAATCAAAAGTGGATACTGCTACTAAAGAAGCATTTTATACCAAAGTAACCACTGCTGAAGATTGGGATGGTTTCAAAAAAGCAATGGAAGCATCTTCTATCGCAGATAAAGAACTTATTTTACGTGTTTTAACAATGTATCCTGACTCAGATACACGTGAAAAAGAAATTAAAAATTTATCTAAAACGTATACTGAAGTTGCTGATAAAATTTTACCGAAATTACGCAGATCTGTTCTTACATTAAATGTAGATGTAAATAGCCGTACAGATGAGCAGATCTCTAAATTAGCTGCTTCTGCTCCTGATAGTTTATCAGTAGAAGAAATTCTTTATGCTGCTACATTAACAACAGACATTAACACAAAATTAGATATTTACAAAAAAGCTGAAGCAAAATATGCATCTGATTGGAGAACATCTAATAACGTAGGCATGATCTACCTTATGCAAAACAAATTGAATGATGCAGCAGCTCAATTCAAAAAAGCAGATGGTTTATCAGCAAACAATGCAGTTGTTCAAAACAACTTAGGAATTGTTGCTCGCTGGAAAGGTGATCGTAATGCTGCAATGGAGCTATACAAAAAGGCTGGAGCTGCTGGTCCAGAAGTTGCTTATAACATGGGAATCGTTGAAATTCAAAATGGTAACTATGCATCTGCTGTTAGTAATTTTGGTTCAGAAAATTCTTTTAACGCAGCATTAGCAAAATTATTAAATGGCAACACGGATGGAGCAATGTCAACAATTGACAATTCAAAATCAGATAAAGATGCAGCATTATCATTTTACTTAAAAGCAATTGCTGGAGCTCGTCAAAGCAAAACTGATGTGCTAGCAAACAACTTGAAGGTAGCAATCGAAAAAGATGCTTCATTCAAGCAAATGGCTAAGGATGATGCGGAATTTATTAAATTCCGCGACAATGCAGAATTTAAAGCGATGGTTAATTAATCTTTAAATTCCGATTAAAAAAACGCTCCACAAATTTGTGGAGCGTTTTTTGTATAAAGATTTTTTTTAGTGAAGGAGCATTCAATAGAGCGAGCGGTTAATTTAAAGAAGGAACTTTAATAATGAAAACAAAACGTTTCAAAAAATCAATTGTACAAATAACTCTTGTTGTTTTAGGATGTCTATTTTTTTTAGCATTTAAACCTGAGCATTCACACCCATTAATTAAATATGTAGGTATGAATGATACAACGGAGAACTATTTATTATTAAAAGCACATGTCCGTAAATCACCCAAAACAACTACTCCTGACGCTAAGGAAGAAAACGTTTGGCTGGATAGCGCATTGATAACAATCTATCTCAACAAAATACGGTATTCAGAATTTTGGACCAGCAAAAAAGGAAAATCGACATTTAAATTACCACTCAACAAAATCTACTTAATTGAAATATCAAAAAAAGGCTTTGTATCTAAATCTTTTGAAGTGAATACAAAAGTCCCATTTGGACAAAATGAGGTTTACTCTTTTGATTTCGACATTGATATTTTTGAAAAGGTAAATGGATTAGACGCTTCCGTTTTGGAAAAACCAATTGCTAAAGTAGCCTACAACATTATTGATGAACGTTTCGCTTATGATATCTCTTTTACAAATAAGATCAACTCCGAATTAAAAAAAATGTATCGTAACTATTACCTCTTACAGAAACAGGAATCCGACTCAATCGCAAAAACGAAAACGGATATAAAAGGGAAAGTGAATTAAATTTAGCTGCCTAACTTTAGTAAAAGATCCCACAATACAACACCTACACTCACAGAAATATTTAAGGAATGCTTTGTTCCTAGCTGAGGAATTTCAATAACATCCTTACTTGCATCAATAACTTCCTGATCAACTCCTTTTACCTCATTACCAAAGATAATTGCAATCTTCTGTATTTTATTTGGCATAAAATTATTGAGCATGATTGCTGATTCAGCTTGCTCAATAGCATAAACAGAATAGTTGTTTTCATTTAACGCTTTGATTGCATCTAACGTAGTGGTATAATATTTCCATGAAACACTTTCAGTTGCTCCTAAAGCGGTTTTTTGAATCTCTTTATTGGGAGGAGTTCCAGTAATGCCGCATAAATAAACAGCCTCAACTAAAAAGGCATCTGCCGTTCTAAAAACAGAACCTACATTATTCAAACTACGAATATTATCGAGAACAATAATAATAGGTGTTTTGGACGATATTTTAAATTCCTCAACTGTTTTACGACCTAATTCTTCGTTCGCTAATTTTCTCATTTTCATACTAATTCTTTAGTGAATATAACACAAAATCTTCATTTTCAAACAATGAAATCAAGTCCAGTTCTGGTTTAACAGCTGCAGAAGACAAAGCATGTTTATCCAAAATTAAATACTTACAACCGGCATCTTTAATTCCGGAAATAAAAGTGATATCCCTTAGTTGCTGCTCCGAAATATTCCATCCCTTGCGGTGAACAAAATACATAAGTTGTGGATTTTTATCTCCGTTAATGGCGATCAGATCCTCTTTTGAAATTACACGATCAGCAATACCTTCCAACGTTAATTTATATTGCTCTGAATTTTTAATTCTAAAATCGTGCTGTTGATTTAAAACGCCTTCCAAAACTATCAAACCTAATATACATATCTGCCATTTCCTGCTTTTAATTTCAACAATTGCAAAACCTGCAACAAAAGCCATCACAGGAACATAAGGTATCACATAATAATTGTGGATAGAAAAAACGAAGCCCGTTTTTATTATAAATAAAATAAAAAAAAGAGATGAAATTATAAATACGAAAAATGCTGAATGCTGCTTTCTTTTAATAATAAGAACTAAGCCGACAATAAAAAAAATAAATGCAGTAAAACTTTGTAATGCGCTAAAATAAAATTTCTCCAACGTGTGCGGTCCATATGCTATCAGCTCCTGGATTCCTTCCACAAATTGCCTCGGGAAATAAAGCTGAAAACCGAAGGTAGCAAGCAGGTAGGGAACCCAATAAAAATACCAGGCATAAACTATAGAAAGAATAACCATGCCGGTCAAAACAATATTACGTTTCAAAAAAAATGCAAGCTGTTTGTCGAAAAGTGGAATAGCAAGTATGCTCAAAAGAAATAATGCTGGAATTTTACACAATACAGCCAATGTAGAAAATAAAAAGAAAGCGAAAAGATTCAACAAGCGCTTTTCATATACATACAAAAAGCCATTAAAAACACCAATGATCATGAGTGATACGCAAAATGTGTCTGGCATAGATTTTCGAGAAAATGCAAACCAAATAGAAGACAACAGTATCAGGGAAGAATAAAAAGCAAGTTCCTCTGAATAAAAACGTTTTAATAATTTATAAAAATAAAAAACACCAATAGATGAAACAATGAGATTAATTAAACGACCGAACCAATGCGTATAACCAAAAAGTTCAGATAATAAATAAATGAGATAATTAAAAAAGGGAAATTCAGAAGCGATGATGCCCGTTTTGTTTCCATCCATATCAATACGCGGATACAGGATATTATTATCCACTTCCAGGAAATTTCGGGCGACCATATTTGTTAATGACTGACGCCAGCTATGGCCAATTTCCAAGGGAGCGTTTGTTATTCCATAGAGGCGCAAAATAAAAAACAACAATATCCAAAAACGAATATCGGATGCATATTTTTCTTTGAAAATAATAAGGGTACTTTTTGCGCTCATTTAGGAAGCAAATCTATAAAGAATTGCTCAAAAAGTGTTAAAAACTTTGTATTTAAGGTGTGTATAGGTTTTGTATTTTTACAAGGATGGCAAAGAAAACAGCAAGCGTAAAAGATGGAAAAGCGGATTCGGAAACTCCGTTGATGAAGCAATACAATTCAATCAAGACAAAATACCCCGATGCATTGTTGTTGTTTCGTGTAGGTGATTTTTACGAAACCTTTGGAAGTGATGCTGTAAAAGCGTCGAACATTTTAGGCATTGTACTTACGAAAAGAGCGAATGGGTATGCCTCTTTTATTGAATTGGCCGGATTTCCTCATCATTCACTCGACACATACCTGCCTAAATTAGTTCGTGCCGGACAGCGCGTTGCAATATGTGATCAGCTCGAAGACCCAAAATTGACTAAAAATATTGTAAAAAGGGGCGTAACAGAATTGGTTACACCCGGGGTTTCATACAACGATAAAGTATTGGACCACAAGAACAATAACTTTTTAGCCAGCGTATACCTCCACCCTACTTCTTCCCTTAAAAACAAAGAAACAGAAGCAGGTGTTGCATTTCTTGATGTATCTACCGGAGAATTTTTAGTAGCAGAAGGAACCTTAGAATACATCGATAAATTATTACAAAGTTTTAGACCAACTGAAGTTTTATTTCAAAAAAACAGTAAAAAATTATTCATTGATACATTTGGAGATAAATTCTACAATTATGGATTAGAGGATTGGGCGTTTAGTTCGGAATTTGGAAACGAATTATTACTGAAACACTTTGGAACAAAGTCGTTAAAAGGATTCGGAATAGAAGGCCTGCAACATGGAATTATAGCTGCAGGAGCTGCATTACATTATCTAGCAGAAACAGCGCACGACAAAGTAAAACACATCAGTACCATCTCTAGAATTGAAGAAGAAAAATACGTTTGGCTCGATCGTTTTACAATACGAAACCTGGAATTATTCGGTTCACACAACGACAATGCAAAAACATTGATTGATGTTATTGACCAAACAATTTCACCAATGGGCTCCAGAATGCTGAAACGCTGGCTTGCTCTGCCCTTGAAGGACAAAGCACCAATAGAAGAACGGTTAGATGTAGTAGATTATTTTTTATCCAAACACGAAGTTAGCGGCCACATTATTGAAAACATAGAATTGATTGGAGATCTGGAACGGATTATTTCAAAGGTTGCAACGGCACGCATTTCACCAAAAGAGGTTGTTCAATTAAAACGTGCATTGAGCGCTATTGAGCCGATAAAAATTGCCTGTGAAAATTCTAAAAATAAATCTTTAGAAAAAATTGCAGAACAATTAAACCCATGCAAGCGAGTAATTGATCGTATAGAAAAAGAAATTACCGCAGATCCACCCTATTTAATTGCAAAAGGAAATGTAATTGCCGAAGGCGTAAATCCGGAATTGGACGACTTGCGAAACATCTCCTTTTCGGGGAAAGATTTTTTATTACAGATCCAACAACGCGAAAGTGAAAACACAGGTATCACATCTTTAAAAGTAGGATTTAATAACGTTTATGGATATTACTTAGAAGTAACGAACACCCATAAAGATAAAGTACCGGGAGATTGGATGCGGAAGCAAACACTTACAGGCGCTGAACGATATATAACACCTGAATTAAAAATATATGAGGAAAAGATATTGGGTGCTGAAGAAAAAATTCAGGAACTGGAGGTGAAATTATTTAATGAACTCGTACTTGAACTCATGGAATTTATTTCCGCGATTCAATTGAATGCATCGCTGATAGGACGCATTGATTGTCTTTTATCATTCGCAGCCATTGCACAAAAAAATAATTATGTTCGGCCTCACATTTTTGAAAATGATATAATCGATATTAAAAATGGAAGGCATCCAGTGATTGAAAAACAATTACCTGTCGGAGAAGATTACATTGCCAATGATGTTTATCTGGACAACAACACACAACAGATCATCATGATCACGGGTCCGAATATGAGTGGTAAATCAGCACTATTGAGACAAACAGCATTAATCGTTTTGTTAGCACAGATGGGGAGTTTTGTACCAGCGAAACATGCCAACTTAGGATTAGTAGATAAAATTTTCACCCGCGTAGGTGCTTCAGATAATATTTCTTCGGGTGAATCTACCTTTATGGTGGAGATGAATGAAACTGCGAGTATTCTGAATAATCTTTCTAATAAAAGTCTGATACTGCTTGATGAAATTGGAAGGGGAACATCCACGTATGATGGCATATCCATTGCATGGGCTATTGCCGAATACATCCATGAAAATAAGGGAGCAAAAGCAAAAACATTATTTGCAACACATTATCATGAATTAAATGAAATGACAAACACCTTACCACGAATAAAAAACTACAATGTATCGGTAAAAGAAGTTGGAAACAAAATTCTTTTCATGCGAAAATTAGTTGCAGGAGGTAGTGCGCACAGTTTTGGAATTCAGGTAGCGAAGATGGCAGGCATGCCCAAAAAAGTGCTCGACAGAGCGAATGAAGTATTGTTTCAATTGGAAAGCGAGAGAGATACAGGAAACGGAAAGCAAAAATCAAAAAACAAAGATCAAGCTGCGTTTAATCCTGCAATAAATAATAAAGAAACAAACATTGAAAATGATGAAGGTATGCAATTAAGTTTCTTTCAACTGAATGACCCTGTTTTAGAAAATATAAAAGAGGAGCTTCAAAAAACAGATATTAATATATTAACTCCTGTAGAAGCATTAATGAAATTAAACGAGATCAAAAAGATGATTGGGGGATAATTTATTAAAAGTATTTGAACTGAAGCAATAGACTCCATTTCTTTTTAAACGGATTCTAAGGTTTCTTATTCCCCTTCAAACTCAGATTCCCAAGCAAAAAACAATTCCTTTAGGTATTTATTTTCTTCGGAAGTAATTTTTTTATCTGCTTTCACGATTTTTGCTGCAAAATTTAAAAAAGCTGTCCGCTCCTGCGGGATCGAATCTTCATAAAAATCATTCATTGCATTATTAAAATGCATAAAGTAATCGTCTTGTGCCAAAGCACTTAAAACAGCCATTTCACTGTCTAAATCAACACGAAAAGGGAAAGCCTCCTTTAGGTACTTGACCACCACTTTACCTTCAGCGGCATCAAATTCGCCATCCACCTGCGACAGAATCATGAGCATGTGATACCCTGCCATTACTTTATTCATTTTTGCCATCATTCAAATTTTACTTCATAAATATACGTTTTATAGCAAAAAAGTCTATAAATAAATGAGAAATAAAAATAGATTGATTTTAGCTTAAAAATTTTGCAGAATTAAAAAAATACTTACTTTTGCAATCCCAATAAAGAAACAGGGATTTTGCCGGCAAGTTCAATTTTCGGGAATTTAATTGACATAACATGCGAAAGTAGCTCAGTTGGTAGAGCGCGACCTTGCCAAGGTCGAGGTCGCGGGTTCGAACCCCGTCTTTCGCTCTAAAGGAAACCCTCACCTTTTTCAGAGAGGGTATTTTTTTTGAATGCATCCGGTTCAACTACCTTGTCCGGAGAAGAAAAATCCCGAATAATATCGGGTTAACTTAAACAGACAAATTTTGCAAAAACAAAATTTTGGTTTAAGTATGTTTGCCCAGGTGGTGGAATTGGTAGACACGCAGGACTTCAAAAGTTGAATGCACAGTAACACTTCCCTATTTAAATTACATCCCACGACGATTTCCTAAAAAGTAGCGACAAATAAGGTAAGCCCTACCTCAAAAAAAACAGTACATAAGTTAGTAGAACTTAAAATGGAGAATTCTTTAAATGATGACCAATGTTTTTTCTATAGCTTCTTTCAATTTCCTATCAACCTTTACTTTAGTTGCATACCCTTTCCAGTTACCAACTACATCTCCAATTTGTTTAATAATACTTGGAGCTTTTTTTACATTCATTCTCTTTGCCACTTCCAGCAAATCAGTTTTCAAAATATTTTTTCTTTTGCCGTTAATACTTAAAGCATGTTGGTTTACCCATTCGCTTCCTGGCCTGTAAGCATGGCAAACATCATAAGCGGGAGATAAACTCCAATTGCCTTTCTTATCCATTATAAAAGCAAAGTTTTTGGTGTGGTCATCACAATTACGAGCCATCACATTAAACACCATTCTGCGGTAAAGCTGTTCAGCTTGCGGGTAGGGCAAACCAAGCATTCTCATGGTTTCAAAAAGTTGTTCGTAGCTGTATTGATTCACCTCATTAAAATCGTAATGCTGCATAGCGCAAAAACTTTGTACATGCAGTTTATCTTTTCCATTTTTTCTATCAAACCTACGCGTCATAAAATGTGCTCTACCGTTTTCTTCGAATAATTTACATTCGGTCATTTGAATTCCAGCATCTTTAGCCATCAGATAGTACGCCATTTCAACACGGCCATATCCACTGGAAGAACCAAACTGCTTGTCAGTAACTCCATCAAATTTAATTAACCAATGTGTAAATCCTTTCGGGGCATCCGCTTGTCCACTTCTTACTTCATATGTTTTAGTGTTGTACGCAATTATTGCCTTAGCTCTCGCTCCTCCTGCTGAAGAACCAATTTTTAAAATATCGAGCAAAGCTTTTTCTTCATTCGGTTTAAGTTTTGAACTAAAATCTTTTCTTCCTGAAAGTATTCCTTCTGCTATTTCAATCAAATTACTTATTTCAATTTTGGAAGCCGTATTATTTGATTTTAGTATTGTAGGTTCAAATTCCAAAGCTCCCATACCTCTTTGACCAATAAAGCAGAGTATTTCTACAGGATTTAAACTATCGGATGCTCTTCCTTGACGTGTAAGCCAAGTATTGATTAAAGCGTTACCATATTTGTCCGGTAATACATCCGCTAACAATCCAGGCAAACCTTTAAATGTTTTTACATCTCTTAATTCGGAGAAAGTAAAAACTCTTCTTGCTGCACCTTCTATTGGCATTTTAATTGGCGCAAGGTTCAAGTTGTTTTTTAAAAAAGTCGCTTCATATTCAAATGAACCTAAACCCGTATCAGAGTTCCACGCAATGGCTCCTATACGTTGATGCCAAATATTTATAAAAGCTGTTGTAATCATTACCAGTTTGATTTAGTTTTTTTGCTTGTTTTTTTTGTTCTTGTTGCCCTCTTACGCTTTGCTTGTTCCATCTCAGCTAATTGTATAGGACTTAATTGTGGATTAATTTTAAATTGCTCCAGCATGTGCAACAAGTTTAATGCACGCAGTAACTGAATAAAAGTAATGATGCTTATACGTTTACCTCTTTCGAACTCAATCAGCGTTAGCCTATTAATACCAGCTTGTTCGGCCACTTGGCTCTGAGTTTTATTTTGCTCTAAACGATGATGCTTAATGAATCCACCCAGATTAGCCACTATAGCATCATCACTCATTGCATTTATGTTAGTTTTTACTATCATTATAGTTTATATATCGACTTAATGTCAGTTATTACTAACAAATATACAATATTTAATTGAATTTGTAACATTTTATAAGTTGAGGGCTGCTATTTCTTTTCTACCGATGTGCTTCAAATTTAAACCCGTTGTATTTTTTGACTTTTCAATTAAAATACCCGAAAAAGTAGTGTCACCTACCTTGAAAATCCGCCCTTGAACCCCTTACGTGTCAATAAAAATCGAATTTTTTAGACAAAATTCCACAAACCAATTGCATTAAACTTATTTTTTCTTACATTTGCATCGTTATAATTCTTTATTCGACTGTTTAAT
Organism: Bacteroidota bacterium; assembly: GCA_947466965.1. GTDB lineage: Bacteria > Bacteroidota > Bacteroidia > 2-12-FULL-35-15 > 2-12-FULL-35-15 > 2-12-FULL-35-15. The sequence goes on from CANIFU010000016.1 coordinate 36,277, forward strand.
ACATAAATAAAGCCTTTTAGGGGCTTTTGTTATTTTAAAAGGGATTAAGAAAAGGATTAAAAACATTGAGTTTTGCTACCATAAAACTCATTTTAATGCCCAGGTGGTGGAATTGGTAGACACGCAGGACTTAAAATCCTGTGTCCATTGCGGACGTATCGGTTCAAGTCCGATCCCGGGTACTTAGAGAGACAAGCCTTACAGCTTGTCTCTCTTCTTTTTTAGACACCTCATTTTTAGCATGGTTCAAACCTGGGGCAAACAAAAAAGAAGTGGATATAATTAGTTCTGAATGGAAAGATGATTTACCGCATCATAAAAATACATCATCAGAAATTGATCTATTTCAAAACCTTTCCACTTAATTTCATCAGCTGCGTTTCGGAAACTTTTGCACTATATCGTGCATCTGCTAAACGAGTAAGTGCCTCATCGTAGCTTTTCTGGATTTCTTTTAATTCGACAGACGTGCTCGAACCAATTCTAAAACGCTCCAAAGCGATGTCAACAGCTTCCTTTGTAAGTAAAGCATTATCTTCTTCAAGTTGCAGTACCTTTTGATCTTCCTGATATTTTTTAAAAGAAGAAAGCAATGCTTGTTCAAGTTGTAATTTTACAATTTTATAAGCTAGATCGGCATTTTGGTATTGTAAGTGTGCATTTTTTATTTGATGACGCGTATTTAAACCATTGAAAATAGTCCAGCTTGCAGTAAGACCAAGATTAAGTCCAAGATTTTGATTTAATAAGGAAAAACCAGCCTGATTCTCGTTTCGTGAAAATAAATAACTACTATTAAAATTAAATTTTGGATACCATTGAGATTTTGTTTCTTTTAAAAGATGCTGTGTGAGATGAATAGAACGCTGGGCATATGTTAGTGCCGAATTATTATTTAGTAGCTCCATTTTTAATTCTTCAAATTTCAATAGAAATTCAACAGGAATTATTTCTACAACATCAAATTCCGTTTCACTATTTCTTGCAAGCAATTGATTCAAATTTAATTTAAGATCTAAAAAAAACGTTTTATGCCTATATAAATTTGATGTTTGAGCGTTCATGTCAATTTTAGCTTGCAAGACGTCAAGCTTTGAGCCCGAACCAATATTAAAACGCAGTTCTGCAATTTTTAAACGTTCTTCGGAAACTAAAATATTATCTGAAAGTCCTTTGATCAATTGCTTTTGTCGTACTACATTATAATAAGTAATAATTATTTGAGAGACCATATTTTCGATGGCAATTTTAGATGACAAAGCACCCATGGCATCCAGTTCTTTAAGACGATTATGGGCTGCAAACATTTTAAATCCATCAAAGAGCGTCCATGTTAAATAAATACCAGCATTCACATTGTTTGATTGCACGCCACTTTTATCTACAAGCAAGCCACTTGAAAACTCTTGTTTTGTAGCATTATTCGATAAACTTGTAGCTGCCTGAAGATCAATTTTGGGTAACATCCCGGCATTTCCAAGCGTATTGTTTGAAGAGGCAATTGACGCATTATTTTTTTCAATTGTAATGTCGTAATTTGATTTCAGTCCAATATCAATCGCCTGTTCCAAAGTCAATTGCTCCTGGGCAGTAAGAAGAGAATGTGAAAATAAAAACAAAAAACAAATCAAAATAAACTTATTTAATTTCATGCTTACGCTCTTTAGAAAAATATGAATAAATAGCAGGAATCACATATAAAGTCAATACCAATGAAAATAAAATCCCACCAACAATTACAACTCCCATTGCCGCTCTACTTTTTGCACCCGCACCTAATGATAAAGCAATTGGCATAGCACCCAATGCCGTTGCAATGCTAGTCATTAAGATAGGGCGAAGTCTTGCAGCAGAGGCTTCTTGAATGGCTTCTTTAACCGTTCGGCCTTGCTCCTTCAATTGATTTGCAAATTCAACAATTAAAATTCCATTTTTAGTAACCAAACCAATCAACATGATGATACCAATCTGACTAAAAATATTTAATGTCTGATTAAAATACCACAAAGAAATCAGTGCACCACACAAAGCGAGTGGCACGGTTATCATGATAGTGAAGGGATCAATGAAACTTTCGAACTGAGCTGCTAAAACAAGATAAATAATTAGTAATGCAAGTATAAATGCAAACATAACATTGGAAGAGCTTTCCTGAAAATCTCTAGAAGGTCCGGTAAGAGCCGTTGAAAAGGAATCATCTAGAACGCGTTTTGCAATAGCTTCCATTTCTTTTATACCATCACCAATCGTTTTACCTCCTACTAATCCGGCAGAAACTGTTGCAGACTGATAACGGTTGTAATGATACAGTTGAGGCGGGCTGCTTTGTTCAACAATTGTTACAACATTATCGAGTTGAACCATTTCACCTTTATTATTTTTTGCATACATCGATTTCAAATCCAATGGCTCATCACGTTTTGATCTTTCGAATTGACCAATAACCTGATATTGTTTCCCTTCCATATTAAAATAACTAAAACGCTGTCCGCTAAGAGCTAATTGTAATGTTTGGGCTATATCGCTAACAGAAATGCCCATTCCTTTTGCTTTTTCTCTATCAATTGTAATATTTAATTCCGGTTTATTGAATTTTAAATTCACATCTACCATCTGAAACACGTTGCTTTTATTTGCCTCCTCTAGAAATAAAGGCAATTTCTCTTTCAACTTTTGAAAACTAGGAGCCTGCAATACAAACTGAACAGGCAATCCACTTCTGGAGCCACCAGAAGAAATTGTTTGCTCCTGAATTACAAATGCTTTTGCTTCCGGAAATGCTTTCGTTGATTTAGAAATATAATCTGCAATTTGCTGTTGTGATCGTTTCCGTTCATTTGGCTCTGTCAAAGCAAGACGAACAAAACCTGTATTTACAGCACCAGAACCACTAAAACCGGGAGCAGTAACAGTAAGGCAAATTCGTTTTTCCGTAATTGAATCATTTATAAAATCTGCAAATTTTTGCATATACGCATCGGTATATTCATAGGAAGCACCTTCAGGAGCAGTAATTGAAACTCGAAACCAGCTGCGATCTTCAAGTGGCGCTAATTCTGATTGAACAGCATTTCCTGCAAAATAGATGATCCCAAAACTTGCGACAATAATCCCAAATGCCATCCATCTCTTTTTCATAAAACGCGCAAGTGAGTTGTCATAACTATTGACCATTTTCACAAAAAAAGGCTCCGTCATTTCATAAAAACGACTCTTTTTAGGCTTCTTCCGAACCATATATGCATTAAGCATTGGAGTAAGCGTTAATGAAACGAATGCAGATATTAATACTGCTCCGGCTATTACAACACCAAATTCCCTGAATAACCTCCCTACAAAACCTTCTAAAAATATGACAGGCATAAATACTGCAGCAAGTGTTATTGAAGTAGAAATAACTGCAAAAAATATTTCTTTAGATCCTTTATGCGCTGCTTCAATTGGATTCATTCCTCCTTCAATTTTTTTATATATATTTTCTGTAACAACAATTCCATCATCCACAACAAGTCCGGTAGCAAGAACAATTGCAAGAAGTGTCAATACATTTATTGAATAATCCATGAGATACATAATAAAAAAAGCTCCAATCAATGAAACGGGAATATCAATTAAGGGACGAAAAGCGACCAGCCAATCTCTGAAGAATAAATAAATTATCAAGATTACCAAAACAATAGCAATGATCAATGTTTCCTTCACTTCCAAAATGGAACGCTTTACAAATTTTGTATTATCCAAGGCAATTCCAATATGAAAATCTTTCGGAAGATCTTTTTCAATTTGCGCCAAACGCTTATAAAATTCATCTGCAATAGCAACATAATTTGCTCCCGGCTGAGGAACTAAGCCAAGCCCGATCATCGGCACACCGGAATTACGCAGAATTGTTTCTTCATTTTCAGGTCCGAGAACTGCAAGGCCTACATCTTTAAAACGAACAACTTTATTGCCATCCGAAAGAATGATCATATTGTTAAATGCAATTTCATCCTTCAGTTTTCCAACGGTTTTTACAGTGAGTTCGGTTGTATTGCCAGCAACTTTACCCGATGGCAATTCAACATTTTCTCGATCTAAAGCCAACTTCACATCAAGAGGTGTAAGTCCAAATGCAGCAAGTTTATCAGGATTCATCCACATACGCATTGCGTATTTCTTTTGTCCCCAAATCTGAATCGAACTTACTCCTGGTATTGTCTGCAAACGTTCTGCTATTACATTTTCTGCAAAAGCAGATAGTTCTAATTGATTTTTAGAATCACTTTGTATAGTCATTGACAAGATTGCATCCGAGTTTGCATCCGACTTTGTGACAGTTGGTAAACCATCAATATCCTGAGGCAATTGTCTTACTGCCTGAGAAACTTTATCCCTAACATCATTTGCTGCAGCTTCAATATTTGCATCCAAATTAAACTCAACAGTGATTGTACTTGAACCTTGATTACTTGCCGAAGAAATTGTTCGTACACCTTCAATACCATTCAAAACTTTTTCTAATGGCTCAGTAATTTGAGATTCAATTACATCGGCATTTGCGCCTGCATAATTGGTTTTAACAGTAATGATAGGTGGGTCAATAGAAGGATATTCCCGAACGCCTAAATAATTATATCCGATAGCACCAAACAAAATAATAATGATTGACATTACTATTGCAAGTACAGGTCGGTTTATGCTTATAGATGATATGTTCATACTTGCATTTATTTTATTTCCGTTACATTTACAACAGCACCTGGTCTTAAGGTCATTATTCCTCGCACAATTACTGTATCTCCATCAACTAATCCATCTATGATCTGAATCTTCTGATCCGTTCGTAATCCCGTTATTACTTTTACTGGCTCCGCTTTACCATCTTTAATTTTATAAACTTTTTTACCTTTCAGATCCGGAATTATAGCTTCCGTTGGAATCATCAATGCAGCATCTATATCATTCAAAGCCAATTGAACACGGGCAAAAGATCCCGGAAAAATATCACCTTTCAGATTCGGACAAATTGCTCTGACACGAAGCGTGCGTGTGAGCAGTTCTATTTTGGGTTCAATTGCAAAAACTTGGGCAAGTAGCGTTTGATTATTTCCTTCAATAGTAAAAGAAAGTTTATCCCCTTTTTTTACTATTGAAGCGTACTTTTCCGAAACAGAAAAATCAATTTTAACGGGATTGATCTGCTGGATGCTTGCAATAATTTGATTATTGGAAACAAAAGCCCCTTCGCTCACATTCTTCAATCCGATTATACCATCAAACGGTGCTTTGATTTCTGTTTTAGCAATTTGGGCAGCTGCAAAATCCAGATCGGCTTTGAGTACATTGTATTGATTCAGAACTCCGTCAAATTGCTCTTGACTAATTCCATAAATAGCTAGTAACTGTTTTTCACGTTGTAATTTCTGTTCAGACAACGTAAGCTGTAACTGCAATTTTTTAAAATTCGCTTGTAGGTCGGCATCATTTATTTTAACTAATAACTGCCCTCTAAAAACGCGACTTCCTTCTTCAAAATTAATCAAGATGATTTTCCCTGACATTTCGGGCTGTAAATTAACTTCTTCATTCGCGATTATTGTTCCGGAAGCGTACACTTCATTATTTAATTTTTCTGCTTTAACAACAATGGCTGTAACATTACTCGGCATCGACTTAGCACCCGGCTTACCGTTTTTCTGATCAGTATGAGAAGTTTCGGTAGGAAAGTATAAATACTTAAGTGCTAAAAGTACAACAACAACCACTATTATTACAAGTAAATTTTTGATCTTCATGTTCGTTTATTTTTTTTTAGTTGAATGTCTACTTCATTTGCAGGAAGCCGTTCAACATTCTTAAATATTTCAGTGATACAGGAATAAAATATTTCCTGATCCTTTTTTTTAATATTTTTAAATGCAATCGAATTCATTTCTTTAATACCGTCGTAAATTTTAGGCATTATCTTTTTTGCTTTTTTTGTAAGATTTACAAAATGTTCTCTTCTGTCATCAGGATTAACAGAACGAGTAATCATTTTTTTAGCCACCAAGTAATCCAATATCCTTACCATCGACACTTTATCAAAACTTAGCAAGTCCGACAAATATTGTTGTGTGCAATTATGCGCTGTTTTATCAATGGCTATCAATGTAGAAAAGTGTCTGTCGATTCCGGTGTGCTCCATTTTTTTACTTAATGCCCCAAAATAACTTTTGGTAATAGCGCCCATGAATTTACCCAGAGGCATGCATTGATTCACTTTTTTATTTTGATCATACAACATGAGACAAAAATAGTTAAAATTGTTAATTGTTTACAATGTTAACTAATAATTAAACAACAGCCCAGAGAAAATATTTAATAAAAAAGGAAACTTATTTGATTGTAATTTCATCCACAAAGATAAAAGCATCGCCACCAGCACCCATATGCCATTCGGGAAGTTTCCCAAAATTATAGGCTTTCACTTTAATAAATCGAGCTTTAACTTGTTGATTGGACAGAACAAACTGTTTGATCTGAGTCAAATCCTCTTTCGGACTGATTGTATGAGTTTCTGAGCCGATGAGTACAAACGTTTTATTGTCAGAAGAAGCATAAAATTCGACTTTTACAGGCATTAAAATCCAAGAACGGGAGTCTTGCAAAAAACCAACTTCGAAGGTGCTCAATTTTTTATTTTGTCCTAAATCGATCACAGCTTCAAAGTCCTGTGATTGGTATCCTTGCCACTCGCCTTTTCTCCAATTCAGATCTCCATGTAAACCATCAATGAGTCCTTCATCACCACCGGCAGTATATTGGGAATTGTATTTCGAATGAATATCAATTTTCCAATGATTCGGGCGTTTAAAAAAACTACCGGAAATGGTATCACTCTTTTTAGATCCATTATCGGAATATGCATAAATCGTTCTTGAATCATTTATTACAAAAGGTTTTTCATATAATTGATAGCTCATTGGAGCATTTTCCATCGGTGATAAAGCATAATATGTATTTGCAGAAGAATTTATTTCAACCAAGGTATTGTCATCAAAAACTCTTGATTTTACTGCAATAGAAGGAACAGGCAATATTCGTTCTGCGGTCGACTTTTGAGGTGGTAAAGAATACTTAAAATCATCTTTGGCAGTGCTGCTCATCTCAAAAAACAAGTTACTACCCTCCATTATATCTGTGTATGCAATAAAATCTTCGGGATATTCATGATCATTTAAGGTCGTTGATTTGACATAGTAATTATCAATCGAATTGTTTTTTGAACTTATAGTAAAAATCTTACCATTCTCTAAATGAACTTTTGCAGAAGAAAATCCGGGAGTACCAATCATAAAACTTCCAGCACCTGGAGTAACCTGATAAATTCCTAAAGCACTCAATACATACCATGCGCTCATCTGTCCGCAATCTTCATTACCAATCAATCCATCCGGCAAAGGTTTATAAAACTCCGTTAGGATTTGATGAATTCGGCTTTGTGTTTTAGAAGGCCGGCTTACAAAATTATATAAATAGGCCATGTGATGGCTGGGTTCGTTACCATGCGCATATTGCCCAATTAATCCTGTTATATCGACTTGTTCTCTTCCTGTAGTTTGGTTGGATGTAGTGAATAATTCATCTAATTTATTTTCAAATTTTTGCTCTCCTCCCATTGCATTTATCAAACCGTAAATATCTTGAGGAACAAAAAAAGTATATTGCCAGGAGTTTCCTTCAGTAAAATTATTATTCACCTCGCGGGGTTCAAATGGCGTTAACCAGCCTCCATTTTTCTTTGGTCGCATAAAACCTTTCTCCTTATCAAAAACATTTTTCCACGATTGTGAGCGTTTCATAAAATAGGTGTAATCTGTTGGTCTATTTAAAATAGAAGCCATTTGTGCAATGCACCAATCATCATAAGCATATTCCAATGTTTTCGAAACACTTTCATGTTCATCGTCCATTGCAATAAATCCATTTTGTTTATATGCTTTTAAACCCAAATGATCCAACATGGCACTGTGTTTACTTGCTTCAAAGGCTTGTTCATAATCAAATCCTTTTATTCCTTTCAGCATTGCATCTGCTATTACACTCACAGCGTGATAACCAATCATACAATCGGTTTCATTACTTGCGAGCTCCCAAACAGGCAATCGCCCACCTTGATCATACTGAGCCAAAAACGTATTGATAAAATCAGCTGTTCGTTTCTGATCAATGATTGTATACAATGGATGCGCGGCACGAAAGGTATCCCATAAAGAGAAAACAGAATAATAGGTAAATCCATTCGCTTTATGAGTTTCCCCATCTCTACCTCTATACATCCCATCTACATCCATCGCCACATTCGGTTGTATCATGGTGTGATAGAGGGATGTATAAAATATTTTCAACTTTTCAGAATCATTGGATTGAACTTCTATTTTACTTAACGCTATATCCCATGCAGCAGCTGCTGCTTTTTTTATTTTCTCGAAATCCCAATCCGGTAATTCTGCTTTCATATTTTTTTCAGCACCTTCATAACTAACAGGTGAAAGCGATACCTTTACCATGATTACTTCGTCTTTTTTTATCTTGAAACCGAAGGACTGACAAGAACTATAATAAGTTCCGGCTGAACCTTTCATTTCTTTCCTTAGCGGGGTATTCTCTATAAAATCTTTTGAAAATTCTATTCTTGCAAAAAGTATTTGCTCTTTTGCCCACGCTTCGCTCTTCCTATAGACATTTAATGTTCTTGAGTTTGAAACAACAATCTGTCCGTCTAATAATTTATCACGGTGTTCCAAATCAAGAATGATGTTGACTTCTCCGTCTTTATTAAATGTATATTTATGAATACCTACACGAGTGTTTGCCGTCAATTCCACATCAATGCTATCATCCTCTAATTTAACAGCATAAAATCCTGCACTTGACTTTTCATTTTTATGAGAAAATTTGGAGGCGTATTTCGTTCTATCATAGCTAGATGGACCCATCATTGGCATAAGCATAATATCGCCGAAATCACTGCATCCTGTGCCACTTAAATGTGTATGTGAAAAGCCATAGATAACCGAATCGCTGTAATGGTAACCACTACAACCATCCCAACTCCCATCAATACGTGTATCCGGAGAAAGCTGCACCATTCCAAAAGGAACAGTTGCTCCCGGAAAGGTATGACCATGACCTCCTGTTCCAATCATTGGATCGACATGCTTAGAATAGTTTTGTTGTGCTGAAAGCGAGCCTACAAAAAACAAAAAATGGATTGCTAAAAAAATATAATATTTCATATTAATACGTATCAACAAGTGATTTAACTATAACTTTATTTTCAAGATGATTTAATTTCATCTGTTCAGGTATATAGATTATTTTTTTTTCTCCAGGTAAAAGATCAAAATAATTATCATTCAAGTTTACATCTTGTCCATTAAAAGTAATAAAAACATCTTTCATCAGCACGTCTGATGTGATACTAAAACATTGACCTTTACCACAAACATCTTCCCGAACAGTGAAATTAGGCTTATAAAGAACAAGCTCCTTTGGCTTAACAAAATAATGAACCGCAGTTACTTCTAAAATCGGATTATTGGATTGAATGATGGAGGATTTTAAAAATACTTTTTTAAAATCAATTCCAACAAAATTATTTTTATTAAATCGGTACACTTTTTTTGACGTATTGGCATCTATTACAATTGGTAATTTCTCTGACCACAATACCTTACCGGTAAAGTCATACAATCCAATTGATAAATCAGCCTTTAGCCCTTGCAGCAAATCAGAAACCACATACACAAAGCAGGAATCCTCCTGTTGATCGATTGTAATTATTACCTCTTTATATGAACGCTTGGCTTGATAGTGCGAAGCTTTCCAATGATTAAAATAATCCACAGAGCTCCATGAAGTAACTGGCCAACAATCATTCATCTGCCAATATAAGGTTCCCATACAATAGGGTCTAGCTCTTCGGTGCGCTTCAATGGCCATTTTCATTCCTTTTGATTGAAGGAGTTGTGAGACATAAATATAGTCTTCTATTTTTTTAGGAACACTATAATCTCGTTCCATATATGTATTAATCGTCTTATATCCTGTTGGATGTTTTTGATGCGCATTTATAATATCAGAGTCAATTGTATCAGTTGAATTGTGTTTGACAATTTTAGAATCAAAAGCACCAAATCTATAGAATGTATTCAAACTTGGCATTCCTTGAAATCCGTATTCGCTGACAAACCTGCCAATTTTTTTTTCGTAATTTTCAAAAGGTTCCATTCCCCACCATACTCCCCAATAATGTGAATCTCCTTGTTGCAAACTTTCTTTATGCCCCCAACCGATACTCGGAGAAGAAGGCCAATAGGCTCTACTACCATCATGCATCGTCACTAAATCATTCATAAGATTATCAAATAAGGCGAAATTATTTTGTGCAATTTCAGTTGAATCTGTTGCTGAATAGTTAAATTGTTTTTGCCAGCCCCAATTTTTCCATCCTTCTTCCACTTCATTGTTTCCACACCACAAAGCAACACATGGATGATTTCGCAAACGCTCGATTTGATAGATCACTTCTTGAGCAACATTGTTTACAAAATGATCGTCGCCAGGATACATGGCACATGCAAACATAAAATCCTGCCAAACCAATATTCCGTTTTTATCACAGGCATTGTAAAAGGCATCATCGGCGTATACGCCACCGCCCCAAACGCGTAACATGTTCATATTGGCATCTACAGCATTTTCAATAATTGTTTCGTACTTCTCTTTTTTTACACGAGGAAGGAAATTATCTTGTGGAATATAATTGGCGCCCTTCATAAAAACAGGAACACCATTTAATTTAAAATAAAAACTTTTTCCAATACTATCCTTATCTTGAATCAATTCGATGGTACGCAAGCCAATATCAATTAGTTTCCTATCAAGAAAACGAGAGTCATAAGAAAGACTTATTTCAAAATTGTATAATGTGGGAAAACCCAAACCATTGCTCCACCATCTCTGAGGATTTTTCACATTATAAAAAACAGAGTATCTATGAATTCCTTTTTTAAGCTTTAGTTTAGAAATGATCTGACCACTATAATCGATTTTATTTTCCTTCATTATTTCGAGGTAGGCATTTGCATCTAGATCACTTTGTATCTCACAAACAAACTCCAATTCGGCAAGAGTATCTGATAAGGACTGTTGGATATACTTTATATTTAGAATCCGTGCGTCGCTCCAACTGAGCATTGTCACATTTTTCCATATTCCACAGGTCACAAAACGAGGCCCCCAATCCCAACCATATTGATACTGCGCTTTTCTCGTAAATACTTTTTCATCGCCAGGTAAAGTGTAAGCAAGTTTTTTTGCTTCTGCTTTCCCTCTATTTACAGCAGATTCAAACACAACATGTAATTTATTTTTCCCTTTGTGCACATATTTTTTAATATCGGACTTCCAGCTCCGAAACATGTTATCAGCAATAAGAATAAGTGAATCGTTTACATAGACCTTAGCATAGGTGTCCAAGCCATCAAATTTCAATTCAAGATGAGATTGCAACAATTCTGATTTCGAAACTATAAACGTAGTTTGATATTCCCAATCTTCATTTTCGATCCACTGCAACTCTTTTTCATTATCAGCATAAAATGGATCAGGTATAAGTTTATTATAAAACAGGTCGGTGTGAACTGTTCCGGGAACAACGGCTTTCAACCATTTTTTATCACTCGCCTTTTTGAATTCCCATTTATTTTTTATGAATTTTTTTTCAAGCATCTGCGCAGGAAGCACAAAAGGGAAAATGATTACAAATAAATATTTTAACAAACGACACTTCATGATAATTTCACTTTAAGCAATTTCACTTCTTCCAAATCAGCTCTATCATTTTTTACAATTGCAGATGAATGATAATAAGGGGTTTCAACTTTCGACTTGAGCAATTCAAGATTTGATGAACGAACTCCACCTCCAGGCATTATTGTAATTCTATTATTCGACTGCTTTAGTAATTCTATTAAATTTTCAATTCCATCCATGGCAGCTTTTGTCAATCCGGATGTGAGTATTGTTTTAAAACCACACGCAATCACATCTTCTAAGTTCTGCTGTAAATTTTTAGAAACATCGAATGCTCTATGAAAGCTACAAGGTAAAGGCTTTGCTAATTCAACTAATGCTTTGTTTTTATCAACAGCTACGCTTCCATCTTCATTTAAAATTCCAAACACAAATCCATCCGCCTTCATTTTTTTAAAATACAAGATATCCTTTTTCATTTGTTCAAACTCATTATCTGTATAAATAAAATTAATAGCACGTGGACGAATCATCACAAAAAGTGGAATGTGAATTAGTTTTCTGGCTGCTAAAAACGTTCCATAATTCGGAGTAATTCCTCCTGAAGAGAAGTCGTCACATAACTCTATTCTGTCGGCACCACCTTGCTGGGCAATGAGTGCTGATTCTAAATTAAAACATGCTATTTCGAGTTTTGCGTTCATTTTTTATTCCCCCTTGGAGAAGGGGGCTAGGGGGATTGAGTTCGTTTCTTCTTTTGAGGCTATTATTGGTAATGTCACTTCTTGCTCTTCCCCCTTGGAGAAGGGGGCTAGGGGGATTGATTCATTTTCAATGAATTCCTCAATATAAATATTCAATGCTCTTCTAACGTTTTCAAAATCGTGTTTTACATCATGCTCGGTAAACCTAATTACTTTATATCCTAGTTCATTTAATCTTTTATCTCTCTTAATATCGGTATCATATTTAAACTGATGAGAATATCCATCTACTTCTATAACAAGTTTTAAACTTCGTGAAATAAAATCTACAATAAAGTTTTCAATTGGATATTGACGATTGAATTGATAACCTGTCTGTTTCCTGCTTAACACATTTTTCCATAATAATATCTCACCGAAAGTAGAATTGTTTCTATTTTCTCGAGCGAATGGTTTTAGTTCCTTATTATAAGTCATATTTCTTTACAATTGTGATACCCAACATCAATCCCCCTGCCCCCTTCTCCAAGGGGGAATTGTCCTTATTGAAATTTTACTTTACTAATAAAATTAAAAGCGCCAACATCAATCCCACTAACATCTTCTCCAAGGGGAAATTGTCCTTATTAAAATTTTACTTTACTAATAAAATTAAAAGCGTCAACA